>NZ_JBITBU010000010.1:175933-345611 GCF_044452545.1 Nocardia sp. NPDC051900 | reverse complement strand
CCCACCGACTGGTCCTGGATCAACCCGCCGATCTCCTCCGGCCTGACCCCGACCTTCCACCGCTACTACGACCCACCCGACATGGACATCCGGCCGAATTTCGTCCGCAGAGACTTCCGCGCCGACACGGGACTATAACCAGCGGCGGTTCCAACGGGACAGTGCCGAGCCATCAACTGAAGGTCCAACCGTCAACGGCAACCTCCGGCCATCAGCGGGTGCCCGGACCAGCAACGCGACCCAGCCAGCAGCGGAAGACCCGGCTCAACCCACAGCGGGTCCGGGGGCGAAGCCCGCCGGACGGGGTGTGGGGGTTGCACCCCCCACAAAAAATTGCGAAACGAGCCCGGCACATGCTCTCCATGAGCATGGGCCAGCGACGAGTGGAGCGGAGACGGAGGGATTTGAACCCCCGGTCGCTCTCGCGACGCTCGCTTTCAAGGCGAGTGCATTCGGCCGCTCTGCCACGTCTCCAGGGACCTGATCGTAGCGGACGGCTCAGCCGGAGTGCTTGCCGATTTCCTCGTCGACGCGGCCGAAGACGTCGGCGATCACCTCGAGCTGGGCCGGAGCCAGCAGGTCGATGAAATGGCGGCGGACGGCTTCGACGTGGCCGGGCGCGGCGGCTTGCAGGCGGCGCAGGCCCTCGTCGGTGAGTTCGGCGAGCACGCCGCGGCCGTCCTCCAGGCAGGTGTTGCGGCGGACCATCTTCTGTGCCTCCAGCCGCCGGATCTGGTGGGTCAGCTTGCTGCGCGAGGACAGCACGCCGTCGGCCAGCTCGCTCATCCGCAACGAGCGGTCGGGCGCCTCGGAGAGCAGGACCAGGATCCGGTATTCGGCGACGGTCAGGTCGCTGTCACGTTGCAGCTGACGATTCAGTGCTGTCATCAGGCGCTGGTGGCCGTCCATGTACGCGCGCCAGGCGCGCTGCTGGGCCGGGGTGAGCCAGCGGGGCTCGGCCACGACGCGACCGCTCGGTTCGGGATGCACGGTGGTCATTCTATGCGCGACGAACTGCCGAAATGGGCAACTCTCGCAGGTCAGCGCACCGTGGACAGCAGTGCGCGGTTCACCGCGGCCGGGCTGGCGCATCCGGCGAGGCCGAGGGTGGAGTCGAAATCGGCGAGCAACGTGCGCAGCGCGTGCCGTACCCCCGCGGCGCCCGCGAGCCCGAGGCCGTAGGCCCACGGCCGCCCGTACAGCACCGCCTTCGCACCCAGGGCCAGCGCCACGAGCACGTCGGAACCGGTGCGCAGGCCGGAGTCGAACAGGACGTCGGCGCGGTCGCCGATGGTGGCCACCACCGCGGGCAGCGCGTCCAGCGCCGCGATCGAGCCGTCCACTTGGCGGCCGCCGTGATTGCTCACCACCACCGCATCGGCGCCGGCATCCACTGCCTGACGTGCGTCGTCCGGGTGCAGGATGCCTTTCACCGCGATCGGGAGATCCGTCCATTCGCGCAGCAGCGCGAGGTCCGCGAGCCGCAGCGTGTGGTTGCCGAACAGGCCGACCCAGGTGAGGATGGCCGTCCGCATCGCCTCCTCGCTCTCCTCCGGCGCGGCGGGCAGCTTGGCCCGGAACACCGGGTCGGACAAATAGTTGGCGATGCCCTTTGCGTGCAGGAACGGCAGGTGCGCCTGTTCCAGGTCGCGCGGCCGCCAGCCGAGGGTCGGAGTGTCCACGGTGACCACGATCGCCGAAGCTCCGGCCTGCTCGGCGCGCCGGACGAAAGAGCAGGCCAGTTCGTCATCCGCGGGCCAATACAGCTGATACCACCACGCACCGGCCGCCGCGCCGACGTCCTCGATGGTCGAGGAAGCGGCCGTGGACAGCACCGTGCCGAGGCCGAGTTCCTTGGTCACCTCCGCCACGATCACCTCGCCGCCCTCGTGCAGGAGTTCCAGGACGCCGACCGGCGCGGTGAGCACGGGCGCGGCCAGTTTCGTGCCGAGCACCTCGACGGACAGATCCCGGGCGCCGGGGCCGGTGGAGCCGCGCAGCATCCGCGGCAGGATGCGGTAGCGGTCGAAGGCGGATCGATTGGCGGCGGCGGTGCGCTCCGCGGACGCGCTGCCCGCCACGTAGGCGAAGGCGGCCGGATCCAGCCGCTCCCGCGCCAGCGACTCCAGACCCGCTGCGGTCATGGGCAATTCGGGTCTCACGCCGCCCAGACCGCCGAGGTAGATCTCGTTCTGGAAATCGATGAAGCCGCCACTCATCACCGGAACGGTAGTCCGTGACGCCGGTCACCGCAGGCCGCTTGCCGGATCGGTCCGGAAAGGTCGGCTCCGGGGGCCAGCGCGCGGCCGTCCGTCCGCGCGGAGCACTATGGCATGGTGCGCGCTATAGATCTGAACGGTTTCGGCGGTCCCGATGTCATGGTCTTGGCCGAAGCGCCGGAGCCGAAGCCGGGACACGGAGAAGTGCTGATCGAGGTGGCCGCCGCGGGTGTCAACCGGGCCGATCTGTTGCAGCGTCAGGGCTTCTACCCGCCCCCGCCGGGAGCCAGCCCGCTACTCGGCCTGGAATGCTCCGGCGTGATCGCCGGAATCGGCGACGGAGTGCGCGACTGGGCGGTCGGCGATCGGGTGTGCGCGCTGCTGTCCGGCGGCGGCTACGCCGAGCGGGTCGTGGTGGCCGCCACCCAGTTGCTTCCGGTTCCGGACGGCCTGGACCTGGGCGCGGCGGCCGGGCTGCCCGAGGTGGCGGCGACCGTGTGGTCGAACCTGGTGATGACCGCGGGTCTGCGGGCCAACCAGCTGGTGCTGATCCACGGCGGCGGCAGCGGGATCGGTACGCACGCCATCCAGGTCGCCAAGGCCCTCGGCGCGCGCGTCGCGGTGACCGCCGGATCGGCCGAGAAGCTGGCGCGCTGCGCGGAACTCGGGGCGGACGTGCTTATCAACTACAAAGAGGACGACTTCGTCGCGGCCGTGCGTGCCGAGCGGTCGGGCGCAGGCGGCTCCGGCGCGGACGTCATCCTCGACAACATGGGCGCGGCCTACCTGGGACGCAACGTCGACGCGCTGGCCGAGCACGGCCGCCTCGTGGTGATCGGCATGCAGGGCGGAGTGACCGCCGAACTGAACCTGGGCGCCCTGTTGCGCAAGTGGGGCACCGTCCACGCCACCAACGTGCGCGCGAGGCCCGCGACCGGAGCGGGCGGCAAGGCCGAGATCGTGGCGGAGGTGCGCGGGCAGCTGTGGCCGTTGATCGCCGACGGCACGGTGGCGCCCGTCATCGCGGCCGAACTGCCGATCGAGGAGGCCGCCGAAGCGCACCGGCTGCTGGACTCCGGCGAGGTGGTCGGCAAGGTCGTGCTGCGGGTGGCGGAACTCTGAGCGGCGCTCACTCCAGCGCCAGCAGCGCCCTGCCGAGCTGATCGATCTCGAACTTGGTGGTGTAGGGCGCGAGCCCGATGGTCACGGCGCCGCCCTCGTCGTTGACGCCGAGCGCGTCCAGCAGCCTGCTGCCGCCGTGCACACCGCTCACCGTGCCGATCCGGTTGTCGGCGAGCTTCGCCGCGACCTTCTCCGCCTGCATGCCCGCGAGCGTGAAGCTGACCGTGGGAATGCGGGTGGACGCGCGGCCGATCACGGTGAGGCTCGGGATCGAGTCGAGCATGCTCATCAGGTGCTCGAACAACTGGTCGTGGTAGTCCTGCAACGAGGTGATCGACATCTCCAGCCGCTCGCGCCGGGTGCCGTGGGCCCGCTCGTCCAGCCCGGCCAGGAAATCGATCGAAGTGGTCAGGCCCGCGAGCAGCGCGTATTGGTGCCCGCCGACCTCGAGCCGCTCGGCGCCCTTCGCGTAGGGGTTGAGCGACATGGACGGGATCCGATCCAGGAACGCGGGGTCACGGAAGACCAGCGCGCCGATCTGCGGACCGCCCCACGCCGGTGCGCTCAACGCGACGACGTCGGCGTTCAGTTCCTCGATGTCGATGAGCGCGTAGGGCGCGGCGCCGAACGCGTCGGCCACCAGCAGGCCGCCCACCTCGTGCACCCGGTCCGCGGCAACCCGCACGGCGGGCGCCGAGCCGACGATGGGCGAGGCGGCGGTGAGGGCGACCAGCCGCGCCGTGGGTCCGATCAACTCCTCGAACTGCCAGGACGGCATCTCGCAGGTCTCGATCTCCACCTCGGCCCAGCGCACGTGCGCGCCGTAGCGGTTGGCGATGCGCAGCCACGGCGCGACATTGGCCTCGTCGTCCAGCCTGGACAACACGATGCCGGTGCCGAGTCCGAGGCGGGAACTCAGCGATTCGGCCAGCCAGGCCAGCAGGACCGCACGGTCGGGACCGAGCACGACACCCGCCGGGTCACCGCCGACCAGGTCCGCGACGGCCTCGCGGGCCGCGTCCAGAATCGCCGCGCTGCGCACGGCCGCGGCGGTTCGGCCGATATGCGAGAAGGAAGAAGTTCGGAAACCCGTTGAAACAGCCCGGGATACCGCGTCCGGGATCAGCATGCCCGCTTGCGGGTCGAGATGGATCCAGCCGTCGCCCAGGGACGGTATCAGGCCCCGAACCCGCGCGACGTCGTAAGTCATGCTGGCCACTCTAAGGGCAGCGGGCGAGCCTGTGTAACCGCGTTCCCCTCCACATCGTGGCGAGAGCACAGCGACCTGGGACTCAGCATGGCGACCGACTTTCGACAAATCCGAATCACACGACCCGAACAGAATAGAACGCCGGCTCCCAGGGCGGTGCGTACCAGCGACACGCGCCGCGCCCTGCCCAGTGTGCCCGTCCGCGGAACACCGGCTTAGCGCGTTCGGAGCGAACACGACATGATAGGGACCATGACGCACTCGGACGAGGCACCGGACCACATCGTCGTTGTCGGACCCGACGGCAGGCCGTTGGCCATCCCGGCGGCGGCCGGACCGGGGGCTCCCTTCACCGCGCAGGTCGTGACCGACGATAACAAGGACAAGTCGGACGATCGGGACGACTCCGGCGAATCGCTCGCCGACATGGTCGAGCAGCCCGCGAAGGTCATGCGCATCGGCACCATGATCAAGCAGCTGCTCGAGGAGGTGCGCGCCGCCCCGCTGGACGAGGCCAGCCGCAATCGCCTGAAGGAGATCCACACGTCCTCGGTGCGGGAGCTGGAGCAGGGCCTCGCCCCGGAACTGCGGGAGGAGCTCGAGCGGCTCACCCTGCCGTTCACCGACGACGCCGTCCCGACCGACGCCGAGCTGCGGATCGCGCAGGCCCAGCTGGTCGGCTGGCTGGAGGGCCTGTTCCACGGCATCCAGACCGCGCTGTTCGCCCAGCAGATGGCCGCGCGCGCCCAGCTCGAACAGATGCGCCAAGGCGCGCTGCCGCCCGGCCTCAACGCCGTCGACCCGCGCGGCGGCCAAGCCGGTCACGTCACCGGCGGTTCCGGCCAGTACCTGTGAGACCGGCGACGCGCGTGTGCCACGCGGCGGCGGGAAGCGGCCGGGGTAGTCTCGTGCACCGTGCCCGCCGCTGCCGCTCGCTCCGACTCGGTCTCCGATCCGAGTGCGGTGCGTCCTGAAGAGAGCTCAGTTGGTTCCGATGACCAAGCACGTTCAGATGACAGCTCGCCGACCCCCTCGGCCGAGCACACGGAGCGTTCCGGCGACGACTCACCGGAGGACCCTGTGAGCGCGGCAACACCGGAGACGGAGACCCTGCACGCCGGAGCCACCGTGGCGAAGATCGTGCCGGACTCCCAGACGTTCCGGCGCGCGTTCCAGGACTTCGCGGTCGGCTTCGCGCAGCGAGAGCTGTGGCTGTCGCTCGGCTGGCAGGACATCAAGCAGCGTTACCGGCGCTCGGTGCTCGGTCCGTTCTGGATCACCATTGCCACCGGCTTGCAGGCCGTGGCGATGGGTGTGCTGTACGCGGCGCTGCTCGGCCAGCCGCTGCGGGAGTATCTGCCCTACGTGACGGTCGGCTTGATCATCTGGAACGTGATCAGCGCGAGCATCCTGGAGGGCTCGGAGGTCTTCATCGCCAATGAGGGCCTGATCAAGCAGCTTCCTTCGGCCTTGAGCGTGCACGTCTACCGGCTGGTGTGGCGGCAACTGCTCTTCTTCGCCCACAACATGGTCATCTACGTGGTGATGCTCGCCGCGTTCGGCGTGTGGCGCCATCTCGGGGTGGCCAGCCTCATGGCGATTCCGGCGATCGCGCTGATCTTCCTGAATTCGATGTGGGTGTCGATCGTGTTCGGCATCTTCAGCACGCGCTACCGCGACATCGCGCCGATTCTCGGCAGCACCACGCTGATGCTGTTCGTGCTGACCCCGGTCATGTGGACGACCAAGACGCTGCAATCGCAGATGAACAACGGCGACCGCGCGAAGCTGGCCGAACTCGTGCCGACGTTCCACTATCTCGAAATCGTCCGGGCGCCCCTGCTCGGCGAACCGCAAGAACTGCGGCACTGGCTGGTCGTCGGCGTGATCACCCTGCTGGGCTGGATCGTGGCGATCCTCGCGATGAAGCAGTTCCGTTCGCGCGTGCCGTACTGGGTATAGGAGCGCCCCGATGAGTCGTGTGAGTATCGAGACCCAGGAAGCCTGGGTCGAATTCCCGATCTTCGACGCCAAATCGCGGTCGTTGAAAAAGGCGTTCCTCGGCAAGGCCGGCGGCGCGATCGGACGCAACAAATCCGACGTCGTCGTGGTCGAGGCCCTGCGGGAGATCAACCTGTCGCTGAAAGAAGGCGACCGGGTGGGCTTGGTCGGGCACAACGGCGCGGGCAAATCGACGCTGCTGCGCCTGCTCTCGGGCATCTACGAACCGTCGCGGGGCAGTGCGCGCATCCGCGGGCGGGTGGCTCCGGTGTTCGACCTCGGCGTCGGCATGGACCCGGAGATCTCCGGCTACGAGAACATCATCATCCGCGGACTGTTCCTCGGGCAGACCCGCAAGCAGATGCTGTCGAAGATCGATGAGATCGCCGATTTCACCGAGCTCGGCGAATACCTGTCCATGCCCCTGCGCACCTATTCCACCGGTATGCGGGTGCGCCTCGCGATGGGCGTGGTCACCTCGATCGATCCCGAGATCCTGCTGCTCGACGAGGGCATCGGCGCCGTCGACGCGGAATTCATGAAGAAGGCCCGCAAGCGGTTGCAGTCGTTGGTGGCGCGTTCGGGCATCCTGGTCTTCGCCAGCCATTCGAACGAATTCCTCGCGCAGTTGTGCGACACGGCGTTGTGGATCGACCACGGCCAGATCCGCTTGCGTGGCGGCATCGAAGAAGTGGTGCGAGCCTATGAGGGGCCGGAGGCGGGGAATCACGTCGCGACCGTGCTGCGCGAGATGGAAGCGGAGCGGGGCGAGAAATCAGATCGAGAATTGGAGCGGAATCAGGCATGAGCGGTCAGGCCCGGAGGCGGCAGCGAAGCGTGACCACGGAGGGCCCCGCACATGCCAGGAAGGCCACAGCATGAGTGAGCCGACCGGGCAGGACACCCCGATCGACGAAGGGGCGCAGGCCCGGATCGGCTCCGCACCGGAGGATGCCGTCGAGCTCGCCGATCCCGCCGCGGAATCCGCGGCGCCGGATCCGGATTCGCAGCCGCGCGTCGTTGCCGTCGTCGTCACGCACAAGCGCCGCGAACTGCTCGCCGAGTCACTGAAGGTCGTCACCTCGCAGTCCCGGCCGGTGGACCACCTGATCGTGGTGGACAACGGCAACGAGACCGAAGTCGCCGATCTGGTGCGCGACCAGCCGGTGGAATCCACCTACCTGGGCTCGGCGCACAACCTCGGCGGCGCGGGCGGGTTCGCGCTCGGCATGCTGCACGCGTTGAGCATCGGCGCGGACTGGGTGTGGCTCGCTGACGACGACGGCAGGCCAGAAGGCCCCGATGTGCTGTCCACCCTGCTGGACTGCGCGAACCGGCACGGTCTGGTCGAGGTTTCGCCCGTGGTCTGCGATATCGACGAACCCGACCGCCTCGCCTTCCCGCTGCGCCGCGGCGTGGTTTGGCGCAGGCTGCGCTCGGAACTCGGCGACGACGACTTCCTGCCCGGCATCGCCTCGCTGTTCAACGGCGCGCTGATCTCCGCGCGGGCGGTCGACGTGATCGGCGTGCCGGACCTGCGCCTGTTCGTGCGCGGTGACGAGGTGGAGGTGCATCGCAGGCTGGTGCGCTCCGGGCTGCCCTTCGGCACCTGCCTGCAGACGGCATATCTGCATCCCAACGGTGCGGCGGAGTTCAAGCCGATTCTCGGCGGCCGGATGCACACGCAATATCCCGACGATCCGGTGAAGCGCTACTTCACCTACCGCAACCGCGGCTACTTGATGTCGCAGCCGGGTATGCGGAAACTACTGCCCCAGGAGTGGGTTCGCTTCTCCTGGTTCTTCCTCGTCACCCGCCGCGACCCGGCCGGCCTGCGCGAGTGGTTCCACCTACGCTCACTCGGCCGCCACGAGCAGTTCGGCAAGCCCGACTGAGCTCGGAAGGTCGCCGCGCGGCGCCTCGGATCAGTCCGATGCGTGGCGCTTCCCGACCCGAATCGGTAATTCGGTTGTGCGGAGCCGGAGTCGAGTGCAAGAGTGGGCAGAACTGCGAGAGAGGCAAGGAGGTGTGGACCGTGACGAGGAACGTTCGGGTTGTCGTGTTCAGGCGAGCTGACGTCGGTCATGCCGCCACACGAAACTCCACCTCATTCTCCGCTCGCTGAACCCTTCGTCGGGTTCGGCGCCCGACGAAGGACTCCTTCCATCATGGTCGACCGCGACCTTCTCGTCCCTTACGGCTGGACCGAAGCCGTTGCCGCGCAGTACGCCTCGATGATCGAGGAAGACTGTGTGCCCGCGCGAGTGATCCGCATGGACCGCAGCGAATGCGATGTGGCCACGCCCGACGGGCTCGCCCGCGCTCGCTGCCCGCGCCCGGATTCCGAGGTCAGCGGGCTGTGCACCGGCGACTGGGTGACCGTCGACGCCACCTCGGCGGTGCGCCGGTTGCTGCCGCGCCGATCGGCGATCATGCGATCGTCGGTCTCCGGCCGGTCCCAGGGCCAGGTGCTCGCCGCCAACGTCGACACCGTGCTGATCTGTGCCGCCGCCGACGGCGACGTGGATCTCGGCCGCATCGAACGCATGCTCGCGCTGGTGTGGGAGAGCAATGCCCAGCCGATCGTGCTGCTCACCAAGGCCGACGCGGCCGACGACCTCCCGCTCGCCCAGGTACGCGCCGTCGCGCCGGGCGCTGCCGTGCTCGAGGTGAGCGCGAACACCGGCCTCGGGCTCGACGTGCTCACGGCGCTGCTCGACGGCACCGTCGCGCTGCTCGGACCCTCCGGTGCTGGGAAGTCGACTCTCGCCAACGCGCTGCTCGGCGCGGAGGTCTTCGCCACCAACGCGGTTCGCGACACCGACAAGAAAGGCAGGCACACCACGGTGCACCGGGAGCTGCGCCCGCTGCCCGGCGGCGGCACCCTGATCGATACGCCGGGGCTGCGCGGCGTCGGGCTTTGGGACGCCACCGAGGGCATCGAGAAGACCTTCAGCGACATCGAAACCCTTGCCGCCCAGTGTCGTTTCGGCGATTGCGCGCACCACGGCGAACCCGGGTGCGCGGTGCGGGAGGCGATCGACAACGGCGAACTCACCCAGCGCAGGCTCGACAGCTACGACAAGCTGGCCCGGGAGAACGAGTGGATGCGGGCGCGCACCGACAAACGGCTGCAAGCCGAACGCGAGCGAGCCTGGCGGGACATCAGCAAGCAGCACCGCAAGATGTTCCGGGAGCGGAACTCGCGACGCTGATCGAGCGGGGGCACGGTAGGGTGCCCTTCGCATCGTTCGCTATCTGGGAGGGATAGATGAGTCAGCCCGGCGGGTACCCGCCACCCGGTCAGCAGCCCGGCCAATGGCCTGGACAGCCGACATTCGGTCAGCAGCCGCCAGTCGGCCAGTACCCGCCTCAGCAGGCGCCCGCGCAGTACGCGCCGCCCGCGGGGCAGCATCCGAGCCAACCGCATCTCGCCCAACCTCAGGTGGGCCAGTCGCCATACGGGCAGCCCGCGCCCCAATTCGCCCAGCCCGCACCGCAGTACGGGCAGCCGCAGCCCTACGGCCAGCCGCAACAGTTCGGTCAGCCGCAACCGTACGGTCAACCGCAGCAGTTCGGCCCGCAGGGCTACGGCAGGCCCGCCGATCCGCCGGGCATCACCATCGATGCCTCGTATTCGCTCTGGACGTTCATGCTCGGGCTGACCAAGCCGAAGATCCTGGTCAACGGACAGCGGGTGCCCAACACCCGTTGGGGCGCGAACCACATCCCGGTCGGCCCGGGCCAGTACCACGTCCGGGTCACCACCCCGTGGTTGTTCGACATGGGTTCGGCGAACGTGACCGTGCCGATCGCCGAGGGACAGGCCGCGCGGTTCTACTACAAGCCGCCGGTTGTGATCTTCCTCAACGGCGCGATCGGACCGGTTCCGCAGAAAGCGCCGGGCCTGCTGTTCCTGTACATCGTCTGGGCCCTGGTCGGCCTGATGTTCTTGCTGAACATCGTGCTCATCGCCGCCACGGCCTGAACCGGAAGAGGGCACCGGCACGCCGGTGCCCTCTCTTCGCACCACCTATGCAACTGGTTGCATAACGAGCGGGTTTACGCTTAGTCTGCAAGCGCGTACAGCCGCGGGCTGATGCCTGCGGCGGAAACGAAGGAGCAGGTCAGATGACGGAACCGGGATCCAAGCCGCTAGCGGGCCGGACGATGATCATGTCCGGCGGCAGTCGCGGCATCGGGCTGGAGATCGCCAAGCGGGCCGCGGCCGACGGCGCCAACATCACCCTGATCGCGAAGACCGATCAGCCGCATCCCAAGCTGCCGGGCACCATCCACACCGCCGCCGCGGAACTCGAGGCGGAGGGCGGGCAGGTACTGCCGTTCGTCGGCGACGTTCGCGTCGACGAGTCGGTGGCCGAGGCGGTGCGCCAGACGGTCGAGCGGTTCGGCGGCATCGACATCGTGGTGAACAACGCCTCCGCGATCGACTTGTCCCCCACGGACGCACTGCCGATGAAGAAATACGACTTGATGCAGGACATCAACTGCCGAGGCAGCTTCCTGCTGTCCAAGCTGAGCATCCCGCATCTGCGCGAATCGGCGAAGGCCGGGCGCAACCCGCACATCCTGACGCTGTCCCCGCCGCTGAACCTGGACCCCAAGTGGGCGGGCATGGCGCTGGGCTACACGATCGCCAAGTACGGCATGTCGCTGACCACGTTGGGGCTGGCCGAGGAGCTCAAAGGCGACGGCATCGGCGTCAATTCACTGTGGCCGCGCACCACGATCGCCACCGCGGCGGTGAAGAACCTGCTCGGCGGCGAGGAGATGGTCTCCACCTCGCGCACCCCCGACATCTACGCCGACGCCGCCTACCTGGTGCTCACCTCGCCCGGCAAGGAAACCAGCGGCAACTTCTTCATCGACGACGATGTCCTGGCCGCCCACGGCATCACCGACCTGGACAAGTACCGCGTCACCCCCGGCGACGGGGAACTCACCACCGATCTATTTCTCTGACGCGCACGCAAGATACGGGCGCCCCGAAACCGGTCAGTGACCTGAACGCGGTTTCGGGGGCACTCGGGTCAGGCGCGTGGAGCGCCGGACCTTTCGATCCCGTACAACCGCTCCCAATTCTCGCGGCTGGTCAATTCCGGCATGGCCGCGCGGTACTGCGCCTGGACCGCGGGCAGCTCACGGCGCAGGCGACGCAGCACACGCACCATCCGACGCAGCAGCCGCAGCGCGCGGGCCTTGTCGCGCCGACGCACCCGGACACCGGATTGCGAGGCGTCGGTGACCACCACGTGGTCGAACAGCGAGACATGCCACCAGTAGGCGTCTTCCCTGGTGACGCCGATGATGCCGTGCTGGGTGCGGCCCAGCCACTGATTGATCGCGCGCTTGATCAGCACCAGCTTCGCGCGGCTGGGTTCCCCACCGGCACGGCGCAACTGGATGTCCGCGGAACGGACCGGCGGCGTCGAGGCCGGATGCTTGATCGTCTCGGCGTAGTCGGCCCGGCTGGTCCGCGCGGCGGCCAGCGCCTCGATACCGCCGTCCCGCAACACCTTCGGGCCCTTCAAGAAATCCTCGATGCCCTGCAGGGTGGTGTGCACCAAGCCGTACTGCATCGCGACCAGCTGCTCGGCCATCTCCCGGAACAGCCGGCCCGAGATGTCCTTACCGTCCAACTCGGTGTGCAGCGAGCCGACGATCAGCGAGTTGCGGGTGCTGAAGTAGCGCGCCCAGTCGTCGTAGTCCTTCCAGTAGAAGTCCGCGTGCCAGACCGCGGCGTTGGGGAGCGTGACGGTGACGAAACCGTGCTCGCGCGCCCGGATGCCGTACTCCACGTCGTCCCACTGGAAGAAGATCGGGATCGGCAGGCCGATCTTCGCGACCACCTCGGCCGGGATGAGGCAGGTCCACCAGGCGTTGTAGCCCGCGTCCACACGGCGCTCCTGGTTTTTCTTCAACATGCTGGTGTTGCGCAGCGCCTTGGGCACCTTCTGGCCGTGCCGCAGCCGGTTCAGATGCACTTCCTCGGCGCCGACGTTGAGGTAGTCGGGGTTGAGCAGGAACAGCATCTGCGCGCCGACCAGGGTCGGTTCGACCGTCAGGTTGGCGAACGCGTTCAGGCGCAGCACCGTCTCCGGTTCGCACAGGATGTCGTCGTCCATCAGGATGACGTCGGCGTGCTCGTTGACCGCGGACACCTCATACAGCCCCCGGGTGAAGCCGCCCGCGCCGCCCAGGTTCGGCTGACGCAGGTAGCGCAGCTTCTCGCCGAGGACCGGTGCGACCTCCTGGTAACGCGGCCGGTTCTCGACCAGATCGGTGCCCTGGTCGACGACGTACACCGCGTCGATCGCGGCGAGCACGGTCGGGTCGGAGGACAGCGCCGCGACCGTCTCGGCGCAGTCCTCGGCACGGTTGAAGGTGCAGATCGCGATGGCGACCGGACGGACGCGTTCCGGCGCGACGGCGGTCCAGCTCAACTCCGCGATGCCGAGCGCGCCGCCGATGGCGTCGAACTCCAGCCACAGCGCGCCGCCGTCGACGTACTGGTCCAGCGGGGCGGTCAGGGTGACCGAACCGCTCGCGTCGACCCGCTGGGTGTCGATGATCCTGCGGTGACCGGCGATGTCGGAGGCCACCAGACGGATGTTCGCCTTGGCGGCGACGTCGAGCACCATGGTGACCCGCACATCGGTGACCGTGGTCCAGCGCTGCCAGTAGCTCGCGGCGAACCGGCCGAAATAGGTGTTGGTGTGCGCGGTCGCGCCCTTGTCCAAACGCAGGGTCTGGCGTTCTCGGTGCGCGCCACCTTTCACGACGGCGTACAGCTCGTCGCTCACCTTCGCCGACGGACCGGCGAAGATACCGCGCTGGAGCACGAGCCGGTCCGGCGCCCGATGGTCGGCGCGCAGCGCGGCAGGCGCCTCAGCGGCCGTCGAGCGATCGTTTGTTTCGGTAACGGCCTCGATAGCCGACTGATCCATGAAATCCTCGAAATTCTCATTGTGCCGGACGGGACAGACACGCCCCTCGATGCCTTCACGGCGGGGGTGAGGATATCAACCGCCCTGTGCGGCTGCCCGCCGTACGGCCACGCCGACGTGTGCTCGAAGCATTGCTAAACGTTCGCCGATTCGTTGTCGGTGGCGCTGCCGGTACCCGCTCGCGCTCCGGTGAAGACGAACTTGTCATAGACCCAGTACCGGAACACCACGGCCACGATCTGCCCGATCAACGTACCGGAGATGTTGTCCGACAGCGGGCTGGACAGGTCGAGCACGTAGCGGGAGAAGCCGAGACAGCCCAGTTGCAGGCCGATCGCGACGACGTTGAACACCGCGTACAACAGGTATTCGCGACCGGGATTGTCGGTCCGCTTGTGCGCGAAGGTCCACCACTTGTTGCCGAAATAGGTCACCACCGTGGCCACCGCGATCGCGATGATCTTTGCCGGTAGTGGGTAGTGATAGAGCACGCCCTCGCCACCCCAGAAGACCAGGAGGTTGTACGTGCCCGCGTCCACCAGGAACCCGATCGCGCCGACCACCAGGAAAGCCCCGCCTCTGCGCAGCGCGGTGAGCACCTTGCGAACGATCGCTTCGGTCTCCTGCGTCACTGGCTCGTCCGCGGGTGCGGTGGACTCACTGGATGGCACGGCCCGACGGTACCGCAGGAGCGCCGAAGCGCCCGCGCGGGGAAATTCCGCCTCCGCACACGGTGAGGTCGGCCACGCGCAAACTGTGAGTTCCCTGTACCCTCCCCGTGTTCCCACATTCACCACCGATCGCGAGGATTGACCCGGGTGGACTCCACCGAGCTCCGTATTGCCGCCGTGGTTCCGTGTCACAACGAAGAGGCCTCGGTCGCCAAGGTCGTGGCCGATCTGCAGGCCGCCGTGCCGGGAATCGTCGTCTACGTCTACGACAATCTGAGCACGGACAAAACCGCCGAGCGCGCACGCGAGGCCGGAGCGATCGTGCGCCACGAGCACACCAAGGGCAAGGGCAACGTGGTGCGCCGCGCCTTCGCCGACATCGAGGCGGACGTGTACTTGATGGTCGACGGCGACGACACCTATGAGGCGTCCGCCGCGCCGCTGATGATCAAGACGTTGCTCGACGGCCCCTACGACCATGTGCTCGGCGTGCGCAAGCAGGACGAGGGCGCCTCGGCCTACCGCGCGGGCCACGAGACCGGTAACAAGGTGCTCAACGGCGTGGTCGGGAAGGTGTTCGGCGAGAACGTCGAGGACATGCTCTCCGGTTTCCGGGTGTTCTCCCGCCGGTTCGTGAAGAGCTTTCCGGCGGTGTCTCGTGAATTCGAGATCGAAACCGAGCTCACGGTGCATTCCCTGCACCTGCGGGTGCCGCGGACGGCGGTGCCGGTCGGCTTCCGCGATCGTCCGGCGGGCAGCGAGAGCAAGCTGCGCACCTATCACGACGGATTCAAGATCCTCGCCCTGATCGTCGGGCTGGCCCGGCACGAGCGGCCGGTCGCGTTCTACGGCCTGTTCGGCACGCTGAGCTGGCTGGTCTCGATCGTCCTGACCATTCCGATCGTCGTCGAGTTCTACAACACCCACACGGTGCCGCGGTTCCCGACGCTGTTCCTCGCCTTCACGCTGCTGCTGCTCGGCAGCCTCGCCTGGACCGCGGGACTGATCCTCGACGGCATCCGGCGCTCCCGCCACGAGGCCGCGCGCCTGGTCTACCTGCGCTACACCGCGGTGGGCGCGGAGGACCCGCGCAGCGCGGGCAACGGCGGAGCCGGGCGTTGACGACCTCGGCGGATCGGGCCGCGACGCCGGAGGAGAATCTGGGCGAGCGTTCGGACACCGCGCCGCTACCCGCCACCGACACCGCCCCGCTACCGGCTGTGGACGCCGAGGCGGCGACCACCGGCACGGACCGGTCGGCGAAAGGTCTCGCGGAGCGAGTGGTGACGCGCCTGGGCGCGGCGACGATCGCCTTCACCCTGCTGGCGACGATCTTCGGTGCGCTGTTCACCGTTCTCACCCCGCCGTTCTGGGGTCATGACGAGATCACCCAGTTCGGTCGCGCCTACCAGGTCGCGCACGTCGGGTTCCTGCCGCAGCGGATCCACGACGATCGCGGCATCGCCTACGGCGGCGACGTCCCGTCCAGCATCACCGAGCTGATGGGCTACGCGCTGCGGGACTACTCCACCAACCCGGACGAGCCGGATCCCATGGTGGGCGACCCGGCCCGCTACGACCAACTGACCGGCGCCGCGGTCTCGGACGCCACCGAACCGGTGTGGTTCACCAATACCGCGGCTTACTCGCCGATCCCCTACATTCCGGCCGCTATCGGCATCCGCCTCGGCGAACTATTCGGGCTGAACGTGGGTGGCCTGCTCCTGCTCACCCGGTTCGCCGGACTGGTGGCCTATCTCGCTGTGGTCGGGTTCGGCCTGTACGCCTTGCGCGCGCACCGGGTGCAGTGGCTGGCGTTCACCGTCGCCGTGCTGCCGATCGCGGTGTTCCAGGCGGGCACGGTGACCGCCGACACCATGACCAACGCGCTGGCCATCTTGGTCTCCGCGCTGCTGGTGAAGGCCATCTTCCTCGGCATGCGACTGGGCCGGGTGGAGATCGGCGCGCTGCTGGCCGCGACGATCCTGCTGCCGGTGAGCAAGCCCACCTACGTGTTGCTCGCGCTGCTGGTCGCCCTGGTGCCCGCCGACCGATTCGGATTCAGCGGGTGGCGGCGCGGGATTCCGTGGGTGTTCGCCGCGGCGGGCGCGCTCGCGTTCGCGGTGTGGATGAAGATAGCGGCGCCGACCGGCGACGGCATGGGCCTGATGCGGCCGCCGCACCAGTGGCACTCGGTGCGTCCCGGTGACCAGCTCAGCGGCATCCTGCGCGATCCACCGGAGTTCGTGCACGTGTTCGGCGAGAGCATCGCCCTGCGCGACCAGCGCTGGTTCAGCCAGTTCTTCGGCGAACTCGGCTTCGCCTACGTCGACGTGCCCGCCATCGCCATGCTGGCCTGCCTGCTCGCGTTCGCGGTGAGCATCGGCATCGCGGAACGGATGACCGTCCCGGCCTTCCGCCGCACCCTGATCGTCGCGCTCACCATGGCCGCGAGCGTCGCGATGATCTACGTGACGCTGTACATGTCGTTCACGCCGGTCGGCTACTACATCATCGACGGCGTGCAGGGCCGCTATTTCGTGCCGCTGGCGATCGTGACGCTCGCGGTGCTGCTGCGCTGGATGCCGCTGCGGCTCACGGACTCCGCGGGGAAGACCCCGACCGTGGGCCCGGCCGTCACCGTGCTGGTGGCGACGAGCGTGGCGCTGATCGCGGCGGCGGCGAAGTACTACACCATCGTCTGGGGCTGAGCGGCGTCTCGGGTATCGCCCGGGGCGCCTTTCAGTCTCCCGCCGCGCTGAGAGTCCGCTCGCCCGCAGCGAGGTAGGCGTGCTCGGTGGCGGCCTTGTACGGGCGCCACCAGTTCTCGTTGTCCCGGTACCACTGAATCGTCGCGGCGAGTCCGGCGCGGAAGTCAGCGTAACGGGGGCGCCAATCGAGTTCGGAACGCAGCGACGTCGCGTCGATCGCGTAGCGCTGGTCGTGGCCGGGCCGGTCGGTCACGTGGTCGAAATCGTCGGGGTCGCGGCCGAACTCCGCGAGGATCATCTGCACCACGGACTTGTTGTCTAGTTCGCCGTCGGCGCCGATCAGGTAGGTCTGCCCGATCCGGCCCCGGCGCAGGATCTCCCACACGGCGCGGTTGTGGTCGTCGACGTGGATCCAGTCGCGTACCTGGTGTCCCGCCCCGTAGAGCCGGGGACGGACCCCATCGATCAGATTGGTGATCTGGCGCGGGATGAATTTCTCCACGTGCTGGTAGGGCCCGTAATTGTTACTGCAGTTGGAGATCGTGGCGCGTACGCCGAACGAGCGGGTCCACGCGCGCACCAGCAGATCGCTCGAGGCCTTGGTGGCCGAGTACGGGCTGGACGGGTTGTAGGGGGTGGTCTCGGTGAAGGCCGGATCGTCCGGGGCGAGGTCGCCGTAGACCTCGTCGGTCGACACGTGGTGATAGCGCACGTCGTGCCTGCGCACGGCCTGCAGCAGGGAATACGTGCCGACGATATTGGTCTGCACGAACGGCCACGGCTCGGCGAGAGAGTTGTCGTTGTGCGACTCCGCGGCGAAGTGCACCACCGCGTCCATGCCGCTGACCAGTTCGTCGACCAGGTCGAGATCGGCGATGTCGCCGTGCACGAACTCGATGCGATCGGCCACCGGGTCGAGCGAGGCTCGGTTCCCGGCATAGGTCAGGGCGTCGAGGACGGTGACGGCCGTATCCGGGTGGGCGGACACGGTCTGCTGGACGAAGTTCGCGCCGATGAATCCGGCGCCACCGGTGACGAGCAATCGCACCCCATGACTGTACGTGGGGCCCCGCCGCACCGGCGACGGACTCGAAACCCGGTGCGGCCAAACCGAACTCCAGGTTTTCGATCTGTGACATTCGTCTCATTGACTTCCCAACGATTGGAACTCTCAGATTGATATGGCACGGAAAAGCCCGGTCAGCGCCCCTATTTCCGCGACCCCACCAAGCCGTGGGTCTCGATGGTGAACAAAATTTGAATAAACAGTCACAAGGGGTTCACCACGCGTTAGCTGGTCTAGATTTTGCTCGTCTAGTCCCCTCCGAACGCTTCAATCGAGGTTCCAAACAAAATGCTGATGAGGAAATTCGCCGCGACGTCGGCACTGCTGATCGCCGCCCTCGGCGTCACCGCCGGCACCGTGAACGCGGCTCCGGCCGCCGAGGCCGATGACGCGGTGAACTTCACCGCTCACGCGACCGACACCCAGTCCATCATCACGACCGATGCCGGTTCCATGGTCGTCGAGGATGGCGTTTTCAAGGTCAAGGCGGCCAACGGCAACGTGCTGACCGGCATGCCGATGACCTTCCGGGTGGATGATTTCGAGTTCCCGATCGCTGCCGAGATCGCGGACCACACCGCCACCCTGACCCCGCAGTTCGACATGGCGCACGCGACCTACAAGCCCGTCGCCCTGCCGTTCGAGGACAAGGCGCCCTGGAAGTCCGAGTACGACCGTGAGCAGGCCGCCTTCAACCGCATGAAGGACACCATCTCGACCGGCGCGACCATCGGCACCCTGGTCGGCGGCATCGGCGGCGGCGCCGTCGGCTGCGTGCTCGGCGGCATCGCCGGCGCGACCGTCGCCTCGGCGGCCATCGTCGGCCTGTTCGGCGCGTTCATCCCGGCCGCGGCCATCGGCTGCCTCGGCGGCATCATCGCCGTCGGCGCGCTGGGCACCCTCGCGGGCCAGCTGCTGATCACCGCCCCGGTCGCCATCGGTGCCGCGATCCAGTACTTCACCACCATCAACCAGCCGTTCGTCGCCCCGAAGTAATTCCCCGCGACCGTACGGACAACTGAAAACGAATCGAAGCCCCCTCCGCGCTGTCCACGCGGACGGGGCTTCATTCATTGCCGCCGCGAACGAAAGTTAACTAATCCTGAACAAAAAGTGAAGCGCCAAGATTTCGACGTCGTGACCTCGGCTATCAAGGATAGATAACTTCGATTCGGAAATAATTTCGCCCGGAGCAGTGCACCACCCCTGCACAGACGCGAGCCCCGTCCCGTCTGATGCGGGGCGGGGCTCGCCTGGGCAGGGCCCGACCGGTTACGCCGTCCGAGCCCGCTGGTCCCCTTCGATCCTGGCCCGCACGAACCGCGCGACCCGCGCCAGCGCCGCCCTGCTCTCCGGCAGATTCGGCGCGATGCTCATGAAGGCGTGGACCTGGCCGCGCCACAACTCCAAGGCGTTCGGCACGCCCGCCGCGGTGAGCCGCTGCGCCATCAGTTCGGAATCGAAGCGCAGCACCTCGTCCTCGGCGGCGACCAGCAGCACGGGTGGAAGCGCGGACAGCGCCGCGTTGACCGGCGAGAGGCTCGGATCCAGCGTCCCGTCGACCTCCGCGCCGATGCGCACCACCGCTTCCAGCGCCGAGAGCGGGATATACGGATCGCGCGCGACGTTCACGTAGTCCCGCTTCGCCGCGTAGTCCAGGTCGAGCAGCGCGCTCAAGCCGACCAACCCGGCCGGTGCGGGCAGCCCCGACTCCAGTGCCAGCAGGGCGGTCGCGAAGGTGAGGTATCCGCCCGCCGAATCACCCGCGAAGATGATCCGCCCTGGATCCGCGCCATGGCGCAGCAGCCAGCGATAGGCCGCGAGGCAGTCCCCCACCGAATCGCTGATCCGCGTCCGGGGCAACTGGCGGTACTCGACGTTGATCACGGGCAGGCCGGTGCGGCGGGCCAGGCTCGCCGCGACCGGGCGATGACTACGGGTACTGCAGATCGCGAAGCCACCGCCGTGCATGTACAGCACCGCGCCGTGGCGCAACGCACGCGACGCACCGGCCGGGCGGATGATCTCCAGGCGGATGCCGTGCAGCGACACCTGCTCTCGATCGATCCCCTGCGGTCGAGGACGTAACCGCGCCAGCCCGTCGACGGTGGCCGCGCCGACCGGGATGGTCGTCCTCGTCACCGGAAAGGTTCGCAGCATCGGGCGGACCACGCCCATGCAAGTGGCCAGCAGCAGACGCGATTGCGCGCTGGGGCCCTTCGGATTCATCACCGCACCGGGCTCGCCGTCTCTGGTCGCCATCGCGCACCTACCTCACAACTGGCGCGCCGAATCACGACCGGACCGTGCCCAGCGAGCTGTCGGCGCTGACATCTCACACAGTGTCTTTTCAGAACACCATGCGCATCGTGACCTACGCAACAGAATCGCTCGAAGCCCGCCGCCGCGGAACGCCCGTAACCGAATCGAGGACTACTCGGAACCTCACCGAATCCCGGAGCCGCGAAACTGGCAGACTCCAAGGCATGCGCGGAATCATTCTGGCGGGCGGCACCGGCTCCCGGTTGCACCCGATCACGCGCGGGGTGAGCAAGCAGCTGGTCCCGGTCTACGACAAACCCATGGTCTACTACCCCCTTTCCACGCTGATGCTCGCGGGGATCAGGGACATCTTGGTGATCACCACGCCCGAGGACGCGGCGGCGTTCCGGCGGCTGCTGGGCGACGGCACGCAGTTCGGGCTGTCCCTGAGCTACGTGGTCCAGCCGGAGCCGGACGGCCTGGCCAGGGCCTTCGTCCTCGGCGCCGACCACATCGGCGGCGATTGCGCCGCACTGGTGCTCGGCGACAACATCTTTCACGGTCCCGGCCTCGGCACCAGCCTCAATCGCTTTCACGGAATCGACGGCGGCGCGGTGTTCGCCTACTGGGTGTCCGACCCGACCGCCTACGGCGTGGTGGAGTTCACCGAGGGACGGGCGGTGTCCATCGAGGAGAAGCCCAAGACGCCGCGGTCGAACTACGCCATTCCAGGGCTGTACTTCTACGACAACGATGTGGTGGAGATCGCCCGGTCGCTGCGTCCGTCCGCCCGTGGCGAGTACGAGATCACCGACATCAATCGCGCCTACCTGGAACAGGATCGTCTGAGCGTGGACGTGCTCGCCCGCGGTACCGCCTGGCTGGACACGGGTACCTTCGATTCCCTGCTCGACGCCGCCAATTACGTACGCACCATCGAGGAACGGCAGGGCCTCAAGATCGGCGTCCCCGAGGAGGTGGCCTGGCGGATGGGCTTCATCGATGACGAGCGGTTGTGCGCGCTGGCCGAGCCGCTGGTCCGCTCCGGCTACGGCCGCTACCTGCTCGATCTGCTCGAACGCGGACGGGACTGGTGAGCATGGAGTTCCGGGAACTCGCGGTGCCGGGCGCGTGGGTGATCACGCCGCGCCAGCACGGCGACAGTCGCGGCATGTTCCTCGAGGGGTTCAAGGCCTCGGAGTTCGAGAAGGTGACCGGGCGGCCGTTCGACCTGCGGCAGGTCAACTGCTCGGTGTCGGCCGCGGGGGTGCTGCGCGGGATCCACTACACCGAGGACCCGCCCGGACAGGCCAAGTACGTGACCTGCGTGCGCGGCGCCTTCCTCGACGTGGTCGTCGACCTGCGCCCCGGCTCGCCGACCTATGGCCGCTGGGACAGCGTGCTGCTCGACGACGTCGACCGGCGCTCGGTGTTCCTGTCCGAAGGGCTCGGCCACGCGATCCTCTCGCTGGAGGACGGCTCGACGGTCACGTATCTGTGCTCCCTGGAGTATCAGCCGGAGTTCGACCACGATATCGACGCGTTCGATCCCACGCTCGGCATCGAGTGGCCGCGGGTGGGGCGCGACGGCCGGGAACTCGCTTTCGTCCGCTCCGCGAAAGACACCGTGGCCCCGCCGTTCTCGTGAGCCGCATGAGGTGGCGGATATCGCCCGCGCCGAGCCGAGCGCTGCCACCCGATACGGGTGACAGCGCTCGGCAGCACGGCAGTCAGGCGACGAGTTCCAGTTCCTTCGCCTCGTCCGCCGCCTGCTCCCGGCCGCGGAATCGCGGCACGAAGGCCAGCAGGGCGACCAGCGCGCCGACGATGGACACGCCCGCGGCGAACTCCAGACCGGGACGGTAGGTGTCGAGCATCCCGGCGGCCGAGATGTCGGCGTGTGCGCCGGAGGCGATGATCGCCGTGGTCACCGCGAGCACGATGGCCGCGCCGACCTGCATGGACGTTTGCAGCACGCCTGCGGCGAGACCCTGCTCCTCGTCATCGATGCCGTTGGTGGCCTGGATGTTGATGGCGGGGAAGCCGACCCACCCGATGCCGATGAGCAGCACCGCGGGCAGCAGCATGGTCAGGTAGGAGGGTGCGGTGTCCAACCGCAGGAACAGCAGGTAACCGACGGCCATCACGGTCATGGTCACCGCGATCACCGGCCCGGTGCCGAAACGATCGACGAGTCGGTCGGAGAAGAAGGCCGACAGCACGACCAGCAGACCGACCGGCAGCAGCGCCATGGCCAGCTTCAGCGGAGACCAACCGAGAGTGTCCTGCATGTACAGGGTCACGATGAACTGCCAGCTGAAGTAGGAGCCCGCCACCGCCACGATCGCGAGACTGGCCCGGACCAGCGAGGACTTGCGCAGGATCCCGAGGCGCACCAGCGGGTAGCGCACCCGCTTCTCCACCGCGACGAATCCGGCGAACAGCGCGGCGACCGCGACGAACGAACCGATGGTGCGCGCGGACGCCCACCCGGCTTCCGGCGCGGCGACCACGGTGTAGACCAGCAGCAGCATGGCGCCGGTGGACAGCAGCGCCCCGAACAGGTCGTGTCCGCCTTCCTCGGCCGGCTTGTCCTTGGGCACCAGCACGTAGGCCGCGGCCAGCGCGGCGAGCGCGATCGGCACCGGGAGCAGGAACGTCCAGCGCCAGCCGACGCCGGTCATCAGACCGCCGAACAGCAGGCCCATGGAGTAGCCGCCCGCGCCGAACACCGTGTAGATGGACAACGCCTTGTTGCGGGCGGGTCCCTCGGCGAAGTTGGTGGTGATGATCGACAGGCCGGTCGGTGCGGTGAACGCGGCGGCGAGGCCCTTGACGAAGCGGGTGAGGATCAGCAGCGGACCGGAGCTGACCAGACCGCCTGCCAGCGAGGCGACCGCGAAGACGGCGAGCGCGATCAGGAAGACCTTGCGCCGCCCGAGCAGGTCGGCGGTGCGGCCGCCGAGCAGCAGCAGACCGCCGTACCCGAGGACGTAACCGCTGACCAGCCATTGCAGGGTCGAGGTGGACAGATCGAGTTCCGTGCCGATGGACGGCAGCGCGACGCCGATCATCGAGACGTCGAGACCGTCGAGGAACAACACGATGCACAGCGTGATCAGCATGCCCCAGAGCCGGGCTGACCATCTGGTCGGATCGCTCGCCTGAGCGGCCGAGAGCGTTGCTGGTGAAGTCATGCGGAGGACATTACATGCGCACGCATTAAATGCCAACACATTTAATGCAGTTGCATGGACATGCCGTGCCCACTAAGATGGGGCCATGTCGAAGCCGACCACCGTGAGCACAGCCCGGCGCGCCCCCGCGCCGGCCGGGCTGGTTGGAGAGTGGCGCGAGCTGCTCGACCGGCACGCGGCGGTGAGTTGTGCGCTCGAGAAAGCGCTTCAGAACGGTCATCACATCGGGCTCAGCGAATTCGAGACGCTGGACCGGCTGATCGACGCGAACTGTGGCGACTACCGGATGAGCGACCTCGCCAACGACATCTACCTCAGCCAGAGCGCGCTGTCGCGGGCCGTGGCACGGCTGGAGCGCGACGGCCTCGTTCAGCGCACCATGTGTGCGGAAGACCGCCGCGCCGTGTTCGTCTGCCTCACCGAGAAGGGCCGCGAGGTCTACGACCGGGCCCTGCCCACCCACCGGGCGGTATTGAGCGACACCTGGGAATTGCCGGGTCCGCCGAAGTGCTGATCAGCGCGGGCTGAAGCGTTTACTCAGAGCGCTTTCCGTGCGTCCTCGATGTGCGCACGCGCGTCGATCGTCGCCGCCTCGATGCTCGCGAACGCCGCTCGGAAGCGCGCGATCTCGTGCTCCTTGTCCACGTAGACGGGACCGGTGAACGTCTCCAGGTAGACCACCGGCGGTTCCGGCCGCTCGCCGGAACCCGCCTCGGCGAACTCCAACAGCACGAAACGACCCGACGCCATGCCGTCGTGATAGCCGCAATCCGCGGGCACCAGCCGGATCCGGACGTTCGGCAGCTGCGCCATCCGGAGCAGATGGTCGAGTTGCTCGGCGGTCACCGCCGGGCCGCCGATGCGCCGTCGCAGCACCGCCTCATCGATCAGCGCGTCCAGCCGCAGCGGCGCGTCAGCCCGGGTGACCAGGGTCTGCCGGGCCTGGCGCAAGCGCACCCGGCGGTCGATCTCGTGCGCGGCCAACTCCGGGTGCGCCGCCGTGCACAGCGCGCGGGTGTAGCCCTCGGTTTGCAGCAGGCCGGGTAGGAGTTCGTTCTCGTAGGTGGACAGCCTGGTGGCCGCCTCTTCCAGCCCGATATAGACGTCGAAGCCCTCCGCGATCACGTCGCCGTAGGTGGTCCACCAGCCCTTGGCCTTCGTGTCGCGCGCCAACGCGCGCAGCGGTTCGAGCAGGTCGGGCGGCGCGCCGTAGACCTTGCACATCGCCTCGACGTCGAGGCCGCGCAGCGAGGTCTGCCCGGTCTCGATCCGCCAGATCTTCGCCTCCGACCACTCCAACTGCTGCGCGGCCACCCGCGTGGTCATCCCGGCCCGGTTGCGCAGATCACGCAAATGCCTGCCGAGCTGCCGCCGCGGCATGGTCGATCCGGTCGTTCCCTGCGGTAAAGCCATGCTTCCCCCCTGTTCGCCCTACACCGCGCGCACCGTGAACCATCCTCGGTCTGCGACGCGGCACGCCCTCGGACACCCGAGGTGGATGCCGGGTATCCGAACAGCATTGTTCACAGTGAAGCTCGCAGCGGTCACGGCGCGTGTCCCAGCCAGGCCGGTGGCCCCTGCGAGTCAAACTACTTCCGCACGACGCGATTTCGTCCCTACCTGCGCGGGTTTCGCTTGCGGAAGCGCCAGAATTGCACCGCCCGAACGTCTTCGGACAGCTGGTTGACCGGCTCGGCCACGTCCGACAACGCCTGGAACAGGTCGTCGGCCAATTCGCTGATGTGCTCCACCCTGGTCGCCAGACGCGAGGCGTTCACCAGGAACTCGAGCATCAGGCGCACGGCGGCGGCGATGGTCAGGCCGAGCGGCACGCCCAGCACCGCGGCGAGCACGCCGAGCACCGCGGACACCCGCCACGCCGATACCGTCAACGTGATGGGCACGGCGAAGGCGAACACCAGTCCCAGGATGTAGGCCAGCGGTAAGAGAGTGCCGGTGGCCGGGCGGTGGAACTGCACGTCGAGCAGGGCGCGCGCAGCCGCGGCGCTCCACTGCGCGAACGCGCGCGGGCTGCGGAACGGCTCGGCGGGCTGCTCTTCGCCGGGAGCGGACCTGGAGAACCGCTCGGCCGCCGACTCTTTCCACGTGATCCAGCGCGATTCGGCCTCGTACTCGTCGGCGTCCGCGGCCGCGCCGGGTCCGTTGGCTTCGTCACTCATGCCGGGTCCTCCTTCGAGCCTGACGCTCATGCCGAGAATCCTCCCTGTCCGGGGCGGGGGGATCCAGCCGGAAACACACGCCCCCGGTATGTTTTCGCACCCGCAACACCCATCACGCCCACCCCACAGCGATCTCACAGCTCCGGCGCAGCGAGTGGCCAGGTCCACGGCCGAAAGTAGCTGCGTGGCAGGCATGGCGAGCCACCTCGGGATGCCCGGCGATACACGGACGAACCTTCCGGAAATGAGACGTAGGCGACACTCTGGAAATTCTTTCGGAGAACCCGTAACGCCCACGGCGTCCCCCGCCGATACGACCCATGAATGCAGGACCCAGAGATCTACCGGGGAATGGAGAAGACAGTGCGCACCACGTTTCCGACTTCCGTCACGGCGGCCGAGCTGACCGCCGCTGCGCAGGACTACAACCAGCGCGGGTGGACGGTCGCCGAAACGGCCAACGGTCTGAGCCTGATCACCGACGACGACCTGTCCGGCATCGAAGTCACCGGCGAACTGGCCGGCGAGGTCCGCCGCTTCCTGCGGGCGAACAACCTGTCGGGTGCGGTTATCGAGATCCCGGGCACGGAGCGTCGCGAGATTCACCTGGTCACGGGCGTCCGCAAGGCGGCGATGGCGCTCGAGGCGCTGCGCGAGGCCGGAGCGACCGTGTACACCGACGGCGCCGGCATCCCGCTGCCGCCCACCCACCTGTCGGCCGGTTCGGCTTGCTGGGGCGTCGCGCCCGGCGAGGCCCGCTGGGTTCCGCCGGTCGTCGCGATCGCCGCGGCCGTGCGCGCCGCCACCACGTCGCGCCGCGCCAAGCTGACCATCGCCTGCTGAGCAACGCACCCCTGAGCGAGTTCACCTGCTGATCGCGGGCCGGGGCCGCGCTACCCGGCCTGTTTGCGACCGGTATCCGTCCCGGCGCTCCGGATCCCCACCCCGGAGCGCTGCCGGGTACCGGTCGTTCGGCGTCGCCGATATCAAGCGTTCTCTTTTCAGTTCCACTGTCGAACGCAAAGATGGGGTATGGCCCCGATCACGCAATCGCGCAATCTGCTGCGGACCTGCCCGCTCTGTGAGGCGGTCTGCGGCCTGGAAATCACCCTGGATCCCGACGACCACGTGACCTCGGTCCGCGGCGACCGCAGTGACCCCTTCAGCAAAGGCTTCATCTGCCCGAAGGGAGCCAGCTTCGGGCATCTCGACGAGGACCAGGACCGGGTGACCGACCCGCTGATTCGTGACCGCGCTACCGGTGCCTGGCGCACCGTGACCTGGGACGAAGCCTTCGATTACATCGCCGAGCGGTTCCCCGCCGTCGTGGCCGAGCACGGAACACAGTCGGCAGCGGCCTACTTGGGCAATCCCAACGCGCACACCGTGGCGGGCACGCTGTACGTACCGGCGTTGCTACGCGCGCTGGGCACCAAGAACATCTACTCCGCCAGCACCGCCGATCAAATGCCCAAGCAGGTGGCCAGTGGGCTGATGTTCGGCGATCCGCTCACCGTGCCGGTGCCCGACCTCGACCGCACCGATTACCTGCTGATGCTGGGGGCCAATCCGCTGGAATCGAACGGTTCGCTGTGCACCGCACCGGATTTCCCGGGCAGGCTGAAGGCGCTGCGTGGCAGAGGCGGCCGCTTCGTGGTGGTCGATCCGCGGGTCACCCGCACCGCGAAACTCGCCGACGAGCACCTGTTCATCCGGCCGGGCAGCGATGCGTACCTGCTGTTCGGCATCGTGCACACGCTTTTCGCCGAGCAATTGACCGATCTGCGCGTCGAGGTGACCGGCCTGGACGAATTGCGCACCGCCGCCGCCACGTTCGACCCGGAGACGGTCGCGGCCCGCACCGGCGTACCGGCGTCCACGGTCGTGCGGCTCGCCCGTGAGCTCGCGGCGGCGCCGACCGCCGCGGTGTACGCCCGTATCGGCACGTGCACCGCCGAATTCGGCACCATCACGCAGTGGCTCGTCGACGCGATCAACGCGCTCACCGGCAACCTCGACTCTCCCGGCGGCGCGATGTTCGCCACCGCCGCGGCCGGCGGCATCCCCCGCACCAAGCCGTTCCGCGCCGGGCGCTGGACCAGTCGAGTCCGCGGGCTGCCCGAGGCGATGGGCGAGCTGCCCGTCGCGACGCTCGCCGACGAGATCACCACGCCGGGCGAAGGGCAGATCCGTGCCCTGGTGACGGTCGCGGGCAATCCGGTGCTGTCCGCGCCGAGCGGGGCGCGCCTGGACGAGGCGTTCGCCCAGCTCGAGTTCATGGTGAGCGTGGACCGGTACGTGAACGAGACCACCAGGCACGCGGATGTGATCTTGCCTCCCCCGCGTCCGACGCAATCCCCGCACTACGACTTCGCGCTGCTGCAATTCGCCGTGCGCAACTACACGCGCTACTCGCGCCCGCTGGTGCCGCTGGGTGACCGGCCTTCCGAACCCGCCGTCCTGGCTCGCCTCGCCGCCGCGCTGACCGGCAGGCCGCACGACGGCTCCGACGGAATCGATCCGCTCACCGCCGTGGACGAACTCGTCATCGCGGGGATGTTGCACAAGGCCGGTTTCCCCGAACGGCGCGGCGACCTGATCGGCGAGAACAGCACCGAGCAGCGCATCGACCTGATGCTGCGCCTCGGGCCGTACGGCGAATGGAACGGCGGCACACTCAATCTGCGAGTGCTGTTGGACAACCCGCACGGTATCGACCTGGGTCCGTTGCAGCCGCGCCTGCCGGGCGCGCTGCGTACGGCGAGCGGGCGGGTGGACCTGGCCCCGCAGCCGCTGCTCGACGACGTGGCACGGATGCGGGCGCGCCTGGCCGACGCCGCGCCGGAGATCGTGCTGATCGGACGGCGGCAGCTGCGGTCGAACAACAGCTGGATGCACAACATCTCGACGCTGGTGAGCGGATCGAATCGGTGCACATTGCATATCAATCCGGCCGATGTGGAGCGACTGGGGCTGGGTGACGAGGCGGTGGTGAAATCGGCCGCCGGAACGCTGACGGTCCCGCTGGAGCCGACCGAGGCCATCATGCCCGGGGTGGTCAGCCTGCCGCACGGGTGGGGCCACGCCGACAGCGCGCAGACCGTGGCCCGCACGCACGCGGGCGTCAATGCCAATGTGCTCACCGATGATTCGGTGGTCGACGCGCCCTCCGGCAACGCCGTGTTCAACGGCGTTCCGGTGACACTGACTCCGGCCTGACATCTCTCCAACCGATCCCGCAAATCCCGACCGGCCGGACATTATTCCGGCCGGTCGGCTTTTAGCGAACCGTCGGAAATACTTGCGCCGCAGCCGAATCAAGGGCATTCTCGACGGGGATTTCGACGTTTTGCCGCGTGGATCTCATCTAAAATGGACGCGATCTCGAGACGACCGCGGTTCAACGTCGAGCCTGGTGTAACCCGCATTCCGGCGACCGGAGGGGGCTGCGATGCCCGGTGGACACAGTGGCAGCGACGGAGAGCGTGAGCTGCAAGAACGGTACGGAACAGAAGATCGAGCACAGCGCTTCTACGACGATCAGGTGCTCGACCGGCTCAATCCGACGATGATAGATTTCATCGGCCGGATGGATATGGCGTTCATCGCCACAGCCGACGAACACGGCGAATGCGACTCGAGTTTCCGCGCCGGACTGCCCGGCTTCCTCCATGTGATAGACGACCGCACGATCGCCTATCCGGAATACCGCGGCAACGGCGTCATGGCGAGCCTCGGCAATATCCTGGAGAATCCGCACGTCGGGATTCTGCTCATCGATTTCGTGCACGACCTCATCGGACTGCACATCAACGGCTCGGCCCGCATCGTCTCCGACCCGGCACTTCGCACCACCGTGCCCGACCTGCCCGTCAACCACAAAGGCCGCGCCGCGGAGCAGTGGGTGGTGGTCGATGTGCAAGAGGCATACATCCACTGCCGCAAGCACATCCCGCACCTGATCCCCGCCCCGCGCGAACAACGCGAGTGGGGCACCGACAACATTCGCGCCAAAGGCGGCGACTACTTCGGGGCGAAGGCGGAGAAACGTGAGCTGGCCGACACGATGATCAGCGGCTCCTGAAGGGCGTGGCGCGGCGGATCACCGGCTGCGGCGAGATGTGCCGGGCGCCGCCAGCGGTGGACCAGGCCCGTCAACCTCGCTGATGGTGCGCGAGCAGGCGGGTGAGCAGGCGGGTCAGTTCGTTTCTGTCCTCGGCCGACAGCGGTCCGAGCAGGTCGTCTTGCACCTTCTCGAGCGCTTGATCCATGCGCCGCAGTTGCCCTTTGCCCGCCTCGGTGAGGGTCACGATATTGCGCCTTCGGTCGTCCGGGTCCGGCGTCCGCTCGACGAAACCCTGGCCGGCCAGTTCGTTGATCGCCGCCACCACGTCGCTGCGGTCCATGTTGCACCGGCGCCCGAGCTCAGCCTGGCTCGCCGCCCCGAACTCGTCCAGCGCGGCCAGAATGCGGTAGTGGTACCCACGCGCACCCACCTCGCCGAAGCTGTCGGACGCCAACCGGTGGGCATGCACGGCCAACTGGGTGACCAGCCAACTCGGCTTCGCGACCAGGCGCGCGGGTGTCTCCTCCACAACAGCCACCATACATCGTTGGGATTGCCAATCAATCAGGCTGCCCGCGAGCGGCGCGTCATCGAGACCTCCCTCGGGCAATGCCGCAGCCGTGTGCCTGGACGACAGCGGTTTAATTGCTTGGTGCGCAACATACTTCGTAACGTCGGGGTGATTGCTGCCGATCAGTCGGTTGCGCGGCCTTACGAGCCGCCATCCAGAACCACGGAAAGAGGCCACCTGATGAAGAAGCTTGTCGTCGTCACCGCCGTGATCGCAGGACTCGTCGTTCCGGTGGGCTCGGCCGCCGCGGAACCTGTCGCCGCACCTGTCTCCACACCCGTCGCCACGATCTCGGTCGTGACCCCGGTGGGTTCCTGGTCGGAGGATCTGTTCTGCGCCGTCATCAAATTCCTGAAGGGCGGCTGGGCAGGCCGTCCCACCGACTGCTCGTTCTGACCGGCTGAGCGCGATTCCTCTCTCGACTGGTCCCCGACGAAGTGAATCGTCTGGTCGGCGCCTTCCTGGCCGACCACGCCGCCACGAGCGGATAACTCAGCGGAGCTTGAAGATCACCAAGCGTTGGACGATGAAGTTGATGACGGTCGCGGTGCCCTGGGCGACGACGAAGGCAAGCGGCTGGCGCCACCACTCGTCGGCCAGCGAGAAGTACAGCAGGTTGTTGATGCCGACCTGCACCGCGAAGGTCACCGCGTAGAGAACGACCACCGCGAGGAAGCGGATGCGGCTGGGCGGAGCCTGGAAGGTCCAGCGGCGGTTGATCAGGTATGCCGTTGTGGTGCCCGCCACGAAGCTGATCGACTTGGCGACGCCGACCGGGAGACCGACCAGGTTCAGCAGCAGGCTGTAGAGCCCGTAGTCGACGACGGCCGAGAACCCGCCGGTGAGAGTGAACCGGATGATCTGCGTCTTGAGGTCGACCTCGGTGCCGCCGGGCTCGTCGACCAGGGGCAACTCGGCCGGAAGCGGCAGTTGGGGTTCGGCTTGCACGCCGACGAGCGTAGCGCCGGACCGGGTCGGGCACTCATTACGGTTCTAAACCGACGTGTTCGTCACTACCCATGGGTAGAGCGACCGCGTCCCCATCTGCCGTCATACCTGTAGCCTCTATGCCGATGTCCACGAAAGCTCCGACCGCCACCAAGACAACCGGGAACGACAAAGGCGCCGGCGTCGCGAACGACGGCCCGGCCGCGGGCACCGCGTTCACTCTTCCGACGCGCACCCGCACGTTGACCGGGTGGGGTCGCACCGCACCCACCTCCTCCGAAGTGCTCTCGACCAGCGATCCCGAACTGATCGCCAAGGCAGTCGCCATGGTCGCCGAGGACAACGACGGCAAGCCCGCCCACCTGCGGCGCGGCGTGATCGCGCGCGGCCTCGGCCGCTCCTACGGCGACCACGCGCAGAACGCGGGCGGTCTCGTCGTCGACATGACCGCGCTGAACAACATCCACCGGATCGACCGCGACACCCGCATCGTGGACGTGGACGGCGGCGTCAGCCTGGACCAGCTCATGAAGGCCGCGCTGCCGTTCGGCCTCTGGGTCCCGGTGCTCCCCGGCACCCGCCAGGTGACCATCGGCGGCGCGATCGCCTCCGACATCCACGGCAAGAACCACCACAGCGAGGGCAGCTTCGGCAACCACGTGCGCTCGATCGATCTACTCACCGCCGACGGGCAGGTGCAGCACATCACGCCGAAGCGCAACGCCAAGCTGTTCTGGGCGACCGTCGGCGGCAACGGGCTCACCGGCATCATCCTGCGCGCCACCATCGAGATGGTGCCGACGGAGACGGCCTACTTCCTCAACGACGGCGTGAAGACCACGACCCTCGACGAGACCATCGCCGCGCACAGCGACGGCAGCGAGGCCGACTACACCTACTCGAGCGCCTGGTTCGACGTGATCAGCCCGCTGCCCAAGCTGGGCCGGGCCACCATCACCCGGGGCAGGCTGGCGAAGCTCGACGAGCTGCCCAAGCGGCTGCGCAGCAAGCCGCTGAAGTTCGACGCGCCGCAGCTGATGACCGTCCCGGACATCTTCCCGAACTGGACGATGAACAAGCTGACGCTGATGTCCATCGGCGAGGCCTACTACCGGATGGGCGGCAACTACACCGGCAAGGTGCAGAACCTGACGCAGTTCTACCACCCGCTGGACATGATCGCGGAGTGGAACCGCGGCTACGGCTCCAACGGCTTCCTCCAGTACCAGTTCGTGGTGCCGACCGAGGCGGTCGAGGAGTTCAAGCGGATCATCGTCGACATCCAGGCCTCCGGGCACTACTCGGCGCTGAACGTGTTCAAGCTGTTCGGCCCGGGCAACCAGGCCCCGCTGAGTTTCCCAATGCCGGGCTGGAACATCTGCGTCGACTTCCCGATCAAGCCCGGTCTCAACGAGCTGGTCGGCGAGCTGGACCGGCGCGTGCTGGAGTTCGGCGGGCGGCTGTACACCGCGAAGGATTCGCGGACCACCGCCGATACCTTCCACAAGATGTATCCCCGGATCGACGAGTGGATCAAGGTCCGCCGTAGCGTCGACCCCACAGGCGTTTTCATGTCCGATATGGCGAGAAGGCTGGAGCTGCAGTGATCAATGCCGTTGGTAACCCGCAGTCGATTCTGCTGCTGGGTGGCACGTCGGAGATCGGCTTGGCAATCTGCGCGGAGTACCTGAAGAAGGGGCCCGCGCGCATCACCCTGGCGGCGCTGCCCGGTGATCCGCTGCGCGAGGGCGCGGTCGCCCAGATGAAGGCCGCGGGCGCGAGCCAGGTCGAGGTCATCGACTTCGACGCGCTCGACACCGATGGGCACGCCAAGGTGATCGACGCCGCCTGGGACGCGGGCGACGTGGACGTCGCGATCGTCGCCTTCGCCCTCGACGGCGATCCCGAAGAGCTGTGGCAGAACCAGGCCAAGGCCGTGCGAGTCGCCCAGATCAACTACACCGCCGCGGTCTCCGTCGGCGTGCTGGTCGGCGAGAAGATGAAGGCGCAGGGCTTCGGCCGGATCATCGCGATGTCCTCCGTCGCCGGTGAACGGGTGCGCCGCTCGAACTTCGTCTACGGATCGACCAAGGCCGGTCTGGACGGCTTCTACCTCGGGCTCGGCGAAGCGCTGCGGCCGCACGGCCCGCGTGTACTGGTGATCCGGCCCGGCATGGTGCGGACCCAGTTCTCCGCGCACGTCAAAGAGGCTCCGCTCACCGTCGACAAGGAAGACGTCGCGGCGCTGGCGGTCGCGGCATCGCAGCGGGGGAAGGAACTGGTCTGGGCGCCGGGAACCTTCCGCTACGTGATGATGGTGCTGCGGCACATCCCGCGCTCGATCTTCCGCAGACTGCCGATCTGATCGGCGACCGAACTCGGACATGGTGCCCGCGTGATCAGTGATCGCGCGGGCACCTATCGTCTGACGGAGTGACCCTGTGAACCCGGAGGCGCCATGCGAGTAATCCAGTGCGACGAGCGCGGAGCGGTCCGTTGAGCACGGTGACCGCGGCGGACGAAGCGCCGCCGCGTCCCGTCGATCCGACCCCCGCGCCGGGGCGCGGGTCACTCGTGGCACGGCAGATCGCGGCCGGCGTCGGCGAGGCCGCGCTCGCCGCGGTGGTCGCCGCCGTGGTGGCCGTCGTCGGGCTCGTCGCGTTCTCGCTGGTGCAGTGGCCCGCGTTCAACTCCTCCAACGTGACGCGGGCGCTGACCACGGTCGGGCAGGTCGGCGCTGCGGTCGTGCTCGCGGTCGCGATCGCGCTGCTGCGGCTGCGCAAGTGGCCCTGGATCGCGAAACTGCTGTCCTGGGTGGGTCTTTCGACGTTCGTCACGTTCACGCTCGGCATGCCGCTGGCGGCGACGAAGCTGTATCTGTTCGGCGTCTCGGTGGATCAGGAGTTCCGCACCGAGTTCCTCACCCGGCTCACCGATTCCGCCGCGCTGCGCGACATGACGTACGCGGATCTGCCGTCGTTCTACCCCGCGGGCTGGTTCTGGATCGGCGGGCGGGTGGCGAATCTGCTCGGGATGGACGGCTGGGAAGTATTCAAGCCGTACGCGATCACTTTCCTCGCCGTGGCCGCGGTGGTCGCGCTGGTGTTGTGGTCGAAGCTGATCCGCGCGGACTGGGCGGTGGGCGTCGCGGCGGCGAGCACGGCGGTCACCCTGGCCTACGCCGCCCCCGAGGCCTACAGCGCCGTCATCGTGCTGCTGCTGCCGCCCGCGCTGGTGCTCGCCTGGGGGGCGCTGTATCGCCCGCTGGAGGGCGTGACGGAGGAGCATCGCACGGCCGGTGGCTGGGGCGCGGTCGTCGGCACCGGGCTGTTCCTCGGCTGGGCGGCCACGTTCTACACCCTCTACTTCCTCGTGGCGGCCTTCGCGGTGGCCCTGATGGGTCTGGTGGCGGCCTTCCTCGCGGTGGGGGGGGGGCGCGCCGCCGCCCCCCCCCCCCCCCCCCCCCCCCGCGGCGACCGGGCCGACCCGTCCCGCGTGGCGCGCGGCGGCGCCGCCGCTGGTGCGGCTCGTGGTGATCGCGGTGATCGCCGGGCTGTTCGCGCTCGTCGTGTGGGCGCCGTACCTGGCGAAGGCGCTGCGCAGCGCGACGGCGAGCTCCGGGACCGCCCAGCACTATCTGCCCGAAGCGGGAGCGGAACTGCCGTTGCCGATGTTCCAGTTCTCCCTGCTCGGGGCGTTGTGCCTGGTCGGCATCATCTGGCTGGTGCTGCGCGGCGCGTCGTCGCGACGGGCGCAGGCGCTGGGCATCGGGGTGGCGGCGATCTACCTGTGGGCGCTGCTGTCCATGGCCGCGACCGCGGCGGGCACCACGTTGCTGTCGTTCCGTCTGGAGCCGGTGCTGTTGGTGCTGCTGTCGGTCGCGGGCGCGTTCGGGTTCGTGGAGGGCGCGCGGGCGATCTACCAGGCGTTGAACGAGCCCGCCCGGTTCCGGCTGGTGGCGATCGTCGTCGCGACGATCGGCGCGTTGGCGTTCGCCCAAGACATCCCGCACGTGCTGACTCCGGAGATCACGACTGCCTACACAGACACCGACGGAGACGGAAAGCGAGCCGACAAACGGCCTGTGTCGGCCGTGTCTTTCTATGACGAAGTGGATGCGGCGCTCACCGCGCAGACCGGGCGGCCACGCTCGGACACGGTGGTACTCACCGCCGACACCAGCTTCCTGTCCTTCTATCCCTACTTCGGCTTCCAGGCGCTCACCTCCCACTACGCCAACCCGCTCGCCGACTTCGCGGGCCGGGCGGCGACCATCGAGAGCTGGAGCAAGCTGAAGACGCCGCAGGAATTGATCGACGCGCTCGCGGCGAGCCCGTGGCGCGCACCGGACGCGTTCCTGTTCCGGCGCAGCGGCGACACCTACACACTGCGGCTGGCCAAGGACGTCTACCCGAACGACCCGAACGTGGCGCGCTATTCGGTGAGCTTCCCCAAGGAACTGTTCGCCGACCCGCGTTTCACCACCACCGACATCGGACCGTTCACGCTGGTCACCGTCCACCGCTGAAATCGCGGCGGTTGAACTCGCGCGCAGTGGATACCCCTCTCGTTTGTCGGTCCACGCACAGCGTGGTTGCAACGGAGGGCGCTGGCGAGGAGTGATGCGCAGGTGACACAGGCACAAGACGCCGAGACCGACCTACCGGCGGAATCGGCGACGGTCGCGATCGCGACGAAAGAGGCGACGGCGACCGGAGTGCTCACCACTCCCGCGCGTACCCGGCGGCTGCCCCGACTTCCGCTCGCCGATCTGCTCGTATGCGCCGGTTACCTGGCGCTGGCAGCGACGGTGCTGTCGGGCCAGTGGCGCGATACCGACAACGGATACCTGATCAAGAGCGGTCAGGACCAGACGATGTGGGAGTGGTTCTTCGCCGTCACCGCGCACTCGGTGGCCGCCCTGCACAACCCGCTCGGTACCGATCTGCAGAATTTCCCGGCCGGGGTGAACATGATGGCCAACACGGCCATGTTCGGTGTCGGCGTGCCGCTGACACCGGTCACCTTGCTTTTCGGGCCGACCGTCACGTTCGTACTCGTGCTCACCCTCGGTCTGGCCGGAACGGCGTTCGCGTGGTATCGCCTATTCGTCCGCGAGCTCGTCCGGTCCCGGGTCGCGGCGGTGATCGGCGGACTGTTCTGCGGATTCGCGCCCGGAATGATCTCGCACGCCAACGCCCACCCGAATTTCGTCGTGCTGCTGTTGCTTCCGATCATCGCGGGCCTGCTGATCCGGATGGCGCGGCGAGCGGCCGCGGCGGAACGGGAACGGCCGGGCGGGCGGGTACGGGATGCCGCCGTTCTCGGACTTCTGGTCGCGACGCAGATCGCGCTCGGCGAGGAACCGCTGTTGATCTTCGCCCTCGCGTTCGGCCTGTTCGGGATCGTGTATTACGCGCATGCTCCGCGCACCGCGCTGCGCGTGACGCGAGCGGTCGCCCCGACTTTCGCGCTGGCCGCGGTTATCACGTTGGCACTCGCCGAGATTCCGCTGTGGTGGCAATTCTTCGGCCCGCAGAGCTATCGATCGATCGACCACGGCCCGATGGGCAACGACCTCGAAGCGCTGGTGCAGTTCCCGTCCGAATCGCTGGGCGGCGTGTTCGCGCCCGGCGCGAACGTGGCGATCAATCCGACCGAGCAGAACGCGTACTTCGGCTGGCCGCTGCTGCTGTTGGTCGTGTTCACGGTGGGAATGCTGTGGCGCGACCGCGTGGTGCGGGCCGCGGGCGTGGTGATCGCGGTCTTCGGCCTGCTGTCGCTGGGCGCGGTCGCCACGATCGGTAAACAGCCGACCGGCGTCGACCTGCCGTGGCGCTGGGCCGAACATGTTCCGCTGCTGAACACCGTGCTGGAGAGCAGGATGAGCATGGCCGCGATCCCGGCCATCGCGGTGGTGCTCGCGCTGGCCAGCGACCGCGCGGTGGGGACATGGACGCAATCGGCAGTGGACTGGAAGCCGCTGGCCTGGTTCGCGGCGCTCACCGGTGCGCTGCTGCCGCTGATCCCGACCATCCTGCCGGTGGTCGAGCGACCGCCGACACCGGACTTCTTCGCCGACGGCGCCGTCCGCCGTTACGTCGGCGACGGATCGGTGGTCCTGGTGCCGCCGCCCCGGCCACCCGACGCACGGGCGCTACGTTGGCAGGCCGACGCGGGTTTCACCTTCCCGCTGGCGGGCGGCTACTTCGTCGGCCCTACCGGTGCCGGCAAGAAAGGCATCTACGGTCCCGAGGCCCGTCCGACCACCGCTCTGCTGGTACAGGCCCAGGACAGTGGAGTCGTACCGCCGATCGACGCGGGCGTGCGTACCCGTGCGACGGACGATCTACGGTTCTGGCAAGCCGACGTCTTGGTGCTGCCCGCGACGAAGAACGGCGAAGTGTTGCGGGAGACCGTGACCCAGCTGCTCGGATTCACGCCGACGCGGGTCGAGGACGTCTGGCTGTGGGACGTTCATTCGCTGCGCGCGTCGGGGGCAGTCGGCATCACACCGGGCGGTAGCTAGCATCAACCACCGTGCGACCGGACCGATCTTCTCCAGCGTTCACCCGTATCCGCTTGATCGCCCTCCTCTCCGGGCTTCTCGGATTCCTGCTGGCCTTGCTGACCCCGCTGCTGCCGGTGCGGCAGGATCGGGCGAGCCTGGACTGGCCCGAGTCCGGCGTCGGGAGCGTGGCGGCGCCGCTGGTGTCCTACGAGCCGCTGCGGTTCAGTGCGACGCTGCCCTGCTCGATGACCGGAGAGCTCGGATCGGGCGGCACGCTGCTGTCCACCGCCCCCGTGGCCTCCGGGCGGGCGGCTACCAAGGGCCTGGTGGTCTCGGTCGCCGACGGCGTCCTCTCGGTGGTGCAACGCGACATCCCGCTGTTGTCCGCGCCGCTGGCCGAGGTCGGGTCCTGCGCGACGATCCGCATCGAGTCGACCGCCGCCGCGACGACGGCTGAACTCACCGGCGTCACCCGGCGGGACGGCACGCCGTTCCAGTCCACGGTCGGCCGGGACATCCGGCCGCAGCTGGTGGGCGTGTTCACCGATCTGAAGGCCGATCGGCTCGCCGGAGCGCAGGTGCACGCGGACATCGACTCGCGTTTCTCCTCCACGCCGACGCCGCTGAAGCTGGCCGCAATGATCGCCGCCGCGGTGTTCACGCTGATCGCACTCGTCGCACTGCATCTGCTGGACACCGCCGACGGGCGCCGACCGCGCCGGTTCCTGCCCGCGCACTGGTGGCGGGTCACCCCCGCGGACGGCGTCGTGCTCGGCACGCTGGCGCTGTGGCACGTCATCGGGGCGAACACCTCCGACGACGGCTACATCTTGAACATGGCGCGCGTCTCCGGGCACGCGGGCTACATGGCGAACTACTACCGGTGGTTCGCGGTCCCCGAGGCCCCGTTCGGGTGGTCGTACGAGGTGCTGGCGTGGATGTCGCGGATCTCCGACGCCAGTCTCTGGATGCGACTGCCCACGCTGCTGGCGGGCGTGATCTGCTGGCTGGTGATCAGCCGCGAGGTGCTGCCCCGCCTCGGCGCGCGGGTGCGCCGCAACAAAGTGGCGCTGTGGACGGCGGGCCTGGTCTTCCTCGCGTTCTGGCTGCCCTACGACAACGGCCTGCGCCCCGAACCGCTGATCGCGGCGGGCGCGCTGCTGACTTGGTGCTCGATCGAGCGCGCCATCGCGACCGGACGGCTGCTGCCCGCCGCGGTGGCCGTCCTGATCGCCGCGTTCTCCCTCGCGGCGGGCCCCACCGGCCTGATCTGCATCGCGGCGCTGATCGCCGGTTCACGGCCGGTGCTGCTGATCATCATCAAGCGCGCTCGCGGCGCCGTCCCGGCCCGGACCGGGCCCGACGCCGACGCGGCCGCCGCCGGTTCCGCCGAAGCCGCGGCCGCGGTGAACGCCCCCGCGAAGGTGCGCGAGCCGTCCCGGGCGGGCGCGGTGTTCCGGTTCGCCGCGCTGGTCGCCCCCGGCCTCGCCGCGGGCACGCTGGTGCTGGTGGTGATCTTCGCCGACCAGACCTTGGCGACGGTGCTGGAAGCCACCCGGGTGCGCACGATCGTCGGCCCGAACGTCGCGTGGTTCGACGAGCGCACCCGCTGGGACTCGTTGCTCATGCTCTCGCCGGACGGTTCGCTGGCGCGGCGGTTCGGCGTGCTGGTGATGCTGCTGTGCCTGCTCGTGTGCGTGCTGCAAGTTCTGCGCAAGGGCCGGATTCCGGGCACCTCGCGCGGCCCCTCGGTGCGCATTCTCGGCATCGTGTTCGCATCGCTGTTCCTGATGATGTTCACCCCCACCAAATGGACGCACCACTTCGGCGTGTACGCCGGACTGGCCGGATCGCTGGCCGCGCTCGCGGCGGTCGCGGTGGGCACCACCGGTATTCGCTCGCCGCGCAACCGCGCGTTGTTCGCCGCCGCCGTGCTCTTCCTGCTCGCCGTGACGTTCACCGGCTCGAACGGGTGGTGGTACGTGTCCAGCTACGGTGTCCCGTGGTGGGACAAGGCGCCGTTGGTCGCGGGCAAGGGGCTGTCCACGTTGTTCCTCGGGCTCAGTGTCCTCGCGCTGCTGGTCGCGATATGGCAGCACTATCGCGAGCCGTACCGGCGTGAGCGGCCCGGAGCGCCACGGCGATTCGACCGGTGGGCCTCCGCGCCGCTGACCGTCGCCGCCGCGCTGCTCGTGATCTTCGAGGTCGCCTCGCTCGCCAAGGCCGCTGCCACGCAGTACCCCGCGTACTCGATCACCAAGTCGAATGTGCAATCGGTCGGCGGGGATTCGTGCGCGCTGGCCAACGAAGTGCTCGTCGAGACCGACACCGCCGATTCGCTGCTGCAGCCCTTCACAGGATCGCCTGCGGACGGCTTGGCCGCGCAGAACAAAGGATTCACCCCGAACGGGGTGGCACGTGACCTCACCGCGGACGCGGAGGAGACGGTCACCGGCGGCGCGAACTCCGTGGACAAGGATTCGGAGAACAAGACCACCAACACCACCGGCGCGGGCACCGGCGGCGGCACCACCGAGCAGGCGGGCATCAACGGCAGCACCGTCGCGCTGCCGTTCGGTCTCGACCCGGCGAGAACCCCGGTGCTGGGCAGCTACCAGGAGGGCGAGCAACAGCAGGCGAAGCTGACCACCCAGTGGTACCGGCTCGACCTGACCGACAGCATGCGCAACGACCCCGCCTACCAGGTGCTCGCGATCACAGCGGCGGGCCGGATCCGCTCGGTGGACGCCGACGGTGTGCTCACCTACGGACAGGAACTGCACCTGGAGTACGGCGTACGTGGCGCGGACGGCGAGGTGCGCACGCTCGGCTCGATCGATCCGCTGGACATCGGCCCAGCGCCGTCCTGGCGCAACCTGCGGGTGCCGCTGGACCGGCTGCCGGCGGAAGTGAACGCGGTGCGGCTGGTCGCGATCGACAACGACATCACGCCCAAGCAGTGGCTGGCCGTCACCCCGCCCCGGCTGCCCAAGCTGGCCACGCTGAATTCCGTGGTCGGATCGCAGGCTCCCGTGCTACTCGACTGGCACGTCGGCCTCGCCTTCCCGTGCCAGCGGCCGTTCGACCACAAGGACGGCGTGGGCGAGATTCCGCAGTGGCGCATTCTGCCCGACCGGGTCGGCTCCGACGCCTCGAACGCCTGGCAAGACGACATCGGCGGCGGCCCACTCGGCTGGACCGGCCTGCTGCTGAAATCCCAAACCGTCCCCGCATACCTCGACCGCGACTGGGCTCGCGACTGGGGCTCCCTCGAACGCTTCACCCCCTACGACCCCACCGCCATTCCTGCCCCCATCACCACCACAACCCGAACCCGCACCGGCCTCTCCACCGACGACCCCATCCGCATCCGCTGACTCCGCGAGTGGCACATGGTGGAGCGGGCTTCTCGCGATTCGCCGCAGCCGTGTGCCACTCGTGGAGAGTGTCAGGGGGTGAGGACGAGGCGGCCGCGGAGGCCGCCGAGGGATAGGCGGGATTGGGCTTCTCGGACGGCGGTGAGGGGGTGGGTCGCCGCTACGCGGAGGGTTAGTTTGCCCGCGTCTACTCGGGTTACGAGGTGGTCGAGTCGGGTGCGGTCGGCGCGGACAAGGACTGTGTGGACCTTGGTGCCGCGCAACGGGATCGGGGTGTCGGGAACGCTGATCGACGCGAATCGCCCGCCGCCGCGCACCGCGGCGAGCGTCGCCGGGCCGAGGGCGGCCGCGTCCAGGGCGGCGTCGACGCCGCCGGGGACGATGGCGCGGACGGCATCCGGCAAGCACGCCTGGCGCGGAACGAAATCGGTGGCGCCCAAGGCGCGCACCGCGTCCTCGTCGGCGGGTGCGGCCGCGGCGATCACCCGGATACCCTGCGCCGCCGCGAGTTCGACCGCGAAGCCGCCGACAGCCCCCGCCGCGCCGGTGACCAGGAGCGTGTCGGTGGACGCGAGATCCAGCGCGTCGAGAGCCTGGAGCGCGGTGAGACCGTTGAGCGGGAGGGTCGCCGCTTGCACCGGCGACACGGAAACCGGAGCGGGTGCGACGTTCCCGACCTCCAGCACCACGTAGTCGGCCTGCGCACCGAGCGAGACGTCGAGCCGGTCGCTGATGCCGATCACCGCTTGCCCCACCGTGAACTCCGTGACGCCCGCGCCGAGCGCGTCGACCGTGCCCGCGACATCCCAGCCGACGCCCCACTGATCGCGCTGCGCGGCGAACGGCGTGCCGCCCACGCCCGCCCGCACCATCAGATCCACGGGGTTCACCGTCGCCGCCGCGACCGCGATGCGAACCGTACCCGGGCCGGGCTGCGGAGTCGGCACTTCCACGATCTCCACCACGGCTTCCGGTCCCGGCCGGCGGACTACCACTGCACGCATGATGTTCCTTCCTGTCTGCTGCCGACCAATCTAGGAACGGTTACTATCCAATGGGTAGTAGTTACCCGAAAGTGCGTTAGAGGCAGCGAGGTGCTCCCGATGGCGACGAAGACCGCGGCGCAGCGCCGTGAGCTGGCAAAACAGCGGTACGACGCGTACATCGCCGAGTGCCCGACCCGGCAACTCCTGGACCGGATCAGCGACAAATGGGTGAGCCTCGTATTGGCCGCCCTCGCCGACGGGCCGTTGCGCTACGGCGAACTGAACCGGATCATCGCGGGCGTGAGTCCCAAGATGCTCACGCAAACGCTGCGCGGACTGGAACGCGACGGCCTGGTGGAGCGACGGATCACCGCGGAAGTCCCGGTCCGCGTCGACTACGAACTCACCCCGCTCGGCCACAGTCTTCAGCCGGTCATGAGCGCGGTCAAAGCATGGGCGGAGACACGCATGGACGACGTGATCGCCGCGCGGGCGCGCTACGACCGCACCGTCCAATAAACCGGTTGTCCGGTCTGAAAAATATGCTCCCACCTGTGGCTATGCATCGCAGGACGAATCGGGCCGCTGGCCTTAATCTGAATGCCATGACAACGGCATTCGATGAAATGGATCTGCGCGATCTTGTCGGACTGCTCAACGAAGAGGAACAACGGGAGCTGCGGCCTGCGGTGCTGCGCGTGCTCGGCCGCCTCCCTTCGCAAGAGGTGCTCCGGCGCGAGCTCGGCCTTCGGCTGAAGGTCTGAGCGCCCGGTAACGCACCGGCGACATACGGCAGGGCCGCCGCGCAGGATTCACCTGCGCGGCGGCCCTGTGTTCTGGGCACCTACCCCGTGGCCAGCTCGCTGAACGCGACGTCGACGGGTATCGGCACGTCCACAGCCAGACGGCGAGTATGCAGACAGACCAGGTGGTAGCGACCTTCGGAGAGCCGGTACTCCTCGATCTGCTCGATTCCATCGCCGGGCTCGGTGAGGAAGACGATGAGGTAGACCGGGATACCGACCGCCGCGTATGCGGCCTTTTTCTCCACCGTATCGGTGTGGTGTGAACTGTCGGGAGAGACGATCTCGACCACGAGCACGGTGTCATCGGCATACAGTCGCGCATCGTCGTCCAGACAGCGATACACGACGACGTCCGGTCGGCGGAGGCTGAGCGGAACGTCGCTGAGCCGGACGTCCACGTCGGTCTCGACCATCAAGCACGGTTCCGGCTTGCGCGCTGCTTCCATATGCGCGGCCATGCGCCGCGCCACCCGATTATGCAGCCGTGAGGGGCTTTCGCACTTGACGATATGGCCGTCGATGACCTCGATGGTCCGGCAGAAATCAGGGGGCAGCTGTTCGTAGTCCCGCGCCGTGATCTGGTCCGGGATCCAGCGGTACCAGTCGCTGGGTGCGCTGCTCGTCATGCCCTGAGACTACCGGCCGGCTCGCGCATTTCACGGTACGGATTCGCACTGCTCAGCCCGTGCGACGATGTCCTGGATAAGGCAAAGGCCGTCGCATCCGGTCCCTGTACCGATGCGACGGCCTGGTGTTTGCCCGAAACGGATCAGAACACCCGCATACTGCCCGGCGACCAGAGGCCCGAGCGCGTCGCGGTGCCGGTGTCCAGCTTCGCCGGGACCGCGCTGCGGTCGTACTGCTCGTAGCGCTCCAGGGAGCCCCAGTCCCGCGCCCAGTCGTCCTTCAGGTAGGTGGGCACGGAGATGGACCTGGCCAGCATCTGCGTGAAGCCGAGCACGCCGCCGAACTCCTCGGCCTGCCAGGTATTCGTCGAGCTGATGGCCAGCGGGCGGTCCGGCAGGATGCGGTAGCCGGGCGCCTCGGCCACGCCGTTGCGGTGGTCGAACGGACGCTGGCATGGGAACTGCAAGCCCACCGCCCAGTCCAGCAGGATCGGCTGCTGGGAACCCAGCAGGCTGTTGAGCGTCTGCAACTTCGGCATCCGCGGCGGCGTGAACGCCAGCCACTGGTCCCCGATCAGGATCGGGTCGTTGGCGACGATGCGCACCGCGTCGGCGTCGGGCGCGATCTCGTCCAGCGGCACCCGCAGGTTGCGCCAGGACGGGAACGGGCCGATGTCACGCGGCAGGTAGGTGCCGAGCTTCTGCACGCTGCCGTCGGGCTGCCGCTTGCCGTAGTCGACGGTCAGCGACTGACCGTACTTCATCGCGCCGGTGTCGTCGAAGGAGAGGATGCGACCGGCGGCCGAGATCACCACCAGCGGCTTGTCCGCCGAACGCGCGGGCAACTGGTACCAGCTCGAGGTGACGTTCGCGGGCTGCTGCACGCCGTTCTGGTAGCTGCCGAGGATCGGCGTGGTCGCCGGATCCAGGCCGAACGGGAGGGCGACGGTGGAGCCGTTGACGCCGCGCGCGCCCTGGCCGCCGCCGGTGCCCGCGCTCTGCCCCTCCGCGAACGCCGCGCCGACCGACTGCGTGGAAGTGTTCCCGGTGCCCGGCTTCACCTCGACGCTGTCGGCGGACAGATCATTGGGCACGCCGTTGGGGTCGAAACCGACCGGATCGACACCGGCCAGCGGATCGGACGGATTCGTCGGCGGATGCGCCGGATCCATGATCGGCTCCAACTTGCCCGCGTTCGGGTCCGGCTCGACCAGCACGTCATTGGCCAGGCCGCAGGTGCTGCCGCTGAGCGCGTCGATGTTCGACCGGGCCAGCGAGTACGCCGGATACTGCGAGACCGCGCCCTTCACCAGCGAGAGCACCTCGAGCGCGACCATCAGCGCGGCGACCACGGTCAGTGGGATCGCCGCGAACCGGCGGATCCGCCTGCCACGTGCCGTCTTGGCCGACGGCTGCGGCGCGGTGTAGTCCTCCCGCAGCGCGTACCAACCGACCAAAGCCAGCGCCACGCCGAACAGCACGAGCATGAGGGTGTTCGACTGGTAGCCGTGCAGCGAGACGCGCTTGTCGAACCACGGCACACCGAAACTGGACACGTACCAGTAGCCGTTGATGCCGGAGAACGCGATCGCGAGCACGAACAGCAACCCGGCCAGGAAGATGGCCCGGTTCTTGCGGGCTCGCAGGGCGCTCGCCGAGACCGCCACCGCGGTGACCGCCGCCAGCGAACCCGCGATGCCCGCGTACGCGCCGAAGTGGTGGGTCCACTTGGTCGGGTTGAACATCATGAGGAAGATCGTCCCGAAAACCACGCCCATCAACCGCCAGGTCGGACCGCTGGAGATACCCGGCACCCGCCTGCGGCGCAGCAGCACCAGCATGGTGGTGAACAGGCACAGCAGCATCACCAGGAAGGCGAAGCGCCGCGACAGCGAGCCGTCGACGGTCTCCACGAACAGGTAGTAGTAGCGCAGGTAATCCTCGTACCAGGCCAGGTTCGGCCCGGTCACCTGGCGAACCCGGTTGGCCTCCTGGATGCCCGCGAAGGTCTGGTCGGTGTAGACGGCCGTCAGCACGAGCACGCCCGCCGCGGCGATCGGTGCGAGCAGCGGCAGCGTCGAGCCCCACCGACCGGCGCCGAGCGCGGCGAACTGCCGGTGCTTGCGCACCACGATGCGCAGCATCGGACGGATACCGGCCAGCAGCGCTGCGACGCACATCAGGCCCGTCGGCGCGGCGGCGAGAGTGAACGCCGCCACCAGGACGGCCACCGCGGCGGGCAGCAGCCGCCCGGTCGCGATGGCCCGCTCGATCGACACCCAGGTCAGCAGCGCACCGAGCGCGACGATCGGCTCGGAGCGCAGGCCGTTGTCGAACGGCAGCCAGAACGCCAGGAACACCAGCCCGCCGGTCCACAGCGCCACCTTGCTGGTGCGGACGCCGCGACCCAGCCGGGGCACCACCTCGCGGCTGATCACCAGCCAGCACAGGATCGCGCAGGCCAGCGCAGGCAACCGCACCCAGGCGCTGGCGGTGGAGATCTCCGAGAAGACCTGGATGACGTAGTAGTACCAGCCGAACGGCGCCTCCGGCACGCCGTACCAGCGGAAGTAGTTGGCCATGTAGCCCGCGTGCGGGGCCACCCGCACCATGCTGAGGATGTAGCCGTCGTCGGAGGTGTTCGCGCCCGCGAAATGCCACAGCAGCAGCGTGCCGACCACCGCGCCGTCCGCCCAGGTCGGCTTCAGCCAGTTCGCGGGCAGGAACCGGCGGTGCCCACGCCCGTCACTGCTGTCGAGCCGGGCCAGCGCCGCCAGGGCGATCAGCGTGCACAGCACCGCCGCGATCATCGCGACCAGCTTGATCGCGGTCGGGCTGGAGGAGAAGCGGGTGTCCACCGTCATGGTGAATGACAAACCGGTCGGCGCCGCGCCCTTCAGATCGGAGAACACGCCGACCACCTGGGGCCGCAGATCGCCGCCGAGCTGCCCCTCCACCGGCACGGTGACCGACTCGTTCGCCCCGGGCGCCCCGCCCTCGATCGGCCGCTCCACCTGCCTGGTTATCCCGTTGAACGCGCCGTAGGTACTGTCGCTGTCCGAGGCGATGCTCAACGACGTGCACTCGCCCATGCGGCTGCGGTCGGCCGACACCACCACCGCGTTGCGGTCGATCACGTCCACCGAGGTCTCCGACACCCGCACGAACAGCGCCTCCAGCGCGGCCCGGTCGCCCTGCGGCGGCGCGGTGGCCAGCAGCATGCCACCGCGCTCGGGTAGCTGGGCGATCGTCTCGCACGGGATCGTCGCCTTCAGGTCGATCGGGACCTGCGACATCAGCGGCGCCTGCACGTTGCCGAGCGTCCCGCCCTGCGGCCAGTTCAGCACCGCGGTCGTCTGCGTGACCGGCAGGAACGGCGTCGCCAGCGCGAACAACGCGCCGAGCACTCCGGCCACCAGCGCGATGAGCCGGGCGGTCCGGAAATCGTTCGGGGTCACCACCGGGGCGGCGGGAGGTTTCGTGAGTACAGCGGTTGCGGCGTCGGGCACGGTTGGCAATGCTAGCTGGCTCCCCCGCCTCTCCGGGTCTTTAGGCCGTGCTAGTGGGGCGTCGCGCCATTTGCGTTCAGGCCCTGCGTCAGGTGCGACTCAGGTTCTGGACGTTCCCGGCGAGTTACCCATGTGCTCACGAAACCAGTTCGTCGGTATCGGACGCTACTGGAAAAGTACCCGTATGACGCAACGGTCTACGAAAGGATGGAAAGGTGGGTGTATGACCAAGGTGAATATCTCGACGAACTACGGATCGATCGTGCTCGAGCTGGACGATCAGAAAGCGCCGAACACCGTGCGCAATTTCGTGGACTACGCGAACGCCGGCCACTACAACGGCACCATCTTCCACCGCGTCATCCCCGGCTTCATGATCCAGGGCGGCGGGTTCGAGCCCGGGTTGCGTCAGAAGGGCACCAAAGCCCCGATCCAGAACGAAGCGAACAACGGCCTGAAGAACAACAAGTACACCGTCGCGATGGCGCGCACCAACGACCCGCACTCGGCCACCGCGCAGTTCTTCATCAATGTCTCCGACAACGACTTCCTCAACCACTCCGCTCCCACCGCGGCGGGCTGGGGCTACGCCGTCTTCGGCGCGGTGACCGAGGGCGCCGACGTGGTCGACAAGATCGCGGGTGTCCGCACCTCCTCGGCGGGCATGCATCAGGACGTGCCGGTCGACGACGTCGTCATCGAATCCGTCACCGTCAGCTGATCATTCGAGACGCCAGACGCGAATCGGGCCGCGCCCCAAGGGGTGCGGCCCGATCGTGTACCGGTTGCTACAGCGGCAGCAGGTGATGCTTACGCGGATTGCGGGCAACGGACTTGTCCCGCAAAAGCTGTAGCGCACGACGGATTTCCAGTCGGGTCGTCGACGGCTCGATGACCGCGTCGACGTATCCGCGTTCGGCGGCCACCCACGGCGTCGCCACGGTGGCGTTGTAGAAATCGATCATCTGCTGGCGAATCGCCGCCCGCTGGTCCTCGGGCGCGGCGTCGATCTGCTTGGCTCCGATCAAGCTGACCGCGCTCTCGGCGCCCATGACCGCGATCCGCGCCGTCGGCCAGGCCAGGTTCACGTCGGCGCCCAGCTGCTTGGAGCCCATCACGGCGTAACCGCCGCCATAGGACTTGCGGATCACCACGGTGACCTTCGGCACCGACGCCTCCACGTAGGAGAACAGGAACCGTCCACCGCGCTTGATGACGCCGATCTTCTCCTGTTCCACGCCGGGCAGGAACCCGGGCGTGTCCACGACGAACACCAGCGGGATCTCGAACGCGTCGCACAGACGCACGAAATGCGCCGCCTTGTCCGAGGCGCGGGCGTCCAGCGCGCCCGCGTACACCATCGGCTGGTTGGCCACCACGCCGACGCTGCGGCCGTCCACGCGGGCGAAGCCGGTGATGACGTTGCGCCCCGCCGAAGCGCCGAATTCGTGGAAGGCGCCGTCGTCGAAGATGCGCAGCAGGATCTCGTGCATGTCGTACCCGGAGTTGTCGGAGTCCGGGACGATCGAGTTCAGCTCCAGGTCGGTGTCGGTGATCTCCGGCTCCAAGCCGGGATTCACGATCGGCGCCAGCTCCTGGCAGCTGGTCGGCAGGTAGCTCAGGTAGTCGCGCACCCACTCGAACGCGGCCGATTCGTCCTTGGCCACGTGGTGGATGTTGCCGTACTCCGCCTGGCTGCGCGCGCCGCCGAGTTCCTCGAGGCTCACGTCCTCGCCGGTGACCTCACGGATCACCTTCGGCCCGGTGACGAACATGTACGCCTCTTCGGTCGCCACCACCACGTCGGTGTTGATCGGGGCGTAGACGGCGCCACCGGCGCATTTGCCGAGGATCATCGAGATCTGCGGGACCAGCCCGGACAGCGGCTCCTGCCGCCGCCCCAGCTCGGCGTACCAGGCCAGTGAGGTCACCGCCTCCTGCACGCGCGCGCCGCCGGAGTCGTTGATGCCGACCACCGGGCACCCCACCTTGGCGGCGTACTCCAGGATCCCGGCCACCTTGCGGCCGAACATCTCGCCGACCGAACCGCCGTAGACGGTCTGGTCGTGCGAGAACACCGCCACGGGCCTGCCTTCGACCAAACCGTGCCCGGTGACGACGCCGTCGCCGTAGAGCGCGGCGGAGTCGCCCGGTTTGCGGACCAGCGCGCCGATTTCCACGAAGGTTCCCGGATCGAGCAGCATGTTGATCCGGTCGCGGGCGCTGGGAATACCCTTCTTCGCCCGCTTGGCCACGCCCGCTTCACCCGCCGGCTCCTGCGCTAAATCCAGGCGCTTGCGCAGGTCGGCGAGTTTCTCGGCAGTAGTGCTCACTTGGCCCCTTTCGCCTCGATCGCGGCGAGCTTCGCGGTCAGGTCGGCTCCGATCTTGCCGATCCGCGGTTCGTCGATGATCTGCAGGTGGTCGCCCGCGATGTGGACGACCTCCAAATTCGGGATGTACTCGTCCCAGCCGCCGTTCGGCACCCGGTCGGCGAAGCGTGGCTCGAGCTCGATCATCCCGTCGTGGTAGCGATCGGCGAGGTAGAGCACGACGTTGCCGTCGTAGTGGGACGGTTGGGTACGGGCGAGGTGGCGACTATCGATCCACGAGGTGCGCTGATGCTCGAGCACGCCACCGGGAATCTTCGCGCCACTGATCTTGATCAGGTCGCTGATCATCTTGAACTGCTCTTCGTCGGATGCCGCGGCCAGTGTCTCCAACTGCTCGCGGTCCAATTCGCCGTCGACGCCGTAAGTCTTCTTGGCGAAGGTTTGGTAGCGCTCGATCCGCCGCACCCGCTCCTCGGGGCTGTTGTCCTCGCCCTGCGTCGGAATGGCCAGATCGATCAGGCCGACCACGCGCACGTCCGCGCCCTCGGCCCGCAGCAGTTGCGCGGTCTGCATGGCCAGCACCGCGCCCAGCGACCAGCCGTACAGCACGAACGGCCCGTCACCCTGGAGCTTGCGCAGCTCGGGCAGGTATTGGCGGGCTCGTTCGTCGATGGAACCGTCGACCCGTTCCAAGCCGTACATCGGCGTGTCGGCGGGCAGACGCTTCAGCAGAGGCTCGTACACCAGCGTGTTTCCACCGGACGGATGGAACACGAATACCGGAACCGCGTTCGAGCCCTCCGCGCGCGCCCGAAGCGGACGCACGAAACCGTCCACATCCGCGCCGCTGTCCTGCAGGTTGCGAACGATGTCGGAGAGCTGCTCGATGGTCTCGCAATCGAGGACGTCGTCCACGGTGACCTCGGCCTTGACCCGCTCGGTCAGGCGCGCGGCCAGCTTCTCCGCGGTGTCCTCGTCGAGGATCGGCAGCGTGTTGAAGATGCCTCCGGCCGACTTGCCGGTGACCACCGCCCAGGTGGCGAAGGTCAGGCGCTCGGCGGCGTCGCGCGGCGGGACGTCGTCCTCGTCGGCGGGCTGCTGGGCAGCGCCGCCGAACACGGCTGCGGGCGCGGCAGCAGGCTGGGGGGCGGGCGCCACGGCTTCGGGCACAGCGCTTTCCGGCGGCACGGAATCCGTCGGCGCGTCAGCCGGTGCGGCCTCGGGCGCGTCGGTCGTCTTGCCGGTCACCGCCGCGACCGGGTCGGCCCCGGTGGCCAGCGCCGCGCGGGCCGTGGCGATGAAATCGGAGTCGACGGCCAGCTCGCCGGTACCGCCCGCGGCCTTGTCGGCGGCCTGCTGATCCGCCATCGCCTGCACCTCGTCGCGGTGCTCGATCGCGTACCGCAGCACCTTGCCGACCTCGTGCAGGCTCGCGTCCCGCACAGCCTGTACCTGCAACTGCGGGATGTCGAACTCGTACTCGACCCGGTTCTTGATCCGCATCGCCATCAGCGAGTCCAGACCGAGTTCCATCAGCGGGATCTCCATCGGAAGATCCTCGACCGCGTAACCCATGGACTCCGCGACGATCAGCGCGAGCCGCTCCTCGACGGTCTGCGTGCCGTTCGGATCCCACCGGTCGCCGAAGGTTTCCACGACCTCGATGTCGGCGCCGCCCTGGGGCTGCGCGGCGGGCGCCGGGACCGTCTCGGTCGCAACAGGTTCCGGCAGCGGAGCACCGGAGGTGACCACGGCGTCGAACACCAGGCGGAAGGCGCTGCCCTCCTTGGCATGCACCTGCACCGAGGCGCCGCCGGGATGCGGGGTGAGCGTGGTGGTGAGCGTGCCCGCAGCCGGGATCGGCGCGTGCGGGATGGACGCGCCCAGCGACACGTCGCTGAGCACCTGCGCCGCCGCGGCGCGCACGAGTCCGGAGAGATCGGTCACCGAGGAGGCCTGGACCTCCCAGACGTGCCTGCCGTCCGGCAGCGCCACGTGCGCACCGGGAACCCGGCCGTTGCCGCCCGAGGACAGCTGGACCTTCGGCCAGTACTCCTTGCGCACGAACGTGGTACGCGGAACGTCGGCGTACTCGCCTGCACCGAGCAGCGAGAACAGATCCACCTTGTGCCCGTGCACGTAGAGCTGGGCGAGCGCGGCGATCACACCGGCGGACTCGTCTTCTTTGCGCTTGAGCGTGGGGATGAGCTGCGCGTCGTGCACGCCCGCGGCGAAGGTGGTGCCCAGCACCTGCATCAGCGCGACGGAATTCGGCGCCAGCTCCAGGAAGGTCGTGTGCCCCGCGTCCACGGCGAGCTTCACCGCGTTGGTGAAGTACACGCTGTGGCGCATGTTCTTGACCCAGTAGTCCTCGTCATGGATCGGGTCGTGACCGGAGCGGAAGAACTCTTCCTTGTGCACCGTCGAGTACAGGCCGGTCTTCAGCTTGGTCGGCTCGATACCGGCCAGCTCCGCGGCCAGCTCGCCGAGCAGCGGATCCATCTGCGAGGTGTGGCCCGCACCGCGGGTCTGCAGCACCCGGGCGAACTTGCCCGCCGCCTCCACCCGGGCGACGATCGCCGCGACCTGGTCCTGCGGACCGCCGATCACCGTGTTCGTCGGCGCGGCGTACACCGCGACCTCGACGTCCGGGTATTCCGGCAGCAGGCTCGCGACGTCCTCGGCGCTGTACTCGATGAGCGCCATGTTGCGCACGTCGTCGTCACTGATCATCTGCTCGCCCTCGCCCATAAGGCGGGAACGGGCGCAGATCACGCGCACCGCGTCCTCGAGCGAGAGACCACCGGCGATGTACGCGCCGGCGACCTCGCCCATGGAATGACCCACCACCGCATCGGGTTCCGCGCCGTGCGCGCGCAGCAGCGCCGCCAGGCCGACCTGGATGGTGAAGATGCCGACCTGCGAGGTGCCGACGTTGTAGTCCTGGCTGTCGTCGAGGAACAGTTCGCGCACCGAATATCCGGCCTCGTCCTGCACCAGCTCGTCGACCTCGTCGACAGCCTTCGCGAAGATCGAGTTCTCCAGGTACAGCTGCTTGCCCATCTTGCGGTGCTGCGCGCCGAAACCGGCCAGCACCCACATCGGGCCCATGGCCGCGGGCGCGTCGGCGGTGAAGACGCCGGTCCCCGGCTTGCCCGCCGCGATGGCGCGCAGTCCGGCGATCGCCTCTTCGTGCGTCTTCGCCAGCACCACGCCGCGCGAACGCCAGTGGCTGCGCTTGGCCAGCGACCGCGCCACATCGGCGAGCGGAGTCTGCGCGCCCGCCTCGGATTCCAGCCAGTCGGCCAGCTCGGCGGCGGCACGACGACGCCGCGAAGGCAGATAACCCGACACGGGCAGGATCTGCGGCAGCGGCTCGGTGCGCTCGGCGGTCCATTCCGCGTCGGCTTCGGCCGCCTCGGCCACGGCGTCGCCTGCCGCGGATTCCGTCTCTGCGTCGGCGCTCTCCGCCACCGCGTCCTCGTCCAGCCGGGCCTCGAGTTCGGAGAACGGAGCCTCGGTCTCGGTCGCGGTGGGCACGTACTCCTGGACGACGACGTGCGCGTTGGTGCCGCCGAAACCGAAGCCGGAGATGCCGATGGTGGCCTTGCCGCTGTAGCGGGGGAACTCGGTGGGCTCGTCGACGATCTTCAGGTGCGCCTGATCCCACGGGATGTACGGGTTCGGTCCGGCGTAGTTGATGTTCGGTGGAATGACGTTGTGCTGCAACGACATGATCACCTTCGCCAGGCTCGCCGCACCGGCGCCGGACTCCAGGTGACCGAAGTTGGTCTTGGCCGAACCGAGCAACGCGGGCTTGTCGGCCGCACGTCCCCGGCCGACCACGCGGCCGAGCGCGTCGGCCTCGATCGGGTCGCCGATCAGGGTGCCGGTTCCGTGCGCCTCGATGTAATCCACCGCCGACGGCGCGATGCCCGCGTCCCGGTAGGCGCGACGCAGCACTTCTGCCTGGGCGTCGGGATTCGGGGCGAGCAGACCGTTGGACCGCCCGTCGTTGTTGACCGCGGAGCCCTTGATCACGGCGTAGATCGTGTCGCCGTCGCGTTCCGCGTCGGCGAGCCGCTTCAGCACCACCAGACCGCCGCCCTCGGAGCGGACCATGCCGTCGGCGTCGCTGGAGAATGCCTTGATGTGACCGTCCTTGGCGACGCCGCCATTGGCGTCGAAACCGAGCGTGGCCATCGGCGCGAGCAACATGTTCACGCCACCGGCGAGCGCCAGATCAGCGTCACCGCTGCGCAGCGCCTGCACCGCCTCGTGCACCGCGACCAGCGTCGAGGAGCAGGCGGTGTCGACGGCCACCGACGGACCGCGGAAGTCGAAGAAGTAGGAAACCCGGTTGGGGATGATGGACGTGACGCTGCCCATGATCGCGTAGGCCTCGGCCGATACCGGCACGTTCGGATCGCGCTCGCTGCCGAGGCCGAGCGCCGCGAGCAGCATGAAGTCGTTGCCCGACGAGCCGATGAACACGCCGACCGGCTCGCCCTTGAGTTCGCTGGCCGGAATCCTGGCGTGCTCCAACGCCTCCCAGGTCAGCTCCATCATCAGGCGCTGCTGCGGATCGACCCGCTCGACCTCGACCGGCGACATGGCGAAGAACTCGGCGTCGAAACCCTTGACGACGTCCTGATCGAGATAGCCACCCCTGGTGTTGGCGTTCTCGACCGCTTCCGCCAACTGCGGCTCGGCCAGGAACTCCGACCAGCGCCCTTCTGGCCGCTCCCGGATGCCGTCACCGCGTCCGATGAGGAATTCCCACGTCGACTCCGGAGTGTCGCCCGCGCCGGGCAGCCGCGTCGACAGACCCACGATCGCGATGTCGTGTGCCTCACCCGGCGCGTAACCCGCGGTGTAGAAGGCGTCGTCGGACGACTCCGCGGGCAGCTCCGGCTCGCCGTTGATGATCCGCTCGGCCAGCGAGGCGATGGTCGGATGCTGGTACACGATCGTCGCGTTCAGCATCACGCCGGTCAGTTCCTCGATGTCCCCGCCGAGGGCGATGGCGTCCCGCGAGGCGAGCCCGAACTCCTCCATCGGCCGGTCCACGGTGATCTGCTCGATCGATTGCCCGGTCGCCTCGGAGACCCAGCGCCGCAGCCACTCACGCAGCTCCGCCACCGACATGTCGGTCTGCGCGCCGCCCTTCGCGGACTCGGCCGGGGCCGCCGCGTCGGCGACGGTCTCCACGGGTGGGGCGTCGGTCGTCTGGGTGGGCGTGCCCTCGTTGTCAGCCATCAATTCCTCAAGCTACCTGTCTGCGTACCGGGCGTACCGGGTTTGACGCTCGGCGCTCGAGAAGCTCGGCGCCGAGCGTCGATGGTCGGTCCGAGGCCGCCCCTGGCAATTACTCTTCCGGTGCATCGGGGAAAGCCTGCTGGGTGTAACCACCCCGCAGCGTTCCCTCCAGATAGGCCGCCCGGCAGGCGCGGCGGGCGATCTTGCCGCTGGAGGTGCGCGGGATCGATCCCGCGGGCACCAGCAGCACGTCTCGAACGGTCACGCCGTGGCGCTGGGAGATCGCCGCGCGCACCGCGTCGGCGATCGGCAGCGGATCGGCCTTGCCCGCGCCAGGACCGCGCTCACCCACGATGACCAGCTGCTCGGACGCGTCGTCGGCGTCGAACTGCAGGCCGGAGTGGCTGCCCTGCTCGAACACTTCGGCCGGGAGCTGGTTGGCGGGCACCGAGAACGCCGCCACGAAGCCGGGACGCAGCGCGGTGCTGGCCTCCTGCGCGGAGAACTCGAGGTCCTGCGGGTAGTGGTTGCGACCGTCCACGATCACCAGGTCCTTGACCCGACCGGTGATGTAGAGCTCGCCCTCGAAGTACACGCCGTAGTCGCCGGTGCGCATCCAGTTCGCGTCCGGCTCGGTGCCCTCGGCGTGACTGCCCTCGGACAGGCGCTCGGTGACCTTGTTCTGGAACGTCGCCGCCGTCTCGTCGGGACGGCCCCAGTAGCCGATGCCCATGTTGTTGCCATGCAGCCAGATCTCGCCGACGTGCCCGTCGGGCACCTCGCGACCGCCGCCCGACTCCACCGACTCCGGATCGATGATCGTCGCCCACTGCGAGAGCGCGATGTAGCCGCAGGACACCTGCGCGATCGCGTTCTCGTGACCGGGGTCGACCTTCACCATGCGGCCCGCGTTGAGTTCCCTGCGGTCGACGTAGGTGACCTTGGCCTCGTCCTCGGCCTTGGTGGCGGAGACGAACAGCGTGGCCTCGGCCATGCCGTAGCAGGGCTTGATGGCGGTCTTGGGCAGCCCGTAGGGGGCGAACGCCTCGTTGAACTTCTTCATCGACGAGGTGGTCACCGGCTCACTGCCGTTGATCAGGCCGATGACGTTCGACAGATCCAGCGACTCGCCGTTCTTCGGCAGACCGCGCGCCGCGGCGTGCTCGAACGCGAAGTTCGGTGCGGCGGCGAAGGTTCCGGCGCCGTCGGAAACCGCGGCCAGCTCCTTGATCCACCGGTAGGGACGGCGCACGAACGCGCTCGGCGACATGATGGTGATGTACTTGCCGCCCACCGCGGGCAGGATCACCGTCAGCAGGCCCATGTCGTGGAACAGCGGCAGCCAGGTGACGCCGCGTGAGTTCCAGTCCAGGTTGATCGCGTCGACCATCTGCAGCAGGTTGGTGCCCACCGCGCGGTGCGTGATCTCCACACCCGCGGGCACCCGGGTGGACCCCGAGGTGTACTGCAGGTAGGCGATGTCGTCGATCGCGATGTCCGGGCGCACCCAGCTCTCGCCGACGCTGTCGGGAATCGCGTCCACCGCGATGATGCGCGGGCGCTGGGCGGCGGGCAGCGAGCGGAAGAACTGCCGGACCCCGGCCGCGGAGGAGCTCGCGGTCAGGATGGCCGAGGGCTCACAGTCGCCGAGCACCGCGTGCAGGCGATCGGTGTGGCCCGGCTCGTCCGGGTCGAACAGCGGGACCGAGATGGTGCCCGCGTAGATCGCGGCGAAGAAGGAGATCACGTAATCCAAGCCCTGCGGCGCGAGGATCGCGACCCGGTCACCCGGGTTGGTCACCTGCTGCAGTCGAGCGGCCACCGCGCGCAGCCGAATACCGAACTCACGCCACGTCAACTCCTGCGCCTCACCGTCGCGCTCGCGCGAGTAGTCGATGTAGCGATACGCCAGGGTGTTCGCGTCGTTCCGGGTGTGCTTCTCGACGTGATCAACCAGGGTGTGATCCTCGGGAATGCGGATGTTCCCGGTTTCGTCCAGGTAGTCGTCGAAAGTCTCTTCCATTCCTTCTTCTCCTCCGAGGCACACGCAGCAAGACGGCGAGATCGCCGCTTTTACCTGTGAGGCCCCGACTCGCTTTCGCCCGCGGGTGCTCCAAGTGCAGAGCCAGCCTGCAGATTTTGTGCGGTCTGCGCGGTGACCGCTTATCGGCTAGATGTACTCAAACCAGAGTCATGTTACAGAGAAGACCGGCTCACTCGTCCCGCAGCAGGGGAATAACGGGGGCGAACGCGTCCATCTGGGTGGGGAATACACCGACATAGGACATCGAGGTGAGCTGCCGCACACGGCGGATCTGCTCGGCGATCTCCTCGAATGTCCCGATCGCCACGTAGGGCGAGTTCAGGATGTCCTCGACGGACAGCTGCACATCGACCTCCAGGTTCGGGTGCAGTCCCCGGTCCAACGCCGACAGCGCCATCTCCGCGGTCTTCTCGCGATCGTCGGTGATCACGATGGCGGTGATGGCCCAGTTCAGCTCGATGTCGGCGAACCGGTCACCGGCGGCCTCCTTGATCAGATTCACCTTTTCCACGGCCTTCTCGATGGTGATACCGGAGAGCAGGCCCTTGCCGTTCTTGGTGGTCACGGGAACGACGGAGACGATGTCGGCGTGCTTGGCGGCCAGCCGCAGCATCTTCGGACCGCCGCCACCGGTGCAGATCGGGGGGCGTGGGCCCTGCCGCGGGCGTGGGGTCCCCTTGACGCCGCGGACCTGGTAGTGCTTGCCCTCGAAGGTGCACTCCTGGCCGCGCAGCAGCACGTCGAGAATGGTCAACGACTCGTCCAGCTTCTCCAGCCGGACACCGGGCGACTCGTACGGGATGCCCGCGTTCTCGAACTCCTCCTTGATCCAGCCCGCGCCGACGCCGACCTCGAGCCTGCCCTTGGACAGCACGTCGATGGTCGCCAGATCCTTGGCCAGCACGACGGGGTGGCGGAAACCGTTCGCCAGCACCGACGTGCCGAGCCGGATCTTCTCGGTGGCCTGGGTCAGCGCGCCGAGCGCGGCGATCGGCCCGATCTGCTCACCGAGGTGGTCGGGCACCACGAAGGTGTCGAAGCCGTACTCCTCGGCCTGCTGAGCGGTCTGCACGAACTTCCGCGCGCCGCCCTCCTGCTTGTTTCCTTCCCCGGCCGCCGCGAAGCGGAACGGGCGCAACGGAGTGCCCAGCGCGGACAACGCAGCATCCGCGTCACGGCTCGCCGTGGTGGCCGGTGCGGCGGCTTCTGTCATGAACTCATGCTCCTGGCTGTAAGGAAAATACGGGCGCGACGCCCGCTCCGGGTCCGCGCTGGGGTGGTGCCCGGCGTCGCGATCACCAGCGCACTTTACAGCGTGCTACCCAACTCGAGTTGCGCTTGTCACGCCAATCGGGTGCGGGGTATCTCACGGGCTGTGAATTTTCACGAATGAGCCGGATGCGGCGCTGTCTCGATGAGTCCGGCCGCCCAGTTCGCCGTCCACTGCGTCGCGGTGTTGCCGTCGCCGTCGACGACGAAACTGTTGTAGAGGGTGTGCACCGGGTTTCCCGCGGCCCGGACCAGCGTGTTCACGCTGCCCAGGATGTTCCACGGACTCAGCGCCTCCCGGGGTGCGTCGCAGATCAGATCGCCGGGCGCGCACATGGTGTAGGTGCGCTCGGCCAGCGTGCCGAAGCCCCCTTGACGCGGACCGGTCATCGTGATGCCTGGCACGTTCAACCCCTTCAGCGCGACTTCGGCACCCACACCCGGCGGCGGGGTGCCGATCTGGATCGCCTGGCCCGGGCCGTTGTCGCCGGTACGGCGTCCGTCGGCGATCAACGTCACGCCCAGCACCAGATCGGCGGGCACCGGGCCCGCGCCCCCACCGATCTGCGCGGCGACGTCACCCGCGATCACCGCGCCCTGGGAGAACCCCGCGAGCACGTAGGTGGTCAGCGGGCACTCCTGGTGCCGCGCGGCCATGGCGTCGACCATCCGCTGGGTGCCCTCGGATCGGCTGTTGTTGTACGACTGCTGGCCGTCCGGCGGGATCGCGATCGGATTGGAGAACTGCGCGACGTACGGAACGGTGTACACGTCCACCCGCTCGCTCGGGAACCGCTGGGTGATCGGGCCGGAGACGTTGAGCATCAGCGACACCGGGTTGGCGGTCGGATTGTGCGGATCGTCGGCGCTGTTCGACTCCCACGTGCCGGGCACCGAGATCATCTGCACATCCGGACAGCTCGCGGGCTGCGAGGTCGGGCGTTCCGGCGGTTTCGGCCCGGGGCCGGGCGGGCGCAAACGCCCTGCGAGCAGGTACCACAGCAGCAGGACCACCAGGATGATCAGCAGGATGCCGCCGATCACGAGCAGGCATCCCGCCGGCTTGGACCGGCGGGATGTCGAACGGACGCGCGAACTCACTGGCAGTACGTGGCGCGAGCGGTGGAGATGTAGATCTGCCCGGCCTTCTCCACCGGCATCTTCGCCGGGTCGAAGGACGGATCCGAACCTGCCATGGCGTTGACGAAGGTCATCAGATCCTGATCGGACGCGCCCGCGGCGGTGCCCTGGCAGACGTACGCGCCGATGCTCAGCGCGATGTCCGGGCTCGACGGGGTGACACCCTGCTTGGCCAGCTCGTCCAGGAACTTCTTGTCCTTGTCGGTGAGCTTCGAGGTGTCCGCGGGCGGGACGGCTTCGGTCGGCACCGGCTGCGGACGCTCGGGCGCCACCGTCGTGGTGGGCTGCTCCGGCGCGGGAGCGGGCCGGCCGGTTTCGGCGGGTGTCGAAGCGACCGGCGACGTGGTCGCCGCCGCTGCCGTCGTGGTGCGGGTAGGCGATGGCGTGCTCGTCGCGGTCGAATCATTGTCGCCGCACGCGGCGAGCAGGCCGGTTGCGGCAATCGCCACAACCACGCCGAATACCTTTCCACGGGTCCGATGCATGAATTCTTGTCCTCGATCTGTCACTGAGCGGGGTCGGGTCGCCCACCAGGCTAGCTGGGTCCGATTTGCAGCGCCTGCGGCGCTGCGTGTTCGCGGCCCCTTTATGGCTCGCGTCCGAGCGACCGCCGCTGGCGACTTCGTCGCGGACGCGGCGGCCACTCGGACGCGAGCCGGGCCGCGAACGGCGCATGCTCGGTCTCGCTTCGCTCGAAACCGGGAGCTGCGCCGACGTGCTCGTATACATGTTCCGGAAGCCGCGCACGACCTGACCGCAGGCGCATCCGCTAACACGTGGCGCGGGTCGGGCAGGTCGGGTGAGAGCGCGCGGGCTGCCGTGCACCGGTCGCACTCAAAGCGCGTGCAGTTCCGGTTTGCCGTCGCGCAGCGTGATGAAACCTCCCTGGAAGTTCTGCTGCACGCCGTCGGAGATGGGGAACTCGTCGCCGGTGGGGAAGCCGAGTTTGCCGTTCTCGTAGCCGGCGTCGCGCCAAGCATCCAGTATCGGGCCGTTGCGGACCGCCCAAGCGCCGGACACCGGGCTCCAGTAGATGGTCCCGCCTTCGAATCGGCTGAAGCGGCCCGCGTCCTTCACCGTCTGCTCTTCGGCGACCGGGAAGCCGAGCGGACTGTTCTCGAAGCCCAGCTGGGCGTACTTGCCGAGGATCAGGCCTTGGACGCGGTGCACGCCGGTGGCCTGGCTGTAGTAGAACGGACCGTTCTCGAAGGCTTGCACGGCGCCGTCGCGACTCGGTGTCTTGGCCTCCGGCGCTGTCGGGTAACCGGCGGGACCGCGTTCGAACCCCTGCTTGCCCCACTCGTCGTAAATTGCGCCACGCACCATTTGAGCTCCGGTCTGCGGCGTCCAGTACAGCGCGCCGTGCTGGAATGCCTGGAACCGGCCGCGGCCGTCTTCCAGTGCGCGTTCCTCGCCCGTCGGCAGCCCGAGCGGTCCGGTAGGTCCTCCGGCCGCCTGGTAACCGGGCCCGAATACGCCGCCGACCGGGTAAGCGCCGCTGTCCGGCGCGAAGAACACCCGGCCGCCCTTGAAGTCCTGCGCGGTGCCTCCTGCCACGGCGTACTCCCCGGTGAGGCAGTCACCGAGCCAGCCCGCCGCGGCTGCTACCGGGCCGATCGCGCCGCCCGGCTGACAGGCGGGCTTGCCCTGATCGACGCCGAGCGCGGACGCGGCCTGGGTCCAGGACTGACGCATCTCGAAGTCCCAGTACGGCCAGGAATGGGTGCCGGACGGGCGATAGTTCACCTGCGCGGGAATGGCCAGCTTGGACAGCTTGGTCACGAAGTTCTGCGAAGTGAGCCGGGAGAGGATCTCCAATCCCATGCCCGCGATGTTGGTGCTCACCCCGGGAATGCCGAGGGCGTGGTCGTAGGGACCGATCGCGCCGCTGCCGCTGGAGACGTAGAGACTGACTCCTCGCAGCTTGTCGGCCAGCACGTACGGGTCGTGCGCCTCCCACTCCGGGTCCGTCTGCCTACCCCACATGGCGGCGGAGTCGAAGCCGCCCGCATCCCGCATGGCGAACTCGATGGCCTGCGGCATGCCCAGCGTCGTCGTGGTCAGGAAGCCCGAATACGACGCGGCGTGCCGTACGAAGCCCGGATTGCGGGCGGCGAGGAACATCGCGGCCGTGCCACCCATCGAGAGGCCTTCCACACCCCGCACGGGTGTCGCACGCCAATGACTCTCCAGCAGCGGCGGAAGCTCCTTGGTGAGAAAAGTCTCCCACTTGTAGGTACGGCCGTTGTCCGGCTGGAGCCAGTCGGCGTAGAAGCTGGCCTGCCCACCCACCGGCAGCACCACGGTGACGTTCTTGTCGGCGAAGAAATCGACCGCCCCCGCCTCCTTCGTCCAGCCGCTCTCGTCGTCGGTCGCGCGCAGACCGTCGAGCAGGAACAGGACGGGGAATCTGGCCTCCGGGTGGGCGTTCCAGTCTCTGGCCAGCAGCAACTGGACCTGGATCGGCACTCCCATGGACGGCGAGGTCACCCACAGCGCGACGCGACGGTCGCTGAGCCACTGGACCTTCTCCAGCGCGGGCGCGGCCACGGCCGCCGTTGGCTCCGCGACGGCGGGAGCCTCGACGGACACGCTCGCGGCTAGCGGGATCACCATCGTGGCGGCGAGCAGCATGAGCCGCTCGCGTGCCGAACGCGCGACGAGACGCCCGCGTATGTCACAGCTACCGCGCGTAATCCCTGCCACAAAAGCTTTGTACTCCCGTTATAGCGACGTTTACGGGAGACACGCGCTGTCCAGCAAACAATGTTCGCTGTCACGCGATCATGGCTGCCCCCGAACGCAATTCAGGCCGCACCGAATCGGTGCGGCCTGAATGCGACGAGGCGGATCAGATCACCAGGCGCCGGTGGCGTCCAGGATCATGTTGCGCGAGGCGAACAGCTGCCCCTCCCAGTACTTCCAGGAGTGGGTGCCCGCGGCCGGGAAGTCGTACCGGGCGGGGATGCCCAGCGAGTTCAGGCGAGCCTGGAACGCGCGGGTGTTCACCAGCGAGAGGGCTTCCAGCGCCATCCCGTTGCCGGTGTTGAACACGCCGACCGCCGAGTTCGGCTGGTCGAACTGGCCCGGCAGGCCGCTGGCGGCCGAGATGTACATCGGCAGGCCGCGCAGCTGCGGCGCGAAGACGAACGGGTCCATCCGCAGCCACTGCGGGCTCCACGGCGCGGCCATCGAGTCGACGTTGAAGCGGCCCGCGTCCAGCATCGCGACGCGGATCGCCTCACGCATACCCGGCGCGGAGATGTTCAGGTAGCCCGAGTAGGAGGCGGCGAACTTGAACTGGTCGCGGTGGTAGGCCGCCAGCGCCAGCGCCGCGCTACCGCCCATGGACAGGCCGACGACCGCGTTGTTGGTGCGCGAGACGCCGTAGCCCTCCAGGAAGGCGGGCAGTTCCTTGGTGAGGAAGGTCTCCCACTTGTACGTGGTCTTCTGGCCGTTCAGGTTCGACGGCGCGTACCAGTCGGTGTAGAAGCTGGACTGGCCGCCGACCGGCATCACCAGGGTGATGTTGTCGTTGCCGAACTGCTGCAGCGCGTTGGTCTCGAACGACCAGGCGTTGCGGTCGTCGCGGGCGCGCAGACCGTCGAGCAGGTACAGCGCCGCGTTGCCGCCGCGTGCGGCCCACTGCACCTGCACCTTGATCGGGCCCATGCTGGACGGGACCATCAGGTCCTCGAAGCCGCCCGCGGGCGCCCGCAACACCGGCGTGTGCACCGACGGCGCCGCTGCGGCGAGAGTCGGGGTTGCCAGGCCTGCGGCGATCGGTAGCGCCAGCGCGGCGGCACCGACAGCCAGAATTCGATTACGCCAACCGCGAGCCGCGCCTCGCCGTCCCGACTGTGTTCTCTTCGGCGCGGCCGCCCTGCCGAAACGCATGAATCCTGCTCTCTTTCTGCTGTTGTGGTGCCACTCGCCGCCCGAGGGGCGAAGCGGCACCCGTGTTGCCAACGAGACGCGCGTCACGGACATGGTCCCGACAATCCGATCCCCATGACGGCGCTACAACGATCTGGTCACACTTGCGCTCGCTGGACGATATTCGACGCCCCCCGCTTTAGCAAGATCCGGGTCTTTCCACTGGCCGAAATCCATCCGTTCACGCAAGGTAATGGTGCGGTGACCTTATCGCGTTCTCGCGGTGATGTCGTGTTGGAACGCAAGATATTCGCGCTCCTGGCGGGAACTGTCACCGACCCGAGATCTTCGCAATCCCGACACCCCCAGCGGCCTCCCCGCAGGCCTTCGGCGCCTCCGAGCGGACGAGGCGGAGTCCACCGAAACCAGTGACCGAACCGTGATCGGAACCGAGATCTGCCGTGATAGCCACAGAGGCGACTTCGGGCAAACAGCACCAAGCAGCGATAACCACTCAACAGCGATCATGTAGCAAACATGAGGTGGAATGCCCCCGGACTTCCCCGCACCGCCCCCACAGACCCCCTACTACCTACCCCACTCCCCCTAAGCTGGCTCCCCCGAGAACGCGCCTCCCTGGTTCAAAACGACCACTACGCAGCCCCTACAGCCAGGAAGACAACTGCACAAACCGCAAACAAATGCCCCCGCCAATCCCGCCGCACACCAGAAAGCGCAAGTTCCCCACACACTGAACCCACTCGGGTGCGAGTCTTACGAGCGCCGTTCGCGGCCCGGCTCGCGTCAGAGTGGACGAAGCGCATGCGCCGCAGGCGCGAGTCTCGTCCGCTCTGACGCGAGCCATAGGGGGCCGCGAACACGCGGCGCCGCAGGCGCCGCCAAAAGATTCAGCCGATGTTCGCCGACATATCCGGGATCATTCGCATGGCCTCGTCAGCCCAGTTGTTCCAGGCGTGAATACCGAACGGCGGGAAGGAGTAGACGGCGTTGCCGCCACCCAAGGTCGCCATCCGGACCTGGAACGCGCGAGTGTTCGCCAGCGCCAGGCTCTCCAGCCCCATGCCGTTGAGGGTGCCGAAGCTCGGCGGGTCGCCGGCCGAGGGCAGTCCGCTGGCCGCGGCGATCCACAGGCGGGTGCCGTTGCGGATCAGGTTGGGCGCGAACACGAAGGGGTCCATCCGCAGCCACTGCGGGCTCCACGGCGGCGCCATCGCGTCGACGTTGTAGCCGCCCGCGTCCAGCATGGCGGCGCGGATCGCCTCCCGCATACCCGGCGCCGAGTTGTTCAAATAGCCGGAGAACGACCCCGCGAAGCTGAACTGATCCGGGTGGTAGGCCGCCAGGGTGAGCGCCGCGCTGCCGCCCATCGACAAGCCGAAGGCGCCGTTGCGGTTGGGGTTGAACCCCAGCCGATCGCGCAGCGCCCAGCGCAGATTGTTGGTCAGGAAGGTCTCCCACTGATACCGGTAGCTCTTGCCGGGCCCGCCCGCGAACCCGTCCAGCCCGCCGGAACCGGTGCTGGAGCCCGCGCCCGCCGGGACGCCGAAGAACTCGCTGGGCGCGATCCAGTCGGCATAGAAGCTCGACATGCCACCGACCGGCATGACCACGTTGATGTTCTGGCTCGCCAGGACTTGCGGGATATTGGTCTCGATCTCCCAGCCGTTCAGCGTCTCCGGCGCCCGCATGCCGTCCAGCACATAGGCGACGCGATTGGTGTTGCCGTCGGCGGCACGCAGGATCCGGGTCTTGATCGGACCCATGCCGGAATCGACCCAGAAATCGAAGGCCGCGGGGTCGAACGCCGCCGACGCCGTGGCGCCCACGCCCGCGACGGTCGCCCCGAGCGGCAGCAGCATCGCCGCGGCGATGCCGAGGGCGGACCGCCGCAACCACGAACCGGCTACTCGGGGCCTCTGGGGCCAGCGCTTCCCGCGCGCACTACGCATCACATCGACCTTTCCCTCAGGCGGCCCGGTCTGGCAAACTATTAGCAATCCCAACCGGCCCCTCGTCGGGCACCAGGACGAGACGCCCACCAAGAAACCGGACGAATCGACCTTGGTGCATGCTGTTCGGGTATCAATTGGAAACGAATGCCTTCATGTTGCTGGATGGTGATCCAGACCACAACTACCGAAGCCGTTTTCTCTTCGTATTCGTTGCCGAAGTACCCGCGGACGACCGGGTAAACGCCGAAAGGCCGCTCCGCGCCGATGGCGCGAAACGGCCTTTCCTCGCTATGACCGGGCTACTACCCGATGTTCGCGGACAGATCCGGGATCATCCGATAGACCTCATCGGCCCAGTAGTTCCAGTTGTGCACACCCACGGCCGGGAAGTCGTAGGTGACATTGTTCGCGCCCAGGGTGAGCATGCGGACCTGGAAGGCGCGCGTGTTGGCCAAGGCCAGCGTTTCCAGACCCATCGCGTTGAGCGTGTTGAAGCTGATGCCGTCCGCCCCGCTGGGCAGACCGCTACCGGCGGAGACCCACAGGCGAGTGTTGTTCGCCTTCAGTCGCGGCGCGAACACGAACGGGTCCATCCGCAGCCACTGCGGGCCCCACGGCGGCGCCATCGCGTCGATGTTGTAGCCGCCCGCGTCCAGCATCGCCACGCGCAGCGCCTCACGCATACCCGGCGCGGAGATGTTCAGGTACCCGGAGTACGAACCGGCGTAACGGAACTGGTCGGGGTGGTAGGCCGCCAGAGTGAGGGCGGCGCTGCCGCCCATGGAGAGACCGAAGATGCCGTTGCCGTTCGGGTTGAACCCGAGGCGGTCGCGCAGCGCCCAGCGAAGGTTGTTGGTGAGGAAGGTTTCCCACTTGTAAGTGCTGGTCTTGCCCGGTCCGCCAGCGGAACCGGTCAGCAGGCCGGAGCCGGAGTTCGCCGAACCGGTGGAGGACGAGCCCGCGCTGCCGAGGCCGAAGAAGTCGCTCGGGCCGTTCCAGTCGGCATAGAAGCTGGACTGGCCGCCGACCGGCATGACCACGTTGATGTTCCACTTGGTCAGCTCGCGCGCGACCTCGGTATCGATCTCCCAGCCACTGAGGTCATTGCGCGCCCGCATGCCGTCCAGCGCGTACACCACGCGGCCGGTGTTGCCATCGGCGGCGCGGAAGATGCGCGACTTGATCGGCCCCATTTCGGAGTCGACCCAGAAATCCATGCCGTCCGGATTGAACGCGGCGGACGCCGGGGCGGCAGGGCCTGCCACCGACACCCCGAGCGGTAGCAGAACTGCCAGCGAAACCAGCATGGACCGCTTGAGCCAGGAACCCGCTCTTCGAGAATTAAGACGACGCCCGATCACGCCTCGCATCAGTTTCAACCTTTCGTTTGCACAGCGACAGCGGCAAGCCGTCCACACGGTAACCCGTCGATGCCCACGACCGGTGGACGCCAGGCCGGGCATACGGTCGTAGCGTATATCGGTATCGACACGGTGGCGTTACCAAAAAGAGATAAAGCGGCGTACGCCACTTTATCTACCTCGCATAATGGGGCCATTGGGCCCATCGTGCCCGATGGGCCCAATGTGATTCACGGGATCAGCGCTGCGCGACCGGTTGCGGGAAAGGATCGACCAGTCCGCACCGCTGGATCTCGTACTTCGGGACGCGATCGATGCGGTACTTCGCGAACCGCAACGCGTTGCGCAGGTTGTGCCGGAAACGCTCGAAGGTGAGCGGATCGCGGTAGGAGATCAACAACGCCTGGGTGTCCGGGCAGGACATCGCGGTGCGCGCCTGAGCGACCCACTTCTCGTCCAGGTACCAGGGCATCCACGGTTTCTTGTCCACCATGCCGGTGTCGACGACGACCCAGTCCGGGTACAGGCTCTTGTCGTGGCCGATCCGGCCGTCGGTGAGCCGGTCGGTGTGCGCGGCCAGTGGGTAGGCCAGACCCATCGGATCGATCACGGGCACGTCCAGCGGAACGTTCATGCTGGTCATGCCGAGATTCAGGAAGTAGACCGTGTGCCCGGCGCCGCCGTCCGGAATCGGCTGGGGCGGCGGAGCGATGTACCAGAACATGAACGACGGCGAGTTGAGCAGCAGACCGCCGTCCGGAGTGCCGGTGATGTCGTTGACCATCGCGCGGATGCGCGGGTAGTCCAAGTAGTCCTCGGCCAGGATCGGGTGGTCGTGCCCGGTGTTGAGCACGTAGTAGACGCGCTCGTCGACGATGCCGGTCGAAGTGATCTTGGTGCCGGTCTTGATCGCGGTGGTGTTCGCCGCGAACAGCGCCCACCCCGCGACGCCGACGAATGCCACCGCCAGCGCCGCGTAGGACCAGTCGGCGGCGGTGGCCGCGCGCACACCGCCCTGCGGCGCCCGGATCGGAATGACCGCGACCGGGAGCAGGAACAGGAACAGCTGGGGCAGCAGCATTCGGCCGTGCATGAAGTCGCCGCCGACCCGAAGCGCGTAGACGGTCAGGAGGAACCCGCTGGCCAGAACCAAAGCGACCACAGCGCCCGGCGAGCGCAACCACCCCCGGATCCGGCCGATCGACCAGCCACGCGCGTCTTCGTTTTCGGCACGCGCGTTCCGAGTCGCACCCGTGCGAGCGGCGAGCACACCGGCGATCAGCAATACCAGCAGCGGCGCCCACAGGAAGTACGGGCCGACGAGGTCCCACAGGTAGGTGAAGCCCTGCCCCCACTTGGCGCCGCCCGCGTCCTTCGCGACGGCGGTGTTCGGGTAGGGCAGGCCGTAGTAGCCCATCCGCCAGATCTGGTAGCCCAGCGGCACCAGTCCGGCCACCGCGACGATCACCGCGCGCAGCACGATCGGCCGCAGCCTGCTCTCGGGCATGGGCGCGCAGAAGATCATCAGCAGCGCGAGCGCGCCGACCAAGGTCATCTCGGGACGGATCAGGGGGGCCAGCCCGGCGAGGAAGACCAGTCCGAGCAGGCCGGGCAGGCGCACCGACTTGGCCTGGCTCCAGCGCATCAGCTGCCACCACAGCAGGCCGATCCAGCAGATCACCAAGCCGCTTTCCAGACCCGAGGTGGCGTAGTCGCGGGCCGGGGGCAGCGCGATGTAGACCAGCACGCCCGCGGGCAGCAACAGCCCGGTGCGGGTCCCGCCCCACAAGCGCGCCGAGCCGAGCATGGCGAACACGACCGCGGCCAGCGAGACGGTGAGCGCGACGCCGAGCACCACGTACTCGAGCCGCGCCTGGGTCAGCCAGCTGAAGAACCAGACCAGGTAGGTCCACGCGGTGCTGGTGTTGGTTTCGACGCGCTCGCCCTCGTTGAAGACGGGGCCGTTGCCCGCCAGCAGGTTGCGCACCGTGCGCAACACGATGAGACCGTCGTCGGCGATCCACCGCCGCTGCCAGCCCCCGACCGCGAAAAGAACAACGGTGAGCGTGATCCCACCGACGAACGTGGCTTTGGACAGACGCGCGAACCGCGACGCGGAGCCGGACGGCTCATCGGCCGACCGCTCCGCCGCGTATTCCGTTCGCTCCGCCACCAGCATCTCGTCAGGTGAGATAGACAGCGACACCTACCGCTCCGATCCAGGCGATTGCGAGGAACTGCAGGACGCGGTCCCCCAGCGCGATCTCTTCCGGCTCCCCGGCCTCGCCCCCATCGACGTCGACCGCGTAACGCAGGATTGCGATGGTAAACGGGACCATCGAGATCGCGAACCAGTTCGTGTCCTTGATGCCGTCCTGCTGGAACGCCCACAGCCCGTAGAAAACCACCACCGCCGTCGCGGCCAGCGTCCAGATGAAGCGCAGGTAGGTGGGCGTGTAGTACTCCAGCGACTTGCGGATCTTGGCGCCGGTGCCCAGCGCGATCTGCAGCTCCGCGTAGCGCTTGCCCGCCGCCATGAACAGCGATCCGAAGGCCATGATCAACAGGAACCACTGCGACAGCTCGATGTCGGCCGCCGCGCCACCGGCGACCGCGCGCAGCAGGAAGCCGGAGGACACGATGCAGATGTCCAGCACGGCTTGATGCTTGAGTCCGAAGCAGTAGGCCAGCTGGATGCCGATGTAGACCGTCATCACCACGGCGAGATGCCACGAGGCGAGGAACGAGCCCGCGATCGACCCGGCCAGCAGCAATGCCGACAGCAGATAGGCCAGGTTCACCGGGACGACGCCCGCGGCGATCGGCCGGAACCGCTTGGTCGGATGCGCCCGGTCGGCCTCCACGTCGAGCGCGTCGTTCACCAGGTAGATGCCCGATGCCGCCATGCAGAACACAACGAAGGCGATGCCGACGTGCGCGAGCACGTCCACGTTGGTCGCCGTGCCCGCGGCCAGCGGAGCGGCGAGCACCAATACGTTCTTGACCCACTGCCGCGGACGGACTGCCTTGAACAGACCGCCGGCCAGCGTCTTGGGCGGGCCCTTGACTACCGCCTCGGCCAGGTCGGCGCCGGTCGGCTCTTCACTCATGTCAACGAAGGCTCTTTCTTGTGCGGTCATTGTCGAGTCTCTTTTCGGCGGCGAGCAGGGCGGCGGCGGACGCGGCGCCGAGCGCGGAACCGGCGAGCACGTCGGTGGGGTAGTGCACCCCGAGGACCACCCGCGAAAGCAGCATCGGGGGGACGAGCACCGCAGGCAAGGGTAGCCCGGTCAATCTGCCGAGCAACACGGCCGCTGCCGTCGTCGAGGTCGCGTGCGAGGACGGGAAACTGAGTTTGCTCGGCGTCCCCACGTTGACCTGCACCGACGGATCGTTCGGGCGCGGACGGCGAACGACGCGCTTGATGACGATCGAGGCCGCGTGCGCGCCGACCGCGCCGACCGCGACCCCGGCCCACTGTCTGCGCCGCGGCTTGTCCACCAGCCAGCCTGCGGCGGCGATGCCGACCCAGCCGAGCGCGTGCTCGCCGAAGTGCGACAGGCCACGCGCGGCGGACACCACGGCGGGCTTGCTACCGAGGGTGGCCTGCACCGCGTTGATGATCGCGACCTCCGGCGGCGCCTGCCCGGCAGGCGCGGGGTGCGCGGACACCGGGCCACCGTGACCGTTGGCGCTGTGCAGCGGCGACTGCACCGCCGCGTCGTCGGCGGCGCTCGCTCCGAGACTCACTGCTGCTCATCCTTCGTGTCGATGCCGAAGACCTTCTCCCACGCCGCGGTGCTGGTCAGCTGCGGGTGGGCGGCGCGGTAGCGCTGCTGCATCTCCGGGAAACGGGCGGCCAGCTCCTTGCGCAGACGCATGGCCTCCTTGAACAGGCCGAGCGCCTGGCGGGGGTCGCGCTTGCGGTAGACGACGCCGCGGCCGTCGGCCGTGGTGACGGTGACGCCGTCGACCTGCGAGAGCAGGAACCAGCGCGCGTCCAGCGTCGGCACGTTCAGCTGCGGGGTCTCGTGGTGTTCGGTGCGCGCGGAGCGGAAGTTGTGCACCACGCCCTTGGCCAGCCGCGCCACCTTGGCGATCGGATTGGCCGGCTCACCGACCGCTCCGACGCCGATGTGGCTGGCCAGCGGCAGTTCGGTGGACGAGGGCAGGATCACCGCGTCCGGATACTGCTTGCGCAGCTCGTGCACCGCCCCCAGAGCGCTGGGCAGTAGCTGGAACAGCCGTTCCGGGCCTGCGAGGAAATCGCGGATGGCGAGGTTCTGGATCGCGACCGTCGAGTACTCCAGGCACAGCAAATGCTTCAGCGTCGCCTTGATCGTGTTGACGACCATGCCGCGCCCGTTGCCCGGCAGGTGCAGCGAGGCGACGACCAGGCGATTGCGCAAGTGGAAGTACGCCTGCCAGTCGATGGCGTCGTCCTTGTCGCTCCAGGCCATGTGCCACACCGCCGCGCCGGGCAGCGTGACGGTCGGGTACCCGGCCGCGCGAGCGCGCAAGCCGTACTCCGCGTCGTCCCACTTCAGGAACAGCGGAAGCGGCTGGCCGAGCTCCTCGGCGACGCGCCGCGGGATGACACAGGTCCACCAACCGTTGAAGTCGACGTCGATGCGCCGGTGCAACAGCTTCGAGTTGTCCCGGTCCTTGAGCGGGTACTTCGAGAAATCGTGGTCGTACTCGACGTTCGGCGCCGCGGTCCACATGAAGATGCCGCGATCGACCACTTCGCCCATGACGTGCAGGTGCGAGCGCTCCTGCAGGTTGAGCATCTGACCGCCGACCAGGACCGGCGACTTCGCGAAGCGGGCGAAGGCCAGCGCGCGCAGGATGGAATCCGGCTCGATCTCGATGTCGTCGTCCATGTAGACGATGTACTCGGCGTCGGTGGTCTTCAGTGCCTCGTACATGACCCGGCTGTAGCCGCCGGACCCGCCGAGGTTGGGCTGGTCGTGGATGGAAAGGCGATCCCCGAGCGCGGCCGCCGATTCCGTGAAGCCGGGCTCGTCGACGACCTTCTTCGTGCCCTGGTCCGGGATGATGACGGCCGCGATCTTCTCCAGCACCAGCGGGTCGGAGCCGAGTGCGGCGAGCGTCTTCACCGCGTCGGTGGGCCGGTTGAAGGTGGGCATGCCGACCGCGATGCTGCCCTCTCCGGGCGCCTCGATCGGCGCGTACCAGCCGCCCGACAGCAGCGTGACCGCCGTGTCGGTGGTGATGTCGAACCAGATCCAGCCGCCGTCCTCGAACGGGCCCAGGTCGGTCTCGAATTCGACGACCACCGAGTCGGCGCCGGTCGCGACCGCGAATTCCTTGCCCTGCACGTGGATTCGCGAGCCGTCGGCCTTGGATCGGTACACGTCCACCCGGCCGTGACCGGCCAGTTCCAGCCGCAGCACCACCGAAGACAGGATGCTCCAGCGCCGCCAGTAGCTCGCGGGCAGGGCGTTGAAGTACGTGCAGAAGGAGACCTCGGACTCCGCGCCGATCGACAGCGACGTGCGGGTGGTCGCGTGCGCGCGCCTGGCGTTGGTCTGCGACTCCTCGACGTAGAGCGTGCGCACGTCCAGCGGCTCGCCCGGCCGCGGCAGGATGATGCGCTGCAACAGCGACTTGGCGCGGGTCTCGGTGGTCATGTCTTCCAAAATGGATTGGGAGGTCATTCCGCTCCTAAGCCTCCTGGTCCACGAGCGGCGCACCATCCGCCAGATGCGGGTGCAGCACGTTGTCGAACGTGCTCAGCGCGCTGCCGATCGCCATGTGCATGTCCAGGTACTGGTAGGTGCCGAGACGGCCGCCGAAGACGACCTTCGCCGTGGCGGTCTCCTGCTTGGCCAGCTCCCGGTAGGCCAGCAGTTTCGCCCGGTCCTCCGGTGTGTTGATCGGGTAGTACGGCTCGTCGCCGGTCTGCGCGAACCGGGAGTACTCCCGCATGATCACCGTCTTGTCGGTGGGGTACTCGCGCTCGGGGTGGAAGTGGCGCGGCTCGATGATGCGGGTGTAGGGAACGTCCGCGTCGTTGTAGTTCATCACCGAGGTGCCCTGGAAGTCGCCGAGCGGCAGCACCTCGGTCTCGAAATCGATGGTGCGCCAGCCCAGCTCGCCTTCGCTGTAGTCGAAGTAGCGGTCCAGCGGGCCGGTGTAGACGACCGGCGCGTCCGGGCTTTCGGCGCGCAACTGCTCGCGCACTTCGAACCAGTCGGTGTTCAGGCGCACCTCGATCAGGTCGGAGGCGGCCATGTTCTCCAGCCACTTCGTGTAGCCCTCGCGGGGCAGGCCCTCGTAGGTGTCGTTGAAGTAGCGGTTGTCGAAGGTGTAGCGGACCGGGAGGCGGGTGATGTTGCCCGCGGGCAGTTCCTTCGGGTCGGTCTGCCACTGTTTGGCGGTGTAGTCGCGGACGAACGCCTCGTAGAGCGGGCGGCCGATCAGCGAGATGGCCTTCTCCTCGAGGTTCTGCGCGTCCTTGGTCTCGATCTCCGAGGCCTGCTCCGCGATCAGCGCGCGCGCCTCTTCCGGCGAGAAGTAGCGGCCGAAGAACTGGGAGACCAGGCCGAGGCCCATCGGGAACTGGTAGGCCTGTCCCTTGTGCATCGCGAAGACGCGGTGCTGGTAGCCGGTGAACTCGGTGAACTGGGTGACGTAGTCCCACACCCGCTTGTTCGACGTGTGGAACAGGTGCGCGCCGTACTTGTGGATCTCGATCCCGGTTTCCGGATCCGGCTCGGAGTAGGCGTTGCCACCGATGTGGTGGCGCCGTTCGATCACCAGAACCCGTTTACCCAGCACGGAGGCGGCGCGTTCGGCAACGGTCAGCCCGAAGAATCCGGAGCCGACGACGATCAGATCGAACTGTGAGGCGGAATGGACGGAGGTACCCGGGGACGATGCGACGGTCACGGGAGCCCAGAGTATCGGAAGTCCCCGCCGCGTCCGGGTGGAGTCGGAACTGCGCTGAGCGACACCACTCACCGCACCCGGTTTCACCTCCCTGACCTCAGTATTTCGCCGGATGTTTGCCCAAATGGACTTCTTCGGCAACTGACCGGTTGTTTACTGCCGCGGCCCAATGCGCGCGCACGGCTCCGGGTGCTCCCGGCCGCCGGAGCCGGTGCGCGCTCGAGTGATCTTCTCGGGACGGGTCTCAGACCGGGAAACCTACGTCGAGCTCCACCTTGTCCCGCTCGGTGTACAGCCGCCAATAGTGATCGCCGAGCTCGTCGCCGCTCATACGGACGATCTCCAGGCCCGCCGGGATCACTTCCGGATTCTCATCGATGATCTGCGCGGCTTTGCTGCCGTCGATCAGCACGCCGATGTTGAGCAAGCCGACGTAGACGCCGGTACCTCGCAGTTCCACCTCGAGCTGGCGCAGGTAACCGCGCTGCGCGGCCAGCGCGATGCCGAAGTTGGCCAGATAGGGCGCCACGTAGTGCTCGGACGAACCCGAGGAGAACAGCAGCGCGCCTTCGCCTCGCTCCACCATCTTCGGCGCGAGCGCGCGCGTCACCAGGATCGGCGAGTGCAGCTTCAGCGCGATGGGCGCATCGAGGGACGGGATGTCCACCGACAGGGTGTCATGGATGCGATCGCTCATGTTGCCCGCCGCGCCGTGCATGGCCGCGTCGATCGGCCCGAACGTCGCCTCGATCTTCTCGATCACCCCCGTGACCTGCGCGCCGACCGTGACATCCGCGGGAAAGGCCGCGGCCTCGATGCCTTCGGCCGTCAACTCCTCCGCGTGCCGCCGCGCCTTTTCGGGATCCCGGCCGATGACGGCCACCCGGAAGCCTTCGCGCCCGAATCGGCGTCCTGTGCCGACGCCGAGGCCGGGTCCGTACCCGAAGATCGCGATGGTCTTGGACATTGCCGCTCCTGATTAAGTTGAGACATGGTTCAAGTTACGCGGTCGACGGTAGCATTAAGTTGAACCAATGCTCAACATATGCGTGTTGCCCGATTTGTAGGATCGGCCCGTGGACAAGCCGTTACGCAGCGATGCCCAGCGCAATCGGGACGCGCTCGTGGCCGCCGCCCGCGCCGTCTTCGAGGAACGCGGTCTCGACGCGCCGCTGAAAGAGATCGCCGCCCGCGCCGGGGTGGCCATCGGCACGCTCTACAACCGCTTCCCGACCCGCGACGACCTCATCGCGGCCGCGGTCGAGGACCGGATCGAAGCGGGCAGCCGTATCGCCGAGAACGCGCTCGCCATCGATGACCCGTGGGAGTCGTTCGTCTACCTGGTGGAGCAGGTGTGCGCTTTACAGGCCGCCGACCGGCTGCTCAGCGAACTCGCCGTGCGGGCCGCGCCCAGTCCTGCCATCGCGCAGGCCCAGGAATACGGCCACGGCCTGATGCGCCGGATCATCACCCGCGCGCAGGAAGCCGGCGCGCTGCGCGCCGACTGGGTACTCGAGGACATCGCGTTCATCACCTGGTCACACACCAGAATCGTCGAGGCGACCAGTCACATCGCCCCCGAAGCCTGGCGGCGCCACCTCGGTCTGATACTCGACGGCCTGCGCGCGGAGGCCGCCCACCCGCTTCCGGTGCCTCCGATCACGGAGCACCAATTGATGCACGCGCTCGGCCGCGACGACGAAAGTTGATCCGGCGGCCGGTACGCGCACATGCGTACCGGCCGCCGGAGAGTTGCGCTCTACAGCCGCTGCTCGGCGTAGACCTTCATCGCGTCGCGCACGAACTCGGCGGTGCCCGCGCCGTGCACGTCGTAGTTCGCCGCGAAACGCGGGTCGGCGACGTACATCTCGCCGAGGTTGACGAACGCCTCCCGCACCACCGGACGGCCCTGCCAGCCGATGCCGATCCACTCGTAGTGGCGCTGGACGATGGCCTGCACCTCGTCGGCGTCGGGCGCGAGTCCGTCGGCGTGCGCTCGGCCGTAGTCGGCGGCGATGTCGAGATGGGTTTGCTGGAAGTTCTTCTTGTCCGCGTCGGACATCGAGCGCCACCAGCGGTCACCGCTCTCGTAGGCGTCCTTGCCCCAGCGTTCGATCACCTCGTCCTTGTACTTCGTGTGGTCGAAGCCGTCGAAAACTTCTGCTGCCACGAGTTGTTCACCTCTTTCCGTCTTGTGCAGCGTGGTTCGCACCGACTCGATCTGCCGCCGGATCCGATCCTGTTCCTGCCGGAGCAGTTCCAGGTGCGTACGCAACGCGGCGGCGGTTTCCTGCTCTCCGGCAAGGACTTCGGCGATGACCGGAAGGCCGAGGCCGAGTTCACGCAGCAGCAGGATGCGTTGCAACCGCACGAGGGAGTGCTGGTCGTAGTACCGGTAGCCGTTGGCTCCGATCCGGCTGGGCGGCAACAGCCCCAACTGCCCGTAATGGCGCAGCGTGCGACTGGTGGTACCAGCCGCCTTCGCCAGATCCTGGATGGACCACTCCTTGCCGCCCACGACCCGTCTTCCCTCGTGCTCTCGTCGGTGCAACCAGCTTGCAAGTTGACGTTACGTCAAAGTCAAGACCTTCTCCGGCGAGGTTTCGGTGCCCAGCGCAACGCTGGAGTCGCCAGCCGGAACGGGCACGGGCTGAACCGGTTCCTTCGGCGCGCCGACCGCTTGGCCGAGCAGTGTGCTGCCCAGCGCGATCGCCATGCCGGCCATCTGGAGCGTGGTGAGCGCTTGCCCGAGCACGACCCATCCGATCACCGCGGCCGACACCGGGCTGAGCAATCCGAGGAAGGCCACCGAGGTGGCGGGCACTCGCGCTATGCCGCGGAACCAGAGCCAGTACGCCACCGCGGTCCCGATCACGCCGAGGTACAGATAGCCGCCGACCGCTTCCGCGTCCAGTGCGGGCGGGGCGCCTTCCACCAGCAGCGCGAGCGGAGCGATGAAGAGACCACCGGCGGTCAGCTGCCAGCCGGTGAGCGTCAGCGGGCCGACGCCGTCCGGTCGACCCCACTTCTTGGTCAGGACGGTGCCCATCGCCATCGACGCCGCGCCCGCCAACCCCGCGACCACCCCGACGACGTCGAGTTGCGCGTCGGCCCGCAGCACGACGAGCGCCACGCCGAAGACGCCGACCACCCCTGCGAACAACTTGCGCGCACCGGGATTCTCGCTCAGAGCCACGGTCGCGAAGGCGAGCGCGAACACCGGTGCGACCGCGCCGAGCACGCCCGCGACGCCCCCTGGCAGCCGGTAGGCGGCCAGGAACAGCAGCGGGAAGAACGCACCGATATTGAGCGCGCCGAGCACCGCCACCCGGCCGATCCACCGGCCGCGGGGGAGAACTCGCGTGATCGCGAGCAGCGCGAGTCCCGCGGGTAGGGCGCGCATGAGCGCGGTGAACAGCGGGCGGTCCGGCGGCAGGAACTCGGTGGTGACGGCGTAGGTGGAACCCCAGACGATCGGGGTGAGCGAGGTGAGCGCCAGGGTGGCCGCGACCGAGGCCTCGGCGGGCCCCGCGGTGCGTGTCGTCATACTTGACTCCTCATTGATAATCTCAACGTTGAAATACTTACCCGTCGAGTTGCCTCAGCGTCAAGTAGATGAACGTTGAGATTATTCCTTTAGGGAGGAGACTCATGTCCGACGCGGTGGACCTGTTCGGGCGTCAGTGGCAGCGCGAGCGCCCGGACGTCGACGTCTCGCCGATGCACGTGGTGGGCCGGATCCAACGCTTGGCGCGACTGGTCGACCAGGACCTGAAGCGGTTCTTCGGCGAGTTCGGCATGGAGTTCTGGGAATTCGACGTGCTGGCGACGCTGCGCCGCTCCGGCGCCGAAGACGGACTCACCGCGGGCGCGTTGCTCCAAGTCGCCATGGTGACCTCCGGCGCCATCACCAACCGGATCGACCGACTGGAGACCAAAGGACTGGTCGTGCGCAAACCGTGCGCGGAGGATCGCAGGGCCGTCCGGATCCACCTCACCGAGCAGGGCCGCACCCTCATCGACGACCTGCTGCCCAAGCACATGGCGAACGAACAGCGGCTGCTGGCGGCGCTCGACGCCGCCTCCCGCGAGCAACTGGCCGGATTTCTGCGCACACTGGCCGAGTCGCTCGGCGATACGCCGCCGGAGTAGCAGCCGCCCGGACACCACGACGACGCCCGGACCGGCACCCCGTCATCGAGAGGGCGCGGCAGAGGCCAGCGGTCAAGCGGGCCGAGATCCAGTGACCGGAGGCATGCCCACGGTCTCCGCAGGCGGACCGAGGGGCATCACACCGGCCGATGGCGGAGAACCGATGGCTGGTGCCCCACCGTCAGGCGTGACGGCGCCGGGCCGAGCCATACCGCCCGCTTCGGGCCGAAGCGCGGCACCAGGCGCGCTGGGCGGGACCTGCTGCGCCCCAGCGACTTCCGGCACCACCTGCAACATGCGCGAATAGTCCACCACCTGCGCGCCAAGCGTGGGCGTCACGATGATCATGCCGTTGGTGTACATCCGGTAGATCCCCGCACGCTGCGGCAGGATCATCTGCGGTCCGACCGGCGCACCGAGGGAACTGTTCGCGCCGCCGATGCGGCGGTACTCGGCATCGATCGCCGACTCGGTGACCTCCGCCGCCGACTCGGTGACCGCCGCCTGCGTCCGTGGATCGCCGGCCGGAGCGGTGGTGAGCAGCTCCCCGGGCGCAGGCCCGACGTCCATGGTGTCGATATCCGCCGGTTCCCCACCGCCCGGTGCGGCGGAGTACTCCGTCCGCAGGATCCGGCCTTCGCGCACCAGTACCGCGCCCGCCGTAGCCGCGACGGCGGCCGCCGTCCGCGGGTCCTCCCGCGCGGTACCGGGATACTCCTGGCAGTCCGTCGTGTCGCACGTCTGCGCGTACGGATAACGCTGCTCGGCAAGGGCATACGAGCGGGCCGCGATCGCCTGGGCGCGCAACGCCTCGGAGGCTCCCTTGTCCGCCCAGTTGGGTGGCACCTCGGCCGGGACCACGCCGAGTAGATAGTCCTCGACATCCACCTGGTTGATGGTGCGGGCCGCGCCATCCTCGAGGGCGACGCCGAGGGCGCCGCGGTACGACGGACCACCGCACACCGTGAGATGTTCCGCTACAGGGCGATTCGGGCGTGCGTCGATGGGATGAATCCAGGGGTCGTCGGTCGGCGCCTGCCACAGCACCTCACCGTCGCAGCCGACCGTCACCACCACATTCGCGCCGCCATCGGGCAGCGGCGTGAGGTGCGCGGCCTGGCCTGGCGGCAACTCTCGGCCCGCCACTCGCAGGCCGGTGGCGGCGAAGGCGTCGAGCGAGGAGCCGTCCTGTGCCGTGAGGCGGACCCGGACCGGGGTAGACGCGACGGCGCCGAGCGTCGCGCCGGGATAGTAGTGCGCGAGGATGCGATCGGCCGCCCACCCCGATCGGGCGCTTTCGAACGCGCCGACCTGGCTCAAGCCGCGGCCGTGCCCGGGTCCGGCCAGCGGGCGATACGGCGCGTCGGCCGGCCGGGCCGGAAGCGCGGCGAGGGCTCCAGCGATCACTCCGGATCCGATGAGCAACAGGGAAGCGCGCACCAGGAGGCCGATCACGCGCCGATGCGGCCGCCTGGCCAGATCCCGGCTCGTCGATATCGCCTTTACCTGCATTTTTCTGATCTCCGCATACGCGTATTACGATGCATCCGCTCACTCCCACGGTTAACAGATCCGGTAGATCCCCACCTTTTCCGCACGTTTTCCAGACGCGCTAGCAATCATCGAGCTACATTAAGGCAATCACATAATCCTCAACCAGAGGTTTAGCCATGTGACAAATGTGGCTATTGTGACCATTGATACATCAGGAAGTGACCCTTAATCACACATGATCACTGGTACGACCTGATTGGAGACGCTCGTGCGGTACCGCAAACCGAAACGCTCCTACGTGCTACCGGTTGTCACCACCCTCGCGGTAGCTGCCCCGCTCGGCACGCTCATGCTCAGCGATTCGAACGACTACCGCACCGCCACCAACAGCGAGCCGACCGCCGTCGCGGCCGGACTCGCCGAGGTCGCACTCACGCGCGCGCCCGATATCGTGTTGCCGCTGCGCGAACTCACCGGAGTGAGCCTGCCTGATCTGCATCTTTCCGACCTGCGCATGCTGCCGAGCGCCGCGGGCATTCCGATTCCGGACGGGCCGCTGCCACCGGGCGCGCAGCCACCGGAAGGAATGCGACTACCCAGCTCGAATTCCGTCCAAACCTCCGGTTCGGAATTCACTCCGAGTCAAACGTCCGAAAGCGCGAATTCCCCTGGTCAGCCGATTTCCGGGGCGTCAACGAGCAGTGTGCGCTTCATCGCCGATCCCGCCCGGCTCCAGCCCGGCACCACTCCCGAAACCCCCGCGTTGTCTCCCGGTGCGGTGACCCCCGAACTGATGAGCCAGGTGGGGGCGCAGGTGAAGGAACTCTCCAGCGACACCCCGTTCAGCATGGTCGCACTCACCGCGCGCCGACTGGCGGACACCAAGGCCACGATCCGTGCCCGCCAGCCCGACGGCACCTGGGGGCCCTGGTACGACACCGAGGCGGTGGACACCTACCGCACCGATCACTCCGGTCCCGGCCCGACCGACGGCACGGAGCCGATCTACGTCGGCAACACGAACGCCGTGCAGGTCCTGGTCACCCGTAAGCAAGCAGCTTCGACGATCCAGCCGGTGGCGCAGCCCGGACCCATCGCGGACGACCAGTCGCGACCGGGCGACCCGGCTCCGCACCCCGCCGCGCGTTCCGACGACCCGGCCCAGCAGTCCGCGGACCTGACCGCCGTGCTGATCGATCCCGGTCGGGCCACCGCCGACGGCGACCTGCACAGCGTCGCCGCCGCGCTGCCCGGCGGCGGACCGAGCGTGATCACCCGCGCCCAGTGGGGCGCCGACGAATCCATCCGCTGCGACCAGCCGACCTACGACGACCACCTCGGCGGCGTCACGGTGCACCACACCGCGGGCCGCAACGACTACAGCAAGTCCGAGTCGGCCGGCATCGTCCGCGCGATCTACACCTATCACGCGAAGACGTTGGGCTGGTGCGACATCGGCTACAACGCGCTCGTCGACAAGTACGGGCAGGTCTTCGAGGGACGCTTCGGCGGCCTCGACCGCCCGGTGCAGGGCGCGCACGCGGGCGGGTTCAACGAGAACACCTCGGGCGTCGCGCTGATGGGCAACTACGAGTCCGAGCAACCGACACAGGAGGCGATCCAGGCGATCGGCGCTTTCGTCGGCTGGCGCACCAAGGTCGCCGGACTCGATCCCAAAGGCTCCACCACGATGTACTCCGAGGGCACCTCCTTCACCTCGTACGCCGAGGGTGAGGCGGTGCGATTGCCGGTCGTCTTCGCACATCGCGACGTCGGCAACACCACCTGCCCCGGCGACGCCGCGTACGCGCTGATGGACCGGATCCGCGACATCGCCGCCGGCGCGCCGGGCGCCCCCGCCACGCACGACAGCCAGGTTGCCCCGCCCGGCGAATCCGACGTGGCGGGCCTCGCCGCGCTGACCACCAAGCTGCTGAACATGGTGCAGGACAACATCATCGCCAGGCACTGGTCGCAGTCCGGTGGACCTAACGGCCCGCTCGGCGCCGCGCGGTCGGACGTGCTGCCCGCCGCGCAGGGCATGCAGTACGCGAAGTTCGCCAACGGCTACGTCTACACCGCCGCGGACGGGCAGGTCGTCGAGGTGCTCGGCACCATCCTGGACCGCTTCCTGCAACTCGGCGCCGACACGGGCGCGCTCGGACTCCCCCTGCGCAACGCCCACCCGGTCTCCGACGGCCTGCGCGCCGACTTCGAGCACGGCTCGCTGATCCTCAACCAGCTCACCGGCATCGTCACGACGATATGGAAGACCTACAACGACACCTACCAGGAGGAAGTAAGCCGGAACCCGGTCGCGGCGCAGGTGAGCGCCCCGCTCCCGCACCATCCCCCGGCTCCGGCCGCACCGGCCACCACGGCTCCTGGTAGCGCACCGATCCCGAACGGCACCCCCGCCACAGCTACACCCACACCGGCCAACGGAGCTCCGGCCGTCACAGCTCCTGGTAGCGCACCGATCCCGAACGGCACCCCCGCCGCGGCTACACCCACACCGTCGATCGGCCCGGCGCCCGCGGCACGAACCCCACTCGCCCAGGCCCCGGCAGGCGCACCGGCATAGATCAGTCCGCCACAGCTACCCCCACAGCACCCCGCCGTACACCCGCCACACGGCCCGGCCCCAGCCGAAGCCGCGTTCCCCGCTCCACCGCCATCACCTGAGGGCTGACGCCACCACCGAGGATTGATCCCCGACAAGTTGCCCCTCTCGGAGCTCGCGCCCCGCGCGTGCTCCGAGTGGTTCAGGCACATACCCATGGCCATGTGAGTCGGACATACCGGCAAGCCGCGGTCACTCGACCCGGCAAACCAATCGACCACCAGATTGCCCCGAACACCCCGTCGGCCCCCTCGGACCCGAACCCGCGCGCACTGTTTCCCCAGGTCGGAGACCAGCGCGCCCAGCCAACCTCAACCACGTCTTCCGAGCGAAGCGAGACCGAGCATCCGCCGTTCGCGGCCCGGCTCGCGTCCGAGCGGCCGCCGCGTAGGCGACGAAGGAGCAAGCGGCGGTCGCTCGGACGCAAGCCATAAGGGGCCGCGAACACCCAGCGCCGCAGGCGCTGGAAAAACAAACACAGCTCACACCCACCAGCGCTCGAGGACGCGCGCGACTCCGTCGTCGGTGTTCGATTCGGCGATCTCGTCGGCCGCGGCGAGGGCTTCGGGGTGGGCGTTGCGCATCGCGACACCATGGCCGGCCATGGTCAGCATGGGGACATCGTTGGGCATGTCGCCGAACGCGACGATGGTCGATTCGTCCACGCCGAGCCGCTGGGCGACCACCGCCAGCCCCGCGGCCTTGGTGATGCCGGGCGCGGACAGTTCGATGAGCCCGTGCTCGGTCGAGTAGGTGATGTCGGCGCGTTCGCCGATCAGCGGCGCGAGCACCGTGCGCATGTCCGAACTGCGCGCACCCGGCAGCCGGATCAGCATCTTGATGGCGGGCGCGTCGATGACCTCCTCCCTGGCGACCGAGGTGTCGTCGGGATTGAGCCAGGCGTGCTCGTACTGGGGCGAGCTGACGAACTGGGGCGTCACCGCGTCGTGCGCGCTCTCGCCGACGCGTTCGGCCGCGAGGCCGCAGCCCGGCAAGGCACGTTCGGCGACATCGGCGAGCCAGGCGAGCGTCGGCACGTCCAACGTCATGCTGACCAGCACCCGGTCGGCCGCGCTGTCGTAGATCACCGCGCCGTTGCCGCACACGCACAGCGGCGCGTACCCGAGCCCCTGCACCACTGGGTCGATCCAGCGCGGCGGACGGCCCGTGGCCAGCACGAACGGCACACCGTCGGCGATCAGGGCGCCCACCGCCGCCTTCGTCCGCGCGGTCACCCGCTCGTCGTGATCGATGAGCGTGCCGTCCACATCGGTGGCGACCATCTTCGGTTTGGGGAGGTGCAGGGGCGTCACCCATTCCATCCTGCCGGACAACCTCCGGCTCGCGCCCGGCCACCGTGCTCGGCTGTGCCCCGGACATGCCCGGATGTCGTGTGGCACGCGCGCCGCGAACCACGTCCTTATGATCGGGGGCTAATACCGACGCTGGCCCGTCCAGCCGAAAGACCAGAGGACTGATGACCGGCTTCCTGCTACGACGCGCGCTCAACTATGTCGTGCTGTTGCTGCTGGCTTCGTTCCTGACGTTCAGTTTGGCGTCCCTGACGTTCCGGCCGCTGGACAGTCTCGAACAACGCAATCCGCGCCCGCCACAGGCAGTGATCGACGCCAAGGCCGAGGAGCTGCACCTCAACGACCCGATCCCGGAGCGCTACATAACCTGGCTGAAGGGCATTCCGCACGGTGACTTCGGCACGACGCTGGCCGGTCAGCCGGTCAGCGAGGAGCTGCCGCGAAGGGTCGCGGTGAGTCTGCGGCTGCTGATCGTCGGCTCCCTGGTCGGCACGGTGCTCGGCGTGCTGATCGGCGCGGCGGGGGCGATCCGGCAGTACAAGTTCAGCGACTACTTCACAACGGTGGTGTCGCTACTGATCTTGAGCACGCCGGTGTTCCTGCTCGCGACGCTGCTGAAATACGGTGCGCTGGAAGTAAACTCGCTCACCGGATCGCAGATCTTCCTCTACACCGGCGAGACGTCGGCGAACAAGATCGAAGGATTCGGGCCGCAACTGCTCGACCGCATCCAGCACCTGATCCTGCCCACCACCGCGCTGGCCCTCGGTGCGATGGCGGGCTACAGCCGCTACCAGCGCAACGCGATGCTCGACGTGCTGCAGAGCGATTTCATCCGCACCGCCCGCGCCAAGGGGCTCACCCGCAGCAAGGCGCTGTACAAGCACGGCCTGCGCACGGCGCTGATCCCGATGGCCACGCTGTTCGCCTACAGTCTCGGCGCCCTGATCACCGGCGCGACGTTCACCGAGAAGATCTTCGGCTGGCACGGCGTCGGCGAGTGGCTGGTCGACTCGATCAACGCCCAGGATCTGTACGTCGTGGTGACGGTCACCGCGTTCGCCGGCCTGGTCGTGCTGGTGTCGGGTCTGCTGTCCGACATCGTGTACGCGATTCTCGATCCAAGGGTGCGTGTGGGATGACCGAAGCCGAGATCATCGTCCAAGGCGCGCCCGAGGTCGCCGCGACCGGGCGGCGCAAGCTGGTCCTGCGGCGCTTCCTGCGCAACAAACCCGCCGTCGCGGGCGGCATCGTCCTCATCACGCTGTTCGTCGTCAGTTTCGCGCTGCCGCCCTTCCTGCCCTACGACTACCAGCAGCTGGACTACACCGCCCTGCTCAAACCGCCGAGCCCGGAACATCCGTTCGGCACCACCCAGATCGGTCAGGACGTCCTCGCGCAGACCCTGCGCGGATTACAGAAATCCCTGGTCATCGGCCTGTGCGTGGCGCTGTTGTCCACCACGATCGCCGCCACCGCCGGTTCACTGGCCGGACTGCTCGGCGGCTGGACCGACCGGGCGATCATGTGGCTGGTCGACCTGCTGCTGGTGGTCCCGAGCTTCATCATCATCGCGCTGTTCGCGCCGCGCACCAAGGGCAGCGGTTCCATCCTGCTGCTGATCCTTCTGCTGTCCTGCTTCGGCTGGATGATCTCGGCGCGGATCGTGCGCGGCCTGACGCTGAGCCTGCGTGATCGCGAATTCGTCCGGGCCGCGCGGTACATGGGCGCGCCCACCCGCACGGTGATCCTCAGCCACGTCATTCCGAACATCGCCTCGATCCTGATCATCGACACCACCCTCACCGTCGGCTCGGCGATCATGGCCGAAACGGGCCTGAGCTTCCTCGGTTTCGGCGTGCAGCCGCCGGACGTGTCGCTCGGCTCGCTGATCGCCGCGGGGACCAAATCAGCGTTGACTTATCCCTGGCTGTTCCTGTTCGCAGGTGGTCTGCTGATCATCACCGTGCTGTGCGCCAACCTCGTCGGTGACGGACTGCGCGACGCGTTCGATCCCGGCGCGAAGCGGGCTCGGTCGAAGAAGAAGGCGAAGGCATGACGACGACGACCTCCACCGCGCCACTGCTGGAGATCACCGATCTGCGGGTGTCCTTCCCCAGCGAGGAGGGCCGCATCGACGCGGTGCGCGGCGTCGACTACACGGTCTCCGACGGCGAGGTGCTCGCCATCGTCGGTGAATCCGGTTCGGGCAAGTCGGTGTCCTCGCTGGCGGTGATGGGGTTGCTGCCGGAGCAGGCGCGGATCACCGGTTCCATCCGGTTCCGCGGACGCGAATTGCTCGGGCTGGGCGATCGCGAACTGTCCAAGCTGCGCGGCAGTTCCATCAGCATGGTGTTCCAGGACCCGCTCTCGGCGCTCACGCCGGTCTACCGGGTGGGCGATCAGATCGCCGAAGCCCTGCTGGCGCACGGCAAGGCGAGCAGAGGCGATGCCGCGAAGCGCGCGGTGGAGCTGCTCGACCTGGTCGGTATCCCGGACCCGGAAGTGCGGGCCAAGGCGTTTCCGCACGAGTTCTCCGGTGGCCAGCGCCAGCGCGTCGTCATCGCGATGGCGATCGCGAACGACCCGGCGCTGATCATCTGCGACGAGCCGACCACCGCGCTGGACGTGACGGTGCAGAAGCAGATCCTCAATCTGCTGCGCAAAGCGCGCGACATCACCGGCGCGGGCGTCATCATGATCACCCACGACATGGGCATCGCCGCGACCCTGGCCGATCGGGTCGCCGTCATGTACGCGGGGAAGATCGTCGAAACCGCCACCGCGAGCGCCCTGTTCAACGCGCCGCGGATGCCGTACACCGTTGGTCTGCTCGGCTCGATCCCGCGCATGGACGGTCCGCCGCGGCGACCGCTGATCCCGATCGTCGGCGCCCCGCCCGCCATGCACGCGCTGCCGCCGGGTTGCTCGTTCGCACCGCGCTGCCCGGTGTCGATCGGCGAATGCCGGGCGGCGGAACCGCCGCTGGAGGCAGTCGAACCGGGTCATACCGCCGCCTGCATCCGCACCGCCGAGGTCGGCACCGACGAGCTGTTCGACGCCTATCGGCGCGAGATCGCCGAGCCGGAGGCCGAAGCGCAGGTGGAGTCGGACGTGGTTTTGCGGGTTTCGGACCTGGTGAAGGTCTTCCCGATCACCTCCGGTGTGGTGCTGCGCCGCCGCAAGGGGGAGATCAGGGCGGTCGACGGCATCAGCTTCGAGGTCCGCGGCGGGCGCACCTTGGCGCTGGTCGGTGAGTCCGGCTCCGGCAAATCGACCACGCTCACCCAGATCCTCGATCTGGTCCCGCCGCAATCGGGCGCCATCGAGATCATGGGCAGCGACGTCGGATCCCTGAGCAAGGCGCGCAAACGGGAGATCCGCCGCAAGATGCAGATCGTCTTCCAGGACCCCACCGCCTCCCTCGACCCCCGCCTGCCGATCTTCGACGCCCTCGCCGAGCCGTTGCGCATCGACGGGCGGCCGCGCGCCGAGATCGCCCGCCGGGTACCGGAACTGCTCGAAAAGGTGGGTCTGCGCCCGGAACACGCCGACCGTTACCCCGGCGACTTCTCCGGCGGCCAGAAACAGCGCATCAGCATCGCCCGCGCACTCGCGCTGGACCCGGAGCTGCTGGTGCTGGACGAACCGGTCTCCTCGCTGGATGTCTCGATCCAGGCGGGCGTGCTGAACCTGCTACGCGACCTGCAGACCGAGCGCGGCCTCTCCTATCTGTTCGTCTCACACGATCTGTCCGTGGTGCGAAACCTGGCCCACGACATCGCGGTCATGTATCGCGGGAAGATCGTGGAGTACGGCCCGGCGGAGCAGATTTTCGCCGCCCCGCAACACGAGTACACGCGGGCGCTGATCGACGCGGTGCCGGTGCCGGCAGTCAGCAGATAGGTAGGAGGGCGCGATGCGGATCCGATCCATCCGGGGCTGTGGTCGCCCGCGCTCGGCGCGGTGGGCGATTCCCGTCGTCGCGCTCGGACTCGTGGTCGCCGGGTGCAGCGCGGACGGCGCCGAGTCGGCGACCGGCCTGTCCGACGAGCTCGGCACGACCAGCGACATCAATCCGAAAAGCCCCGACGAGCTGCGCGAAGGCGGAAATCTCCGGCTGGCCGCTACAACGTTCCCAGCGAACTGGAACACGCTGTCCAACGACGGGAACGACGGCGAGATCGCGGACATCGAGCGGCCGCTGATGCCGCGCGCGTTCACCACCGACGCCGCGGGCCGGCTCACGGTCGACACCGACTACTTCACCGACGTCCAGCTCACCGGCACCGATCCACAGCAGATCACCTACACCATCAACCCGAAGGCGGTGTGGTCCGACGGCGTCCCGATCACCTGGGAGGACATTCGTTCCCAGGCGAACGCGCTCAGCGGCGCGGACAAGCGCTTCCTGATCGCCATCACCAGCGGGTTCGACCGAGTCGAGAAGGTAGAGCGCGGCGTCGATGACCGGCAAGCCGTCGTCACGTTCAAGCAGCACTACGCGGAATGGCGTGGCCAGTTCGCCGGGAACATGGCGCTGTTCCCCAAGTCGGTGACCGCCGATCCGGAGGCGTTCAACCACAGCCTGGTCGACCATATGGGTCCGACGGCAGGCCCATTCGTAATCGAGTCCACCGACCGCGGCCAGGGCCGCATCGTCTTGGCACGCAACCCGAAATGGTGGGGCGATCGGCCGAAGCTGGACACCATCACCTACAGCGTGCTCGATCGAGCCGCGTGGGTCGGCGCACTGCAGAACAACGAACTCGACGCGGTGCGGCTGAGCACTATCGACGACGTCAAGACCGTCCGCAACACCTCGGGTATGGTTGTGCGCCGGGCACCGGGTAATCGCTGGCGCCACATCACGTTCAACGGTGCCCCCGGCTCTATCCTCGCCGATCCGAAACTGCGCGTGGCCATCTCGAAGGCCATCGACCGCCAGGGCATCGCCACCGCCACCCAGAACGGTCTGGTGGAGCACCCTCAGCCGTTGAACAATCACATCTTCCTGCAAGGACAAGAGGGCTACCGCGACAACAGCCTCGGCTACGACGCCGCGGCCGCGGCGAAGGAACTCGACGACCTGGGCTGGAGACTCAACGGTGACGTCCGGGAGAAGGACGGGCGCAAGTTGGTCGTCCGCGACGTCATGTACAACGACCCCACGTGGGTACAGATCGCCCAGATCATTCAACAAAACCTGGCCGCCGTCGGTGTCGGGTTGGTGATCGATACCAAGCCGGGCGCGGGCTACTTCACCGAGGTCATCCAGCCCGGAGATTTCGATGCCGCGCAATTCGTATTCTCCGGCGACGCGTTCCCGCTCAGCAGCATGCCGCAGATCTACGCTTTTCACCCCGACGATCTGCAGGGCAACTACGGTCGCATCGGATCTCCGGAACTGAACGCCTTGATCGATCGCGCCCTCTCCGAGCTGGACCCGGCGAAGGCCGTCGAGCTGGCCAACCAGGTCGACCGCGCGGTCTTCGAAGAGGGCCATTCCCTGCCGCTGACCCAGTCCGAGGGTAATTTCGGCGTCCGCGGCGACATCGCCAACTACGGGTCTCCCGGGCTTGCGTCGTACGACTACACCAAGATCGGTTTCCTGAAGTAGACACGCAGCAGCGCTGCGGGAAGGAGCGAACCATGCGGATTCGTTCACTGACGACACGACTGGCGATAGCCGCCGTCGCGATCGGGTTGGTGGCCTCCGGGTGTAGCTCGGACGACGAGGGCGCGCCCGCGGGCTCGGCTGCCGAACTCGGCACCACCAACGACATCAACCCGCACGATGTCAGCGAGCTGCGCGAAGGCGGCAACCTCCGGCTGGCGATTTCGACGTTGCCCGCCAATTGGAACGCCTTGTCCAACGATGGCAACGACGCCGAGACCGGCGCCATCGAACGGCCGATGCTTCCGCGCGCGTTCCGCACCAACGCGGCGGGCGAGCTCTCGGTCAACACCGACTACTTCACCGACGTACAGCTCACCAAGACCGATCCGCAGCAGGTCACCTACACGATCAATCCCAAGGCGGTGTGGTCCGACGGCACTCCGATCACCTGGGAGGACATCCAGTCCCAGGCGAACGCGCTCAGCGGCGCCGACAAGTCGTTCCTGATCGCCAACAACAGTGGGTTCGACCGGGTCGAGAAGGTCGAGCGCGGCGTCGACGACCGGCAGGCGATCATTACGTTCAAGCAGCACTACGCCGAATGGCGCGGGCAGTTCGCGGGCAATACATTCCTGTTCCCGAAGTCCGTCACGGCCACTCCCGCGGCGTTCAACAAGGGTTTGGTCGACGGCATCACGCTGACCGCGGGGCCGTTCCTCGTGCAGTCCACCGATAGGGCACAGGGACGTATCGTGCTCGGCCGCAACCCCAAGTGGTGGGGTGACACACCCAAACTCGACACGATCACCTTCAGCGTGCTCGACTCTTCCGCGCAGCTGCCCGCGTTGCAGAACAACGAGATCGACGCGGTGGGCCTCGGCACCCGCGACGAGCTGCGCACGGCGCGAAACACGCCGGGTATCGCCATCCGGCGCGCACCGGGCAACAGCTGGAACCACTTCACCTTCAACGGCGCCCCCGGTTCCATCCTCGCGGATCCGAAACTGCGCGTCGCGATCTCGAAGGCCATCGACCGGCAAGGCATCGTCACCGCCATCCAGAACGGCCTGGTGGAGCACCCGAAGCCGCTGAACAACCACGTGTACATCCAGGGCCAGGCGGGTTACCAGGACAACAGCCTCGGCTTCGATCCCGCCGCCGCGGCGAAGGAACTCGACGACCTGGGCTGGAAGCTCAACGGCGATGTCCGGGAAAAGGACGGCCGCAAACTCGAGATCCGCGACGTCATGTACCAGGAGGACACCTGGGTGCAGATAGCGCAGATCATCCAGCAGAACCTGGCGTCGATCGGGGTCAAGCTGAACATCGAAACCAAGCCGGGCAAGGGCTTTTTCACCGAGGTGATCCAGCCGGGCAACTTCGACGTGGCCCAGTGGACCTGGGTGGGTGACCCGTTCCCGCTCGGCAGCATCAACCAGATCTACGGATACAACCCGAACGATCTGCAGGGCAACTACGGTCGCATCGGATCACCGGAACTGAACGCGCTGATCGAGCAGACGGTGTCCGAACTCGACCCGAACAAGGCCAGGGAGCTGGCGAACCAGGTCGACCGCAAGGTATTCGAGGAAGGCCACTCGCTGCCCCTGATGCAGTCTGCGGGCAATCTCGCGGTGCGCGCCGACTTGGCCAACTATGGCGCACCCGGCCTGGCGTCCTACGACTACACGAAAGTCGGCTTCTTGAAGTGAGTTCCGGACGGGGCCATCCGCTGGCCTATCCGATCACCGTGACGATCGGCGCCCTCGCGGTCTGTGCCGCTTGGGCGCCGTTCGGCACTCTGGATCAGGTGGCAGCGATCGCGGCCGTCGCGCTCGGCGTCTGCGGGTACACCGGATATCGGCTCGCCCTCGCATTCGGCATACTCCGATTCCGTCCTCCCTCCACCTCGCCGACCGTTCGGGTTGCCCGCATCCGTCAGCAGCATCGCTTGGTCGGCCGGTCGTGGTTGGAGGTGGGCGGCACAGGTCGCCCGCGGTGGGTTCCGGTGTACTTCTATCCCGCGCTGGTCACTCTCACCGAAACCGAAGGGGAACTCACCGACCGCACGATTCACGTCGCGGGACGACGCCTCTACCCGTCCGGCCGCATGCGCGACGTCGAACCGCCCGGCCGTCTCATCGATAACCCCAGCCGCCCCGACCCCGGCGCACCCGCCCACATCGCGAAGGCCACCCGCCTGCGGCGCCGCCTCCTGCTCGACTCCCAATCCACCGTCGCCGCCCCCATCGCCGCCCTCCTGTGGGTCTACCTCGACGGTGGCGGCTTCTCGGTCTTCCTGGCCGCCACCACCATTGCCGCCGCCTGCACGATCTGGCTCTCCGCCGTGCAGGGCTCCGACCCCACCTGAATCGTCGGCCAAGAGCACCGCAGCGCCGAGCACTCGCGCGCGGCCGTCCGCTCCGTGAAACCACACGCCACCTCGCGAAAGTGCCCATGCGCCAGGCGCGCATCGACGTCCATCAGTGTCCGTTCCGCGTGAACTTTTCGGATTGCGCAGCGGCTGACCTGCGGCCCGGAGTGTTCGGATCTACCTTGCGAATTGAGGGATCTCGGCCCGGCACAGACCGGGGTCGGACTCGAACACCGCCACATCGGCCGACTCGCCGACGGAGAGGCCATTCACGACACCGTTGTCTCGGACGGGGCGGCGGCAGGAGCGATGTCACTTCCCGCCGTGGTCGATGAGCATCTGGACGCCGTCGAGTATGCGCTCGAGGCCGAATTCGAGCGGGTCGGCAACAGCCTCCGGCGCGAACGCGCCCTCGGCGATGGCTTTGGTCAGGGCGGGGAAACGGTCGGCGTGGCGGTCGAGTAGTTCGCCGGTGAGGCGGTTCCATTCCTCGTCGTGGCTCTCATCGAAGTCGGCCATCTGCTGGGCGTGGTTGCGCACCAGAGCGACGATCAGGAGAAAGACCTGATGCCGCTGGGCGGCGGTCAGGCCGGTCGGCTCCAGAACCGCCAGTGCGGCGTCCAGCCAAGCGAGTTGGGCCGGCCCCATGCGCTGACGACGCATCGCGGTCGCGGCGAGTAACCAGGGATGGTTCTGGTACACCTCCGATGACCGGCGGGCCCACTGCGAGAGCCGGAGCCGCCATCCGCTGCCGGCGACCGACAGATCGGGACAATCGGTCAGTACAGCTTCGACCATCAGCTCAACGAGTTCGGTTTTACCGGGCACATAGCGGTAGAGCGCCATCGCCGAGACGCCGAACTCGGCGGCGACCTTATTCATCGACACGGCGTCCAAGCCCTCGGCATCGGCGAGTGCCACCGCGACCTCCGCGATGCCGCGGGGCGAGAGCTTGGGCTTGGGCCCACGGGTGCGCCGCTCCTGCTCCCCCCACAGCAATGCCACGCTCGCCCGCAGGTCACGTGCCTTTTCCTTACCTTCTCGGGCAGCGTCTGTCCTGGCCATGACAGTCCTTTCTGGTGGTTACCGGCGGATGGGTTGACACCCACGTCCAATTGTATATACCTTAAACCCAGCTGCTGACGGCATAAACAGTTTAGGGAGATAACAATGCTTACGACCATCGTCCTCGCCGCCATCGTCGCTGCCGCTGCCGCGCCCGTTGCCGGGCTGCTCGGCCACCGGCAGCTCAGGCGTGCGGCCAACGCCAAGCGGCTGCGCATCACCACGACGAACGGCATCGACGAGTCCGGCTTCATCCGCATCGGCGGTATCGACCAGTGGATCTCGATCCGCGGCGACGACCTGCGCAATCCGGTTATCGTCGAAGTCCACGGCGGCCCCGGCGCTTCCAACCTCGTCTTCGCCCCACGCACCCGCGGCTGGGAGAAACACTTCACCATCGTGCGGTGGGATATGCGCGGCGCCGGCAAGACTTTCGGCCGCACCGCCCCGGACGGACAGGGTGAGATGAGCCTGGAGCGGTGGTACCGCGACGCCCTCGAGGTCACCGAGCATGTCCGGGCCCGGCTCGGCGTCGAGAAGGTCCTGCTGGTCGCAAACTCCTTCGGCACCGTTGTCGGGCTGCGCCTGGCCCGCAACCACCCTCAGCTGTACAGCGGTTACGTCGGCGCCGACCAGAACATCAACGCCGGCGGGCACAACCATTCGGCATACAACGCATTGGTGAGCCGGCTGCAGCAGGCCGGAAAACGTAAACAGCTGGCCACGGTCACCGACATGGGTGCCGACAAGTCAGCGTGGTCCGCCGAGCAGTTGGCGGAGTACAACAGGCTCGTCGTCACCACCGATCCGCTCACCTACGACACCATAAAGACCGTGGTGATCCGCTCGCTGTGGTTCTCACCGCTGCACACGCTCGGCGAACTGCGCACCTACTTCAAAGGCATGACCTTCTCCGAGCGATTTGCACCCGAGGCCGTGACGATCGACGAATGGACCGAGGGCACCGCATTCGATATCCCACTGTTCATCTTCCAGGGCGACCAAGACGCCCTCACCCCGCCCGAACCAGCCAAGCGGTTCTTCGACGATGTCACCGCGCCGGTCAAGCACTTCGCGCTGATCGAAGACGCCAGCCACTTCGCCTCCTTCCGCCACCCCGACCAGTTCCTCGACCTGATGCTCACCAAGGTCCGCCCCACCCTCACCGCCCCGCCGACCCATCGGTGACAACGGACATCCCGCGACCACGCTCACCACATGCGAAACCCCTGAGCTCACAAGAGCTTCAGGGGTTTCGCACTGTCATGGTCACGCGGCCACGGATCAGACGGCGCGCCGACCGCGGTCCGACAGTTGCGCACCGCCCATCCACCGGCCAACGCCAGCTCCTCCAGACCGGAATTGGTCTGACCACTTGACCTCCTGACCACCGAGGCGCACAGTAGACGCATGGCGTTGCAACCTGTTGTCAAGCGGTCGGTGTCGGCGGACGTGTTCGAGCAGATCGCCGCGGATGTGCTCAGCGGTGAGCTGGCGCCCGGGGCGACATTGCCCAGTGAGCGACAGTTGGCGGAGGCGCTCGGGGTGTCCCGGCCCGCGGTGCGGGAAGCCTTGCAGCGGCTGGCCGCGGCCGGGCTGGTGTCGGTGCGCCAGGGAGACGCGACGACCGTGCTGGACTATCGGCGCGGCGCGGGGCTCGAGGTTCTGCCCAGGCTGCTGGTGCAGGCCGGGGAACTGGACCCCGCGGTCGCACGCAGCATTCTGGAGGCCCGCTTGCACAACGGGCCGAAGGTGGCGGAGCTGGCCGCTCGCCGGGTCGGCGCGATCGGCGCGGGCGAGGTTCGTCCCCTGCTGGAGGCTTCCCTCGAAGCGCTTGCCGCCGAACAGGATCCGATCGCACAGCAACGGCATGCGATGGAGTTCTGGGATCACGTCGTGGACGCGGCCGACTCGATCGTGTTCCGGCTGATGTTCAACATGTTGCGCGCCGCATATGAACCGGCGCTCGCGGCGCTGGCCCCGATCATGTCCGCCGAGGTGGGCAACGTCGAGGCATACCGCGAACTGGCCGCCGCCATCGTCGCGGGCCGGCCGCAGAAGGCCGTCGGCACCGCTCGGGCGCTGCTCGAGCCGGCGACCACCGCCCTGATCGAGGTCCTCGGCGGACCGCCGGTCACGCACAGCTAGGAACGATCATGACCAAACCGAAAGCATCCGAACACGCTTCGATCGACACGGACGCACGGGCGCGGGTACGCAGGGATGAGCGGGCGCTGCGGCGCGGACTCACCCTCGGCCGGGCATTCGAAGAATTCCTCCGGCACCCCTCGCCGTGGATGATCGGGACCACGCTGGTGGGCGCGCTGATCGCTCGCGTCGTCGTCGGCGATTGGCAGCTCACCGATCTGCTGGTCCCCGCCGTGATGCTGACGGTGTTCCCGGTGTTCGAGTGGATCGTGCACGTCACGGTGTTGCATTGGCGGCCACGGCGGCTCGGCCCGATCGCACTCGACAGCGAACTGGCCCGCAAGCACCGCGAGCATCACGTGGATCCGCGCGACATCCCGCTGATCTTCATCCCGACGAAAACGCTGGCGGTGCTGGTCGTGGTGTTGATCGCGCTGGCGGCCTTCGCCTTCCCCCGTTCGGGCCTCGGCCTGACCTTTCTGATCACCATCACCCTGCTCGGCCTGGGCTACGAGTGGACGCACTACCTGATCCACACCGACTACAAGCCGAAAGGTTCGCTCTACCGGGCGGTTTGGCGCAACCATCGCCACCACCACTACAAGAACGAGCACTACTGGTTCACGGTCACCAGTTCCGGCACCGCCGACCGCCTCTTCGGCACCTACCCCGACCCGGCCACGACCGAGACCTCACCCACGGCACGTAATCTGCACTCCGCCTGATCCGAGCAGGTGCCGCCCCGCGATAAGTCAGCCGGGGCGGCACCCGGCGTGCATACCCACGACCGCACTACCCGCACCGGGCATTCGGACCGCTGCGCGACCAAGGCGGTCCGGCGACGACTCCAGCGGGTGGCACGCCGGTGAGCTCGCCCCAACGGCCGCAGTCGCCACGACGCCGACAGCGACGGGTCCGCGATGACTACCCCGGGCGCCGCTCAGCGATCCGGGTGGCGCTTCGTCACAACGCCGACCGTCTCGCGACGAGTTCATGAAGCAAACAGGTCCGTAGCCAAGAAGCGGGTAAACGCCACGGGCCCGATCACCGCGAGCGAGTAGACCCCGCATGCAAATCGGCGGTAGTACGCCAACTCTCACCGCGTCGCGAGCAAACGCTCCGCGATCGTGCGCGCACGATGGGCCGCCTCCGGAGTTCCCTCACGGACCGCGGTGACGATCGCTCCGTCGACCAGCAGCGCGAGTTCGGCGGCCAGCACCTCAGCGTCGGGTCGCCCCGCTTCGGTGAGCAGTTCGTTCAGGTATTCGATCACGCGGCGCTTGTGCCGATCGGCGACCTGATGGGCAGCACTCTCGCGATCGGCCACCTCGACCATGGTGTTGATGAACGCGCAGCCGCGAAAGTCGTCGCGGGCGAACCGTTCGGCCAGAGCGTCGAAGACCGCGAGCGGGCGGGCGGCGGGGTCGACGGTCTGTTCGACCGATTCGCGCAGCCAGTCCAGCCACCGGCGGTCGCGGTCCTCCAGCACAGCGACGACCAAGTCGTCCTTGCTCGCGAAGTGGCGATAGAAGGAAGCCCGGCCGACGCCGGACTCCTGGAGCAGGCGATCGATGCCTACGGCACGAATGCCTTCGGCATAGAACAGTTCTTCCGCCGTGGTGAGCAAACGTTGCTTGGCCTGGGTTGGCATAACCCCACGGTAGCAGAACGGAACTGATCAGTACCATCCGACTTGACCGATACGGAAACGATCGGTACCGTCTTGATTCGGAACCGATCGGTACCATCTTGTACGAGCTGGAGGCTTCGATGTCCCGCCTGCCCCTTGTGTCCACCGACTCCGCCGACGCCGAGCAGGCCGATCTGCTCGCCGAGGTACAGCGCCAGTTGGGCCGGGTCCCGAATCTCTACGCCGCCATGGCGAACAGCCCCGCCACCCTGCGCGGCTACCTGAACCTGCGCGACGCGCTGACCAAGGGAAAGCTCTCCGCCCGGGTGCGCGAGCAACTCGCCCTGCTGGTCGCCAGCGAGAACGGCTGCGACTACTGCGCCGCCGCGCACACCATGCGCGCCGACCGGATGGGTTTCACCGAGCAGGCGATCGTCGACACCCGCGCGGCGCGCGCCGACGACCCGCACGCCGACGCGATCCTGCGCGTCGCCCGTGACGTGCTCCGCTCCCGCGGCCGGCTCGACGACGCCACGCTCGCCTCGGCGCGCGCCCGTGGCGTCAGCGACGCCGAACTGAGCGAGGTCGTCGGCCATGTGGCACTGAACGTCTTGTCCAACTACTTCAACCATGTCGCCGAGCCGGAACTCGACTTCCCGCCCACGGCACCGACGAAAGGCACGGCAATGGAAGCGAAATGGCGGCCCGCGAGCAAGGTTGTCCTGGTCGAGGGTTACTCCCTGGTGGACCGTGAGGGCCGGGCCGCACGCACCGTCGATGACGTCCACATCGCGATCGAGGGCGGATTCCTGCACGTCAAGGTGTCGGACTCCGCCGATGTGCAAGTGGTCTCGGCACCCGCCGTCGCGCTGGTGACCTACCGCTGATCCCGACCCACACAGCCCGGTCCGCGACTCGTCGCTGGCCGGGCTTTCGTCTGCTCCGGACTTGACATCTAGATACCCTAGGGGGGTAGGGTAGAAACAAGAAGCAGACGTACCAGCAGGAGGACACCGACCATGAGCACCACCACCGTGACCGTCACCGGCATGACCTGCGGCGGCTGCGCCGCATCGGTCCGCACCGAGATCGGCCGCATCTCCGGCGTCGAGTCGGTGGCCGTCGACCTCGCCGACGGACTGGTGACCGTCGATAGCGCGACCCCGATCGAACGCGCCGAACTCGCCGCGGCGGTGGTTCGCGCCGGCTACGCGGTCGCAGGCTGACGGACGGAGTACTCCGATGAACGCGACCATCAAATTCGGCGGTTTCGCCCTCGGCCTCGCCGCGGTCTTCGGGATCGCCCTCGCGGCCGGTGCGACCATCGGGCCGGAGCCCACCGAACCCGCCGCCCACGACTCGAACGCACACGGCACCGCCCAAGGCGAGGACCACGCACTACCTGGAGGAATGATGGCGACCGACCGCGGCTACACCTTGCGGCTGGACACCACCCGAGCCACCGCCGCGGCGAACGTACCGCTGCGCTTCACCATCCTCGACCGGGACGGAAAGCCCGTCACCCGCTACGTGCGCAGCCACGAGAAGGATCTGCACCTGATCGTCGTGCGCCGTGATATGGCCGCCTTCCAGCACGTCCACCCGGTGCTCGGCGCCGACGGGACCTGGAGCGTCCCACTCGACCTCAGCCGCGCCGGTGACTATCGCGTGTTCGCCGACTTCACTCCGCAGGGCGGCGAGAACCTGACCCTCGGCGCGGACCTGCTGGTGGCGGGCGTCTACGACCCACAGCAGCTGCCCGCGGCGACCTCCACCACCAACGTCGGCGACTACACCGTCACGCTGGACGGCACCGTAGTTCCCGGGCGGGCTTCCAAGGTGACGCTGTCGGTGAGCCGCGCGGGCAAGCCGGTGACCGACCTACAGCCCTACCTCGGCGCTTACGGCCATCTGGTGGCCCTGCGCGCCGCCGACCTGGGCTATCTGCACGTCCATCCGGAAGGCCACCCCGGCGACGGCGTGACCGCGGCCGGACCGGGCATAACCTTCGCCGTCACGGCGCCGAGCGCGGGCGACTACCGCCTATTCCTCGACTTCCAGCACGAGGGCGTGGTCCGCACCGCCGAATTCACCTTGGCCGTCGCGCCGGGTACCCCCGCCGTAGACGCCTCGAGCCACAACGAACACACTGGTCAGCAGCAGGCGCCGGACGGCCACGTGCACTGACCCGCCGACCGCCGCACAGAACGGAGCACCCACGATGACCACCGCGACACAACCGCAGCCCGCCGGGCAGGTCGAACTCGTGATCGGTGGAATGACCTGCGCGTCCTGCGCCGCCCGGATCGAGAAGAAACTCAACAAGCTCGACGGCGTCACCGCGACCGTGAACTACGCCACCGAGAAGGCCCGGGTGGACGTCACCGGTGACGTCTCGCCCGACGACCTGATCGCCACCGTCGAACAAGCGGGCTACACCGCCGCCCTGCCCGCGCCCCCGAAGCCACAAGAAATCGCCGCCGAGGAAGATCCCGCGGCGAGCCTGCGCACCCGCCTGCTGATCTCGGTGGCGCTGTCGGTGCCGGTGATCGCCATGGCGATGATCCCGGCCTTGCAGTTCACCAACTGGCAGTGGCTGTCACTGACCTTGGCCGCGCCGGTCGTGGTGTGGGGCGCGCTGCCGTTCCACCGCGCGGCGTGGACCAATCTGCGCCACGGCGCCGCGACCATGGACACCCTGATCTCGATGGGAACGCTGGCCGCACTGGGCTGGTCGCTGTACGCCTTGTTCTGGGGCACCGCGGGCAGGCCGGGCATGACGCACCCGTTCGAGTTCACCATCTCGCGGATGGACGGCACCGGCAGCATCTACCTGGAGGCCGCGGCGGGTGTCACCACGTTCATCCTGGCCGGACGCTTCTTCGAGGCGCGCGCCAAACGGCGGGCGGGTGCGGCGCTGCGTGCCCTGCTCGAGCTGGGGGCCAAGGAGGTGTCGGTTCTGCGCAACGGAACCGAGCTGCGCATTCCGGTGGAGCAGCTGACGGTCGGCGACCGGTTCGTGGTTCGGCCGGGCGAGAAGATCGCCACCGACGGCGTCGTGGTGGAAGGTTCCTCGGCCGTCGACGCCTCGATGCTCACCGGCGAGTCGGTGCCGGTGGAGGTCGGCACGGACGACGCCGTAGTCGGCGCGACCGTCAACGTGGGTGGCCGGATCATGGTGCGCGCCACCAGGATCGGTTCCGACACCCAGCTGGCGCAGATGGCGAAGCTCGTCGAGGACGCGCAGACCGGCAAGGCGCAGGCGCAACGGCTGGCCGACCGGATCTCCGGGATCTTCGTGCCGATCGTCATCGCGCTGTCGGTCGCGACGCTCGGATTCTGGCTCGGCACCGGCGGTTCGGTGGCCGCGGCGTTCACCGCCGCGGTTGCGGTGCTGATCATCGCCTGCCCGTGCGCGCTCGGACTGGCCACGCCGACCGCGCTGATGGTCGGCACGGGACGCGGCGCGCAGCTGGGCATCCTGATCAAGGGTCCCGAGGTGCTGGAGTCGACCCGGCGGGTGGACACGATCGTGCTGGACAAGACCGGCACCGTCACCGCGGGCAAGATGACGCTGCTCGATGTCGTCGCGGCCGAGGGTGAGCAGGTCGAACGGATTCTGGAACTGGCCGGGGCGCTGGAGGATTCCTCAGAGCACCCGATCGCCCAGGCCATCGCCAAGGGCGCCCGCGAGCGGGTGGGTGAGCTGAAGCCGGTCGAGGATTTCGCGAACGTCGAGGGCCTGGGCGTGCAGGGCACGATTGACGGGCACGCGGTGGTCGTCGGCCGCGCGCGGCTGCTCGCCGACTGGTCACAGCATCTCGACGACGACCTGACCCGGGCGATGCGCGCGGCCGAAGCCGAAGGAAAGACCGCCGTCGCGGTCGGCTGGGACGGCGAGGCGCGCGGCGTGCTCGTGGTGGCCGACGCGGTGAAACCCACCTCGGCCGAGGCGATTTCCCAGCTGCGCGCCCTCGGGCTCACCCCGATCATGCTGACCGGCGACAACCGGGCCGCCGCCGACGCGATCGCCGCGCAAGTCGGCATCGACGAGGTGATCGCGGAGGTGCTGCCGCAGGACAAGGTCGACACCGTCAAACGGTTGCAGGCCGAGGGCAAAGTGGTCGCGATGGTCGGCGACGGTGTGAACGACGCCGCGGCACTGGCCCAGGCCGACCTGGGCCTGGCCATGGGCACCGGCACCGACGTGGCCATCGAGGCGGGCGATCTGACCTTGGTCCGCGGCGACCTGCGGGCTGCGGCGGACGCGATCCGCCTGTCCCGCCGCACCCTCACCACGATCAAAGGCAACCTGTTCTGGGCCTTCGCCTACAACGTGGCCGCGATCCCGCTGGCCATGGCGGGATTGCTGAACCCGATGCTCGCGGGCGCCGCGATGGCGTTCTCCTCGGTCTTCGTGGTCAGCAACAGCCTGCGGTTGCGTGGCTTCCGCTCGACAGCCCGATAGCACGGAACCGGAGGACCGGTGAGCGACAACGCTACCGAGAGCGAGCCGCTACGCGGATTCGCCAGCGACAACAACGCCTCCGTACACCCGGAGATCATGGCGGCGCTGGCCGCCGCCAACGAGGGACATCAGCCGGCCTACGGCGAGGACGTCCACACCGCCCGGCTACGCGAGCTGATCAAAGGGCATTTCGGCGAGCGTGCCGAGGTCTATCCGGTCTTCAACGGCAGCGGCGCGAATGTGGTCGGGTTGCAGGCGATGTGCGACCGGTGGAGCGCCGTGATCTGCCCGGAGTCCGCGCACATCCACCTGGACGAGTGCGGCGCACCCGAGAAGGTGGCCGGGCTGAAAGTGATCCCGGTGCCAACTCCGGACGGCAAGCTGACGCCGGAGTTGCTCGACCGGTACGCATGGGGCTTCGGCGATCAGCACCACGCCCAGCCCAAGGTGGTCTCCATCACCCAGAGCACCGAACTCGGCACCCTCTACACGCCCGGTGAGATCGCGGCGATCGGCGCGATGGCGCGTGAGCGCGGCATGCTGCTGCACGTGGACGGCGCCCGGCTGGCCAACGCGGCCGCCGCGCTCGACCTGCCGCCGCGCGCGTTCACCACTGACGCGGGGGTGGACGTGCTGTCGTTCGGCGGCACCAAGAACGGCCTGATGCTCGGTGAGGCGATCGTGGTGCTCGACCCGGACGCGGTGCGCGGCGTGCAGTACCTGCGCAAGGGCGCGTTGCAGCTGGCCTCCAAGATGCGGTACGTGTCGGCGCAGTTCGTCGCGCTGCTGGAAGGTGACCTGTGGCTACGCAACGCGCGGCACGCCAACGCGATGGCGGCCCGGCTGGCCACGGCCGTCGCCCGGGTGCCGGGTGTCGAGATCGTACGGCCGGTCCAGGCCAACGCCGTCTTCGCCATACTGCCTCGGGAGGTCACCGAGCGGCTGCGGAAACGCTTCCGCTTCCACACCTGGGACGAGCGCACCGGCGAGGTCCGTTGGATGTGCTCGTTCGACACCACCGAGGCCGACGTGGACGCCTTCGCGACGGCGATCGCCCAGGAAATGGCCGCTCAGGACGCGTTCCCGGAAACCGCGGGCAACCGAGCACGATGATGAAACACCGGACGGGACGGCACACGTAGTGTCGTCCCGTCCGGGCATCCGCCAGGAGGTCTCATGCGCATAACGCCATGGGCGAGCATACCTCTGGCACACCGAATTCCGAAACGAAAAAAGCTCAGCCGCGCAGCGTGGTGACCGTGACCAGCGACGGTTGGATGAATGCCCCGTAGACCTCGATCGACACCCCGCCGGTCGGGGTTTCGGCGGCCCATTGGGCGTGCTCGGTGATCCCCTCGCCGAGAAGCGCTTTCGCTCCGGGCGACCATGCGACGGCCACCTGGCTCAGCACCGGTCCGAGGTTCAGGTTCGCGATCGCCGCGGATTCACCGTTGTCGAAGTAGACCTCCGTGCCACCGGGGAACGGATTCACCGCGACCGCCGAGGCACTCGCCCCGCCGAACGCAGCTGCCGAACCTCCCGCTACGAGCGCGACCAAGACCGTCATGACCCGTCGACGCATGCGAATCCCCTTTTCGTGTAAACGCACTGACCACGCGGCCAGTCATGTCACCCTTGCCGAGCAGGCAGCGTTCGGCAATTCGATGTGAGGCCAATCACATATACCCTATGACGTGCGCACCGCGGCATCGAATGCCCGCACATTGTCGGCAGCCCATTCGGCGAAAGTTCGCGCCCGTCCGAGTATCCGCCGCACGTCGTCGGTGACGATCGCGTTATGTCCCGCACGCACATAGGCTTGCCCCGCAAGCGCACCGTCCGCGAATTCAGCGGACATTCCGGAGGCCAGCATGTGTTGCCGCGCTCCGTTTTCCGGAATGTCGGCAACCTCCACCGTGCGGCCGGTCACGGTAGCCAAAGTGGCGGCCAAATCGTGCGTGGTGAGCAATTCCGGCCCGGTGAGGGTGTAGATCCGGCCCGCGTGCTCGGCGGAGACCAGCGCTTCGGCGGCGACACCGGCGACGTCGCGGGGATCGATCACACCCTGTGCGGCGGAGCCGGTCATATTCGGCACCGGCTGCCCGGCATGAATCGCGGCGGCCCAGCTCAGGGTGTTGGAGGCAAAAGAGCTGGGGCGCAGAATAGTCCAGTCGACTTCGCTCTCGCGTGCGGCTTGTTCACCGGGCAAATGCCAGGTTCCGACCCGGCCGAGTCCGGCATCGCCGGTGCCGATGGCGGAAAGTTTGACGATCCTGGCAACTTTCGCGTCCCGCGCGGTGGCGATGAGTGCCCGGTCGGCCTCCACATATTCCGGGCCCAGCACGCCGACGACGAACGCGGCCTCCGCACCGGCCATCGCCTTCGCCATTGACGCGAGGTCGGTGTAATCGCCGCGGACCACTTCGACGCCTGCGGGCACCTCCGCCCGGTCCGGGTTTCGGGTGACTGCGCGAACCGATATCCCCCGCTCGCTCAACTGCCGCACGATTTCACTGCCGATGGTGCCGGTCGCACCCGTGATCACGATCATGTGGACCACGGTGCCGGGCGTTCGCGCAGGTCTCTAGGAAATTCCGGCACACCTGGCGTGGCCGCGCCTGCCTACAGTGGATCCGGTGATCACCCTGCCGCGCGTCGTGACCGCCGATCTGGTCGAGACGTCCGAACCCGCACCGGAGTCGCTGCGGCCGTGGCTGGTCGAACTCGGCCGCATCCCCACCGTGCTCGACCTCTCCGAGCCGTTCGCGCACATTCCGCAGACGGCCACCACGATCGTGCTGCGCGCCGAACACGGAGATGCCGGTGCCACCCGCGCCGCGCTCGTCGTCGGCCCGCAGACGAAGGCCAGCTACTCGCGCGCGAGTAAACCCGCAGGTTGCGTGCGCCTTCGACTCGCGCCGGGCGCCGTCCCCGCCCTGCTCGGAGTCCCTGCGGCGGACCTCACCGATCGCGTAGCGCGACTGGACGACCTACCCGGCCCAGTCGCGCACCTCGCCGCCGAGCTGATCGAACTCGAGCACGACGAGGTCGTGCCGTACCTGGAGAACGAACTGCCGCGCCGCATCCCCGACGATCCGGCCCAGCGCGCCCACCGCCGACTGCTCGCCACCGCCGTAGCCACCATCGCCGCCGCCCACCCGCTCCCCGTCCCGGAACTCGCCACACGCCTCTCCGTCAGCGAACGCCAGCTCCGCAACCTGTTCACCACCGGAATCGGCGTCTCCCCGAAACACTTCGCCCGCATCGACCGCGTCCGGCGCGTCTTGTCCCGAGCCGAAGACACACCGTGGGCCGACATCGCGGCAGGCGCCGGCTACTACGACCAGTCCCACATGACAGCCGATTTCCGCAGCCTGATGGGCGTGCCGCCGACCTCGTTCCTCCGAGGTGAGGTGCCCGCCCCGTCCCCGTGCCGCGCACTCACCCGCTTCCGTTGATCGGGCGCGAACGATCGCAATACAAGCGTTCACAAGGGAGGCGGGGCAAGCCGTGTGCGCCGTCCGGGAGGATCTCCACCGCGTCGGGGTAATGGGTGTGCCGCCATTCCCGCGCGAAGGTCATCGCCGCCGTGGCGCATGCGGCGAAATCCATTCGCAGTCCGTGTAGGAATACGCTCACGTGAACGTCGTTCGATGGGTTCATGGATGAATCGCCACACATCACGCACCTGATCCCGGTGTGGACGTCGCGCACTCGCTCTCGACTCCGGCGGCATTCGTTTCGGTGCGGCGGAAGTATCGGTAGTCCTCGCGGCTGGCTATCACCGCCGCGACGAGCGTCGCGCACGATGAGTAGTCGCATTCGTAGTGCAGTTCCAGCGCCTTTCTGGCATTCGCGGGACTGGATACCGGCCAGTGTGGGTTGTCATGCGCGCGCCGGAACCGCAAATCATCGACGCGGAGGAACCGCCTCGTGCGCAATTCGTCATCCGACATGAGTTGTCCCCGACCTGTGCTGAGTACGCGGCATCTGGTCCGCCCACGCCCGGACGGCTTCGACCACGAACCTGCCTGCGGGGCGGAATGCGTTGCGCGGCGGCACTGTCCAGTGCCTGATTGCGCCTACCGCAGCGGTTGGCGAAGGCAGCGCGATCATCGCTCCCGTCCGCGCAACCGACACGTCCAGCCGGAACAGTTCGGCGAACAACCGCACGTCATCGGGCAGATCGGGCTGGATGAGGAAGGTCCAGCGCCCCGAACGCGGATGTCCCACAATCGGTCCCAACGGGACGCTTCTGTTGTGCATGTGCGCCTTCACCGCCTGCCCCAGGCGAGTGGGCATCGTCATCGCCCACACCGACCCGGCCCGCATCACGATCCGCCCGAGTTCCGGCGGGTCGACCACGGCGGGCAGACCGCACTCCTGCCGATAGAACAGGCATCGCGACAACGGTGTATCTCCACGCGTTTCCATCTGTACCCCCTTCTCGCACATCGAAAGACGGTTGACGAGCTCCCGGTTCCACCGACCCGCGAAATGCGGCCAGCCCTGCGAGCACACGCGCAGCACAGCAGTCCCACACCATGCATGGGTGATCCAATGAACGATTCGCGAAAACTGCTTCGTTTTCCCAGGTGACCACCCATACTTGCTGTTCGGTGGCACCCGTGACGCGACAGTAGCGTCATCCACAGCTCGGGGGTGGGGCCACCCACGAATGCAGTGCTTGCCATCTACCAGAAGGGGAACGCAGCAGTGGTCAAGCCGCTCACCAGGGGGAATTCACCGCGCAACACCGTGTCGTCGCCATCCATAGGGCGAACTCCGGGCGTGCCGCATCGGCAGCTGGGCCGCGTCTTACGTGCGATGCGCCTGGAATCCGGCCTGTCGATCCTGATGGCCGCGAAGGCGATCGGTCGTGGCTCCGGGACCTTGCAACGGCTCGAGACGGGCCACGCGAACAAGATCTCCGATTCCGACATCGACAGCTTGTGTCGGCTCTATCGGCAGCCCGAGCGCGCGAGTGAGCTGAAAGCTCTCGCCGCTCAACGTATGGAGCAGAGTTGGTGGGACGAGTACACCGACCAGGTAGCGCCCAGTTTCGGCGTATATCTGGGCTTGGAGTCTGCGGCCGAATCGGTGACCATCTATCGGCCGGACATCGTGTCCGGCTTGTTCCAGACACGCGAGTATGCCGAGGCTTTGGATCGGGTGTACTTCGTAGAAGATTTGCCCGAAGAACGTGAGCGGCGACTGCGCATACGGCGCGAGCGCCAGAACCTCATACTGCGCACAGTCTCCCCCCTCGAGGTCGACCTCGTGATCGACGAAGGAGTGCTTCGGCGAGTGGTCCACGGACCGCGGGTAATGGCGAGACTGTGCCGCCATCTTGCCGATTTGCCGCCGAACGTGTCGGTGAGAGTGCTGCCCGACGCCGCAGGCTACCCAGTGGGTACGACGGCTGGGCCGTTCACGATTCTCGATTTCGGCACCGACAGCGCAGGCAAAGCTCTCGAGCCCCCTGTCGTATATATCGAGAGTTACGCGGGCAGTATTCACCTCGAAAGGCCGGACAGCGTGCGCCGTTATCGCAACGCGTTTCAGAAGATTCAGCGGGTAGCGTTGGATCGCACCGAAAGCAAGCACCTGCTACGGCGGGTGGCAAAGGAGTACGCGCCATGAGCATGGACCTACCCGGGGCTCGCTGGTTCAAAAGCAGCCACAGCGGCGGCAAGGACGACTGCGTCGAGGTCGCGCACCTGGAAGGCGGCATAGTCGGCGTGCGGGACTCCAAGAGTCCGACCGGAGTGGCACTGGTGTTTACACCCGGCGCATGGGACACCTTCACCGCGCACGTGCTCAACGGCGAGTACGACCGGCCGTGATCTGAAGCCCGGTACGGCGACGAGCGACCCGTCGCCACCGGGCTACCTCGTACCCGTCCGCCTCCGTTTGCGACACCACTTCGAGGGTCGAACACAGCCGTACCTGGGCTGATCTCAGCGGGGTGCCGCCGACTGAGGGTTGATTCTCAACTGATCGCGTCGATCAGCAGTTTTGCAGCCACCGCCGCTCCGTCCGAACGGACCATCCCGCCCACTTCGTTCGCGCGCGCTCGGGTGGTAGACGCCAATGCGATGTCGAGAGCGGCAGACAATGACGCTGCGCTGGGGTCGGCTTCCGTACACGCCGCTCCGATGCCGAGGTCGACCACCCGGCGTGCCCAGTACGGCTGGTCCATCATCTGGGGTACCACCACTTGCGGGACGCCCGCCCGGGCGGCGGCGGTCGTCGTGCCCGCACCGCCGTGGTGGATGACGGCGGCGACCCGGCCGAACAGCGCTTGATGGTTGACCTCGCCGATGGCCATGCAGTCGGGCAGGTCATCGATGAGGGTCAGCTCGGCCCAGCCACTGGAAAGGAGGACTCGGCGGTCGTGGGCGCGGATCGCCTCGATTGCCGCACGGGCGATTCCGCTGCGCATCGGCATACTGCCGAACCCGACATACACCGGGGGTGTGCCCGCGTCCAGGAACGCCGACAAGTCGGTGGGCAAGGCGCGTTCGTCGGGGACGATCCAGGCACCCGTCTGTACCACGTTCAGTCGCGGCGATTGGGGCCATGGACCCAGCACCGGGTCCGCAGCCAGCCACGGACTCTCGGTGATGACGTGGTCGCGTACGTCGGTTACCGGCCCTAGCCCGAGCGCCGCCCGGCCGGTATCGAGCGCGTGGCCGAACTGCGCGTTCCAACCGTGGGTGTCGATTTCCCACAGCAACCGGTTGTCGATCGCCTCCGGTGCGGGTCGATCGCCCGGCAGCGGCATCGGCGGGTGATGTGGCGAGGGCAGACTGGTCGGCTGGTAGCTCACATACTGGTAGTGGATGCCGAGCTTCTCGGCGACGGACCGGGCCGCGACCTGTGTCACGCCGGCCGCGACCACGACGTCGCATCCTGCGGCCGCAGTGGCGATCGTGTCGAATTGGATTCTGGGCCAGTCCGTCACATACCGCGACAGCTCGGCCCGCGACGGCCTCCCGGCCCGCGAACCGGCCTTCAGCGGCCCCAGCGGCACTATCGGCACCCCCGAGTCAGCGCAACGCTGGGCGATATCCGGTGGCGCGCACACCCGCACCCGCGCCCCGAATTCCCGCAACCACAGCGCGAGCCCCAACATCGGCTCGCTGTCGCCGCGCGACCCACTCGCCGTCAACAGCACCCGCACGGGTCACCGACGCTCTACAGCTGGATGCACACTGATGCGCCTGGCCCGAACGAAGTCGACGATGCCGCCCATACCGACCATCATCGGCCCGGAACACGTTGCCACCCTGCGCATCCGTTCCCATCCCGGGGAACCGGTGATACGTCACGGCAGCCGGTGCTGCGACCGGCTCGACGAGTGAGCAGACGCGCTCGACCATGCGGCCAGGCAGATCACGCTCGCGGAGCAAACAGCGTTCGGCACTTCGCTGGGCGGCCGCTTACTGAGCGACGCACGCGGCCATCCGTGCCCGAAACGCGGTTGGTGCGAACGTTTCCGCGTGGGCGCGGACGATGCGCGGGTCGTAGCGGGCGGCGTCGAAGTCGGCCATCGCCGCGGCCAGGCGGGTGACGACGTCGGGATCGGCGCCCAGAGCGATGTGTTCGCCGGTCGTGCCCGGTCGTACCGTGTCGAGCGCGCCGCCCGCGCCGATGGCGATCACCGGAGTACCGCAGGCCATGGCTTCGACCGGGACGATGCCGAAGTCTTCCACGCCGGGCATGAGCAGGGCGCGGCAGCGTTGGTACATGTCCCGCAGGATGTCGGTAGAGGTGGCGCCCAGAAAAGTTGTCTCGGGTCCGGCGAGAGCTTCGAGCTGAGGCCGGAAGCGACCGGCGCCCAGCACGACCAGCCGTACGCCGGCGAGTTGCTCGGCTCGAATCGCGAGATCGGCGCGTTTGTAGGGAACGAGGCGACCGGCGCAGAGAAAGAATTCCTCCCGGGCACGTGTGGGATCGGGGGTGAAACGGTCGACATCGACGGGGGGATTGATCACGGTGGCGGTCAGGCCCCACCAGTCGCGGATCCGGTCGGCGACGGCGGTCGAGTTGGCGATCACCCGGGTCAGGCGCGGCGCGGCTCGTAGTTCGGTGCGGCGGGCCAGTGCGCCCAGGGCGCCGAGGGCGAACTGACCGGCCCGTCCGCCTGCTTCGCGGATGCGAAACTCACGATCCCAGGCCCATCGCGCGGGGCTGTGCACATAGGCGATCACGGGCGCGTCGGTGGCCAATGCGGCCTGAGTGGCGAACGAGTGGTGGCTGACGACCACGGCGTCATAGTCCCGCAAAGGCATACGACGTAGGGAGCGGGGAACGAACGGCAGCAGAGGGGCGTGCCGACCGCGGGTCGCTGTGTGGGCACGGGAGAGCCAGGTGTCGTGGACATGCCGGACGGGCGGACGGATTCCGTCCGGCGTGACGATCGGGGCGTAGATGTCCGCGCCGGGCCAGGTGCGGGCGAACTCGCCCACGACGGCTTCGGATCCGCCGAATTCGGTGAACCGTTCGTGGACGATGGCGATGCGAGGTGTGGTCATCGAGATGTGCTCGTTTCGATCTGCCGCGGCGCGGCGGTGCGGCGAATCGCGGGAGCGACCGATCGTCCGCGCAGCAGTCCATCGACGGTGCCGCGTTCGAGGGCGGTCCGGTACACCTGGGCCGCGGCCGCGCAAGCCGACAGGGTGGCGGCGATCGCGTCGTGGTCGTGTGCCGCCGAGGTGACGAAGGATTGCCCGAGCACTCCGCGTTGAAGCAGTTCTTGCAGGAACAATGTGCGGAATGCCTGGCACGGGTTCCCGTGGGAATCGAGGGTTTCGAAGATCAGGCAGGAGGAGCGACCGCGGACCCGGAGGTGGTCGCCGATGCCGAGTTCGGTGGCCAGCGCGGTGAACCCGGTCGCCAGTGCGGCGCCGGCCGCTTCCATTCGGGCGATCGGGTCGCCGGTCCGGTAGGCCGCGGCGACCGCGCGGAAGGCCGCCAGCCCGCTGGTTTCCGGTCCGTGCGTGGTGGACAGCAGAAACACGCGGTCGGCGTCGGTGCGCAGACCGCCCCGCTCCAGGTACTCGCGCCGTCCGGCGAGCGCCGATATGGGGAATCCGTTACCCATGGCCTTGCCCCAGCAGGACAGGTCGGGAGTTACGCCGTAGACGGACTGTGCGCCGCCTGCGGCCCAGCGAAATCCGGTGATCATCTCGTCGAACACCAGCAGGGTGCCGTGCCGGTCGCACAGGGCGCGCACGGCTTGGAGATAGCCGGGCTCGGGTTCCGCGGTCGCGGTGGCCGCCTCCATGACGACCGCGGCCACGGTGTCGCCCGCCAGGACCGCGGCGAGGGCGTCGGCGTCGTTGTAGGGAAACCGGACGGTTTCGACGCCGACATGAGCGGGGATGCCCGCCGACATCGGTGTCGTAGCGATGAACCAGTCGTCGACCGAGAAGAACGGCTGCTCGCAGACGGCGATCCGCTGGCGACCGGACACGGCCCTGGCCAGCCGTACGGCGGCGGTCGTGGCATCGGAGCCGTTCTTGGCGAACTTGACCATGTCCGCACCAGGAACCAGATCCAGGAAGTCCTCGGCCGCGAGCAGCTCCAGCTCGGTCGGCCTGCTGAAGTTCACTCCGTCGGCGATCGTGGTCGTCACGGCGTCGAGAACCGGTGCGAAGGCATGGCCGAGGGTGACCGAACGCAGTCCCATCCCGTATTCGACGTACTGGTTGCCGTCGGCATCCCAGACTCGGCATCCGTTGCCGCGCACCAATATCGGCGCCATCTGCTCGGGGTATTGATCGGCTCCGCGGGCGTAGGTGTGCGCGCCGCCCGGCACCAGCTCGTGCAGCCGACGCTGCAGCGCATTGCTGCGGGCGAACCCGTGGTGCGGTGGGAGGCCGGGGTGCAGAGTCATCTGGTGCTCCGTATGCGGTGCGGGCAGGATACCGGCGGAAGCCGTACAGCAGGCCGGTGCCGGTGAAGCGTCGGACGGGGATACGCTCCGGCGTCGAGGAGGTCGCGGGACCGGCCGGAGGTGTTGGGGTCCTGCGCCGGGGCGCGCCCGGTCGCCGAACTCACGGGACCGGCTCCCCACGCACCGGCGCGTCATCCGGGGCAGCCGTGCGGGCCGGATGACTGTACGCCCAGAGGTCGTGATCGCCGCGGGGTCCGAAGACATCGAGGTGCCCGCGCATCCGCCCCTCCTCGGCGAACCCGGCCGCGGCGACCGCAGCCGCTGCGGCGACGTCGGATACCGGGATCGCGATGGCGACGCGGAGAATCTCCAGCCGTTCGGTCGCATGGCGCACCAGCAGGCGGAGCACGCTCGCGCGGGTTTCCGGGCGAGCCGACGCGTCGGTCCAGACGCTGAGCCGGATGTTGCGATCGAACATGTCCAGCCCGTGCAGCCGGGCTTCGCCGACGAAGCGGCCGTCGTCGAGGATCGCCAGCGTCAGCCCTGGCCCGGAACGCAGGCCTGCCCTGGCTTCGGCGAGTTCGGCCAGCCAGTAGCGCAGGGAATGTCGGCGCAGCCACGCGGCCGGTGACATGTGCGGATCACGTGCCAGCGTCGCCCGGTTGCGGATACGGGCCGCGCGGCGCTGCCGGAAGTCGGAGACACGGCGTGACCGCACCAGCACCCCGGCGCGGTCATCGGAGTCGGATAGGGCGACGGCGGCGCTGCCCCGTAACCACCTGAACACCCGGCGCAATCGGGAAAGCTGGTACCGCAGACGCGCGGCTGCGATGCTCACGCGGGGCGGCCCGTGCGGGACAGCGGGGGCGGCAGGCAGTTGTGTCGTCGTCGGGTGGATGCGCTGCCGGGCCAGGTAGACGGCGGTGAACCCGCGGTCGGGCCGATCGGGGCGGGTCACCGCCCACAGCTCGTGGTCGCGGCGTGCGCCACCGGCATCGAAATAGGCGGTCATCCGGGCTTCGTACCGCAGGCCCGCCGTGGCTGCGGCCTTGGCCGCGGCGATGTTGCCGGGTGCGATCGGTGCGGTGATTCGCATGAGGCCGAGACTGTCGAAACCGAAGTCCGCCATCATGGTCAGGGCGAGAGCGCCGATACCGCCGCGCGCGACCGCGGAGCTGATCCAGATGCCGAGTTCGGCGCTGCCCGCCGCCGCGTCGATCGAGGCAAGTTCGACCTGTCCGGCGAACCGGCCGGCCACCTCGATGACCATGCTCACCCGCCGCACGGCGCGTGCCTCGGCCCAGTTGTCGAGGCATTCCCGCACCCAGTGGCGGGCGGTGTGGCGGTCGGGCCAGTCCTGATCCGAGCTGACCCAGTAGGGCTCCATGATCGCGCGATCACGGAGCCGGATCCGCCGCCACTCAGCGAAGTCGTCGAAGCGCGGCGGCCGCAACCGCACCGGCGTTCCGAGGGGACCGGTGATGGTCGGCTGCGCTTCGATACGGCGGTATTGTCGTCGGGTCATCCGCCGGGACGCTTCCTGCCGAGCGCGACCGTGCCGAGCTTTCCGTCGTCGGAGACCGTGAGCCGCCAGTAGCCGCCGTCGGGCGCCTTGAGCACCGGACCGTTGTCGGCGCGCTCGCAGACCCAGGTTCCATCGGCGGTCACCGCGGCGCGGACGGCGCCGTCGCTGCTCTGTGCCTGGAACACGTCCGCGCCGTGCGGCCCCGCTTGGGATACCACGGTGCCGGTGAACCGCGGAGTGCGCATGCCCTTGCGGCCGATGACGTTCCAGCCGCCCGGAAACGTCTCGACGGGAATGTCGTCGGTGATCCCCGAGATCAATCCGAGCGCGGTGCCTTCCGGACAGCCGACCGGATCCACCCGCACCGGGATGCCCGGCGGCTGCGACTCCGCGTCGAAGATCACGTTCGCCAGATACGGCTGTCGGCAGTAGTTCAGTTCGAGCCCGACCGAACGGGCCGCGACCTTCGCGTTGACCATGCCGAACTGCGCGGGCCCGCCGCGCCCGTTCTCGCCGACCGACACGGCGACGTCGGCTCCTTCGAACCACACGTTGGTCAGCCACCAGTCGTTGGCGGCGCCGTCGACCCGCAGGTGCCGGTGGGTGGTGAGCGGGTTCTGGTCGGAGACGAATTCGACGTTGGTGAGCGCCAGCCCGGCGTTGTGGTCGTTGCCGGTGCCGAGGACGCCGGTGTGATTACTGGTGAACTTCGAGGAGGTGACGTAGTTCTGGATACAGGATGTGGTCAGTCCGATCCCGAAGTTGTTGATGTCGCAGTTGATGAAGGCGGTGCCGCCGGTGTTGTCGCGCAACACGACTCCGCGCTGGGTCAGGTACCGGGGATGGTTGTCGGCGAGGTGGTTGCCGCGCAGTACCACCGCGTCGAAGGAGCAGCGAAAGCATTCCGACAGGTCGACCGCCGTCGAGCCGGGACCTGTCGTGTAGATGCCCAGCCTGGCGAAACGGACCCGGCTGCGCTTGCGCAGCCGCACCAGAGTGCCCTCGCCCGCGTAGACGATCGTGGTGACGTCGGCGCCGTCACCGAGAATCGTGGCGTAGTCCGGCAGATCGGGCATCGACTCGACCCGGTAGTGCCCGGCGGGCAGGTAGAGCACCAGCGGCTCATCCGGGTCCTTGGCCACGGCTGCGGCCAAAGCCTTGGTGTCGTCGGCGATACCGTCTCCGACGGCTCCGAAGTCCCGGACGTTACGTGCCGCGGGCGCATCGGTGGTCGGCGACCGGAACTGCGGGTCGTCCGGCTCGGCTGTGGTGCAGGCGGCGGTGATCGGAAGTACCGCCGCCGCACCCAAAGTCGCGGCGAGCAAGCGGCGCCGCCGGAGAATGTCGTCGCTCATACCCTCAACCATCCCACCAGTCGGTCCGCCGCCGATCCGGGCGCGTGGTAGCCGACCACGCCGGTCGGCCCGGACGTGCCGAACGCGGTCAGGGCGGTACGCAGCCGCGGTTCGGTGAGTCTGCCGAGATCGGCGACGCCGAGGATGGCATCGGACAACGGCGCGACGGCGACCGCGTCGGCGGCACGACTGACCGGTGCGGTCTCGATGATCACGCGGTAATAGCGCTCGCGCAGATCGGCGATGAGATGGGCGAAGTGTTCCGAGGCGATCAGGTCGGACGTATCCGGCTCGATGTGCCCGATCGGCAGCACCGCGACCCCGGTCCCGCCCCAGTCCTCGGTGATCGCCCGGTCCAGCGGTACACCGCCGCGCAGCAGCGTCGTGAGGCCTGGACCGGGCACCGTGCCGGAGCTTCCGTCGCCGGAGGTGTCGGCGTCGACGAGGATCACCGGATGACCGGCATCGGCGAAGGCCAGCGCCAGGGTGTTCGCCACCTTTGATTGTGATCGGTCGGTGAGGCTGGTGCATTCGATGATCTGGGCGCCCCGCAGGTGATTACGCAGTCGCCGGGCCGCCTCGGAGGTGGATTCTCCCTGGTCGAACGCGGCGACCACCGGGACCGGCGCGACCTCGGCGAGGTTGCTACTGGTGCGAATACGCCGGTCGGTGCGTTCGCGCAGAAATGCGGCCGCGAAGCCGAGCAGCAGTCCACCGAACAAGCCCATGGCGACGAACCGGCTCGTGCCGGGGCCTGCCGGAGCGGCCGGTAGCCGGGCACGGTCGACGACCGAGACGCGGGCGGCGGGAGCAGCGCCTGTTTCGATCGATTCGAGACTGTCGACCAGAGCCCGGAACTGAGCGACCGTGGCGTCGGTGAGATCACGCGCCCGCTGCGCGGTGGGCGCGGAGACCGCGATCTCCAGGATCGTGCTCGCGGGCGGCGACGAGGCGGTGATCCGGCCGCGGAACTCGTCCGGCGATTCCGTCAGCCCTTGGTCGTGGACGACCCGCTCAGCTACCGCGGCGCTGGTGGCCAGTTCGAGATAGGACCGCACGCGCTGCTGGGCCGCCAGACCGCCCTGGTAGGAGTCGTTGACCGAGGTGCCGGTGGCCATCGAGACGTACATCGTGCTGCTGGCCACGTACGTCACGGCGCGGGAGGAGGCGTACCAGACGCCGGCCACCGTGACGGTCAGCGCGATGGCGGCGATCAGCATCCACCGCCGCCGGACGATATGCCAGATATCGATCAAACCCATGAACTGCGACCTCATGTCTTGGTAACTGCTGAAGCGTGCGCCGGTGACGGGAGCGGCGTCGGGCGGCGGCGGAATTCCGTGACGATCAGATGGACGAACCAGGCGAGCACGGCCGACTGGGCGAACTTGCCGAGATTCTCGAAACTGCCGAGAATCCCGCGTTCGAACAGGGTGGAGGCGCCGGTGATCGCGAGCCCCAGCACCAGGACCGGGAAGAACCGCGAATACAGTGCGCGCTCCCACGCGAGCAACAGCCCGAAAGTGAACACGACGGCGACGAGCACGCCGACCTCACCGCCGAGCAGATAGCCTTCGTTCACGTTGCCCTCCGCGAGGGACACCGACACGGTGCTCATATCCACCGACGCGCCACGCACGTCGTTCGCCCAGGCCGTACCGGATTGGAGCTTCTCGATACCGAGTACCTGCGCCGGGATCAGGCTCAGGCTCGCGTGGTGGAGAACCTCGCCGGGCGACAGCCAGCCCCCGGGACCGACGAAGTACGCGTCGGTGGCGGCTTCGAGCAGGTCGAAGCGCCGCAGGATACTCAGGAACGGCCGGACGTTCTCCGGGTAGCGGGAGTCGACGAGTGCCGCGTCGAGCGCGGCCGTGCCGGAGTTCTTGAACGACTGCAGCCAGCCGAATCCGGCGACGCCGAGCACGCCAATCAGCACCACGCCGATCGTGGTGCGCCGGTTCCAGCCGAGCATCGAAAACCGCACGGCCAGCGCGAGTGCGGCGGCGAGGATCGGTGTCTTGGACTGCACGGCCGACGACCAGTACAGCTCGCCCGCGAACAGCGCGCCGAGCGCCAGCGCCGTGGTCTGCGGCCGTGCAGGCCGGAGGAAGACGATCATTCCGAGCGCCGCGATCCCGGCGAACGTGGCGACGAAGCTGAGCAGGGGGTTGCCGCTGCTGACCTCACCGGCCGCGCCCAGCGATCCGGTGGCCACCGATGCCGCCCGGCCCAACAGTCCGAGCCCGTAGAGCACGATCAGCGTGGGCATCACGTCGGGGTCTTCGACCGCGGCCGGGACGGTGCTCCGGGGGTGCCGCCGCCGCCAGAGCGCGTAACCGATCACCAGTAGCGCGTAACACCACAAGCCGAACACCACGTGGTCGAGCACCAGACCGATCCCGCGGTCGTATCCCAGTCCGGCCAGCCGGGGGTCGGAGATGTTGTCGCCGTAGTGCGGATCGGGCAGCACCGCGAGCAGCACCAGCGGTCGCGCCACGTAGGACAGCGACCAGAACAGGGCCTGCGCGATGAAGAACACGCGGGCGATGCCGGGAACCCACAGCGCGGCCGCCGCAACCGTGACCAGTGCAGCCGCGACGGCGGCTATATCGGTGTAGGCGTTCAGTTCCCGACCTCCGCGGCGAGGCCGATGATCTGCCGGGCGCGATCCACGTAACGATGCCCCTCGGCGGTGATCCGCCGGTGCCCGGCCGCCGCGACCTCGGCCGCGCGCTCCGGGTGGGCGGCCACCCAATCGAGAATCGAGACCAGTTCGTCGGTGCCGTCAAACAGGAAGCACTCGACGGTGTCGCGCAACAGCTCGGCGTGTTCGCCGGTGCGTTCACCGACGAACAATCCACCGGCCGCGGGCACCTCGAAGGTACGGCAGGTGTGGGTGTCGCGGTTGCCGGAGTTGAGCAGCACCAGATTGGCTGTCACCTCGGCGACCGCCGCGGAGTATTCCGGACCGTACACCGCGCCGCCGACGACGGCGCGGGTGGCGCGCAACTCAGGAACCCGGCGCCAGCCGGGGCCGCGGACCAGCAGGCGCGGTCCGTAGCGGCGTGCCAGCGACACCAGTTCGGCGCGTCGGTCGGGTCGGCAGACTCCGATGAAACCGACCAGATGATCACCTGTGCCTCTGCGCGCCGCCGGATGATGCCAGGCCGGGTCGTAGGCGCTGAGCACGAAGCCCGCGGCACGGGCGCCACGCGCCAGCAACTCCGGCACGTTGTGCTGTTTGGTGGTGACGATGAGGTCCCAGCCGGGTTCGGCGGCCAGGTAGGCATCGGTCAGGTTCTCGGGATTGGACACGTCGTCAGGGCTGTAGTGCACATGCAACGCGGCGGGCACGTCGAGCAGTCGCTGCTGGTCCAGATGGATTCCCTTGAACACGAACAGCATCTCGGGCCGGAATGCGGCAGCGTTTCGTTCGATCTCGGCGTGTACCCGTTCGACTGTGCGCCGGTCGCGTCGGCCGGTCGCCTTCGCGTACACCCACGGCGGCGACAGCCTGGCCGGAAGAGTCACCGGTGTGGAGTCGACCACGAGCACGTCGTGGCCGGCCTGACGAAAGCCGTCGGCCAGCGAACGCGCGTTGCTGCCGAGCCAGTCGTCGCCGACGAACAGAATTCTCATGGTCGGATTTCCTTCCGGGGCACGATCGGCAGCGGCACGGTGTCGGCTTCGGCCCGATCCCGGCGCGTCAGGAAGCGCACCCGCAGCAAATGCCAGGTGGCGACGGTGATTTCGGCCACCAGCAGGCCGTAGACCAGAGTGTGCACCGAGCGGGTCCGCACGGTCAGCACCAGTGCGCCCGCGGCGACGAGAGTCCCCAGCAGCGCGCCGATCAGGACGCCGGTGGTGTCCTGGCGCACCGGCAGGATGGCCGTGGTGATGAAGGAGGTGACCGTCGTGGCGGGCAGAATCAGCACCTCGATCCGCAACAGGCCGGTGGACGCGGCGAACTCGGTACCGAAGACCAGCCGGATGAGCAGTGGCGCGGCCAGCCAGATGCCGACCGAGGCGAGTGCGGCGACGGCGACGGTCACGGCCAGCGCTTGCAGGCTGTGCCGCCAGAACCCGTGGTCGTCGCCGCGCCGGGCCATCCGTGGCAGCAGCGCGAAGCCGATGGCGTCGAGCAGGGATTGGACCGCGCGCACCAGGCGGTCGCCCGCCGAGTACAGCCCCAGCGAGATGGCGTCGAGCACGGTCGAATACAGCGTCGCCGCGCCCTGACCGTAGCCGGTGACCAGCAACCGGGAGACGAACACCGGAACGCTGCGGCGCAGCACGACGCCGTAGTAGCGAGGACGAGCAGGCGACCCGTACCGGCGCCAGGCGTCCCACCATGTCAACGCCACCGTCGGCACGGAGGACAGCAGTAAGCACAGCAGGGCGATGTGCGAGTTCGGCAGCTGGGGAAGCAAGCCGACCAGCAGCCCGAGATAGCACAGCCGGCCGATGGTCTGATACGCGGTGGAGGTGCCGAATCGTCCCTCACCGATCAGCAGCCAGTCCTCCGACAGGGACCAGAAGCCACCGACGAACAGCCCGAGCAGCACCATCTGCGCTGCTTCCGGCACGCGCACGGCCGAGGCTACGGCGAGCGCGGCACCGAACAGCGTCGCCGTGGTGAGCCGGATGGCCAGATAGTCGCCGCGCAGCTGGTTGATCTCCCGCAAGCGGGTGTCTTTGCGCGCGTTGATTTCCGGCACGCGGGCGGACAGGAACTGCGTGACTCCCAGATCCACGACGAGCGAACCGATGAAGTAGGCCGACATGCCGATGGCGAGCAGGCCGAGACCGTTGGCGCCGAGCACCCGGGCGATCAACGGCACGGTCACGACCGTGACGATGTACTGACCGTATCTGCCGAAGCTCACCAGGGCGATATCGCCGAGCACCTCGAACCGGCTCGGCTTGCTGTGCGCGCCACCACCTCCCGGCCCGCGCGCCCCGTCGGCGCGCCGGTGCACCCCGCGGGGGCGCGGGGGCAGTTCGACGCGGGGGAAGACGTCGGTGGTGAGCGTGGCCAGGTAATCGGGTTCGGTCACGGCGGCGCCACCTCGTCGAGGAAGCGGGTGACCACATGTGCCGTGGCGCGGATGTCGAAGTCGCGCGCGCGGTCGGCGCCCGCGGCGGCGATCCGGGCGCGTGCGACCGGATCGCCGAGCAGTTCGGTGAGAGCCGCGGTGAGGGCGGCTTCGTCACCGGCAGGAACCAATCGGCCGGTACGCCCGTCGTCGATGATCTCGGCCGGGCCGCCGGGCACCGTAGCGATCACCGCGCAGCCCGCGGCCATACCCTCCACGACCACCTGCCCGAACGGCTCGGGCAGCACCGAGCAGTGCACGAGCACGTCGGCCTCGGCGAGGTAGCGGTCGGGGTCGTCGACGTGACCGGTGAAGGTCACGGCCAGACCGAGTTCGTCGGCGAGTCGTTCCAAGTACTGCCGAAACGGCTGATCGTCGAAGAACGTGCCGCCGACGAGGTACACCGCAGCAGGCCGGGTCGGCACCGCCGCCAGGGCCCGCAGGAATACGTCCTGGCCTTTCCAGGGGCTCAACCGTCCCACGACGACAACGACCGCGTCGGCGGCCGCGCGGCCGCGCGGCGACGGCGGCGCGGCAGGCAGGGCGACGCCCGGATAGGCGACGGCCGCCGGGACACGCGCGGGCAGCGTGGCACGGGTGCCGTGACTGTTGGCGAGCAGTCCCCGGCAGACCAGGGCGGCCAGCAGCCGGATCGTGGTGGCCGGGAGCAAGCCGAAGTAGTCCCGGGACACCCGGTCGTGGACCTGCCAGACGAGCGGCACCCGCGCGCGGCGGGCCGCGACCGCCCCCAGCACGAGCGCTTTGCTGCTCTCCGCGACCAATACCCGAGCGCGCAGCTCGCGGACCGCTCCACCGACCGTCCAGCCCAGCCGCAGCAGCGCGAGAAACCCGGTGATCAGCCGCAACGGACCGGATGCGGTGGTCATCGCCCGGCTGTCGAATCGGCCTGTCACGACACGAGTCCCGATCCCCGCGTCGCGGGCACGGGCCATCACCGGACCGTCCTCGGTGCACACCAGCGCCACTTCGGTGCCCTGCGCCCGCAGCGTGCCCAGCAGCCGCAGGGTGGCCAATTCGGCTCCGGAGGGCGCGGCGGTGTGGCCGAGGAAGACGGCGGGTCCGCTCATACGAGCTCCCGGTACAGCGCCGCGTGCCGCCGGGCGGCGACATGCCAGCTGAAAGTCTCCGCGTGGGCGCGGCATTGCGCCGGCGTGGGCCGACGGCCAGCGATCGCCGCGCTGATCCGAGCCGCGAGCGCGGTGGGGTCGCCGGGCGGCACGATCAGCGACGGATCCAGGCCCTGTACGGCGTCGGGCAAACCACCGCACCGGGTGACCACCGGCGCCCGGCCCGCGGCGAGCGACTCGAGGGCGATCAGGCCGAATCCCTCCAGGGCTACGGTCGGCACCACCGTGAGTGCGGCGGAGGTATAGCGGGCGGCCAACTCATGGTCGGGAATCCGGCCGGTGAACTCGACGCTGCCGTCGAGCCCACCCTCGGTGGCTCCGCGCCGGAGATCCGCCTCGGCGCTGCCGGTTCCGACGATGACCAGACGAGCCTCCGGGTGTTCGGCGAGCACCCCGGGCCAAGCGCGCAGCAACACATCGATCCCCATCCGGCGCTCCAGCCGACGCACACAGAGCACGACCGGCGCAGACGCGGGGACGGGGGCGGGGCGGAACCGGGTGAGATCGACCCCGGGCGCGATCACCTCGATGCGATCGGGCGCGATGCGGTAATCGTCACACAGCACGTTGCGGAAGTGTTCCGAGAGCACAACGAAATGATCCGCGCAAACGTATCGCATACGTTCGATGAGGTATTTGGCGAAGGCTGCGACGGGATGCTGTCCGTGCATTCGACTTTCCGCCGCCCACGGGCCGTGGAAATGCACGACGAGTGGTAGCCGACGACCACGCCGGTCCCTGGCGGCCGGGCCGTAGAGGCAGAAGTGGCGATCCACGATCGTGCCGGGGTCCAATGCGTCGCGAGCGCAGAACGCGGTGCGGGCGCGGCGCAGGGTCGACCCGCCGACCGGCCCCCAGGATCGGGCCCCGGCATGCGTCCGGTCAGGCAGTCCGAATGCGGCGGCCGACATCGAAATCCCTGGTACATCCGATAAAGCGCCGTGCAAGTCCGTGAAATATCGGCCCAGGCCGCCGGGCGCGGCGCCGAACCATTCCGATCCGGTCATGTGCACCTTCACCGCGCCGGACGCACTCGTCATGACCCGATCCCTTCGTCCCGTTCGCCGCACCGTGAAGTCGTCTGCCGAACTCGTTCACGGCCGGAAAGTATAAGGCCGCGCACCGGATTCATCCTGGTCGCGCAGAGGATGGGCAACTGATATCCAGCGCTGGGAATTCCGAATGCAGATGCCAACTCGCGGTGAAATGTGGCATAGTTTCGGCAATTACGAGGCAATGTACGATCGCGATTCTGGCAAAGGGGCGGCTTGGGATGCGGAAACTGTCGGTGTGCGTGCCGGCCTACAACGCGGAACGAACTCTGTCCGCGACCCTGGACTCGGTGCTGGCCCAAGATCTCGATTTCGAAGTCGTGATCCTCGACAACGCGAGCACCGACCGCACCGGTGACATCGCACGAGCGCGGCGCGATCCGCGCGTGCGTGTGCTGCGCAACGATCGGGTACTGCCGATCGGCGCCAATTGGGACCGGGCGATCCGGGAATCCACCGGGGACCTCGTGAAGGTGGTCTGCGCCGACGACATCCTGCGTCCCGGCGCCCTCACCGCGCAGTCGGTGGAGTTCGACGACGACGCGATCGCGTTGTGCGCGGGCAGGTTCGACGTGATCGACGAGTCCGGCGACATGCTCGAGACGGGGCTTGGGCTGCCGCAGCTGGTCGGCAGGCACGGCAGCCGCCATCTGGCCCGGATGATCGTGCGCCGCGGACCGGCCGACTTCGGCCCGACCGCGGCCGCCATGTTCCGGCGTACCGACTACGACGCCGTCGGCGGACTGCGCGGCGACCTGGTGTTTCCGATGGATGTGGACCTGTTCGCCCGCGTCGGCAGCCGCGGCGCTTTCGTCGGGCTCGGTGACATCGTTGCCGCGTGGCGGAACTCCTCGTTCAACCTGTGCAGTCGCACCTCGACCCGTAGCAAGCTCACCGAGCAGCTGCGATTCCATCATCGCCTGGGCGCCGATCACCCGGATCTCGTGCGTCCGGCCGACGTGCTGGCCGGTGATCTGCGTCTGGTCCGGGCGTTGGGGACGCGGCTGCGGGTGCGCGCGCGGGCAACGGTAGGCCGCTGAGCACGATCGCGGTCGCTTCTGTCCGGTAGGGTCCACTGTCGATCACACCGTCGAGCTCGTGCCGTCGACAGCGGCGGTGCCGCCGCACATCGGCAAGACAGCCACGATCATCAGCGCCGTGGCCGGTGCGACCGAGTGAGTGGGCCAGTGCAGCCGGTGTCGGCGCATCCGAGGGGTGGTGTTCATCGGTACGGCTGTCCTTCGCTCGTGAACTGCTGGCCGGGGGCGGCCCGGGGGGTGTGGCGGTCGTCGCCACCTCCTTTTCTGGGTCCGTGGGGATCGTCGAGGAACCAGCGACCGTCGAGTTCCGGAAGTCCGGACGACACTTCACCCAGCAGGTCGGGCAGCGTCAACAGCACCCGGTCGGGTGCTGCCGCGATCAGCTCCCGTGGGCTGATGATCGGGATGTCGGTGCCGGGCATTCGGCGTCCCTGCTTGGCGGGCGCGACGTCGGCGACGCCTGCGACAAGCCCCTGGTGCGCACCAGCCAGCGACAGCAGGGCAACTGCCCGGGACGCCGCCCCGTAGGCATAGACTCGCTGCCCGGCTGCGGCCGCATCGATCAGCCAGGTCCGCAGCGCGCGCACGTGATCGTCCACGAACCGCTGTAGCCGGCGCAGCGATTCCGAGGTGATGAGCTCTCCTTCGCGGGACAGGATCTCGCGCACGGTGTGGTCGGGCGCTGCGGGGCCGCGCCGAGCTGCCACCAGCACCGTCCCGCCGTAGAGGTCGAACTCCCACGCGGTGGTCACGCCCATGCCCGCGCCGGTGAGCGCCAGGCTCAGCGCATGCAGGGAGTAGTACGCGAAATGCCCGTGGCGCAACGCGTTCCACTGCCGCTGTGCCACGATGGCGGCGAGCGAGTGGTACTGCAACAGCAACAATCCGCCCGGGGCGACGGCCGCGGCGCGGGCGGCGAAGGCTGCACGCTGGTCGGGTTCGTGCATGATGCCGAAACAGTCCAGAACCAGGTCCGCCCGCGCCGCGTCGGCTTCCGCGCAGCCACGCTCGGCCAGCAACGGCAGCCACGAACCACCGTGCGGACTGCCGAATTCGATGACCGTGTTGCCGCCCAGCAGGCCGGCCGCGTCGACCCGCGCAATCGCGTCAGCGGCCTGATCACGGAGAGCCTGCGGCTCCACTCCACGGGGTTCGGACGCCACGGTGTCGTCTTCGGCGAGTTGTGCCAGCTCGCATCGCGCACACCGCACCATCCGCAGTGGATGCGTGGTCTCCGCCGGCGTCACCGGTCGTGCCGCGGGCGGGAAATCATCGGCCGCGGGCACCGTCCCGAGATCCAGGACGGTGTGCAGAACGGCGCCGGAGCAGGCGCGGCAGCGGCCGGTCATGACACGATGCCGGTGTGCGTATCGAGCAGACCGACCTGGCCGACGTGGTGGTGCTGATCCCAGCGCCCGTCCGGGACGACCGGGGCCTTTTCACCCGGACCTTCGATGCCGCCGAATTCGACTCCCACCTGGGGATTCCGGGAATTTCCGCCAGTTTTGTGCAGGACTCGCAGTCCCGGTCGCGCCGGGGGGTGGTGCGCGGCATGCACGGCCGATCCGGGCGCGGCGAGGCCAAGCTGGTCCGCTGCGCACACGGCGCGGTGCACGACGTGCTGGTCGATATCCGGCCGTCGTCGCCGACGTTCGGCCGGACGCAGGCGTTCCGGCTCGACGACGAGGAGTTCCGGCACCTGTACGTGCCGCCGGGATTCCTGCACGGATTCCAAGCGCTCACCGACACCGCCGACGTGTGCTACCGCATCGATCGGCCGCACGATCCCGCCGAGGATCTCGGCGTCGCCTTCGATGATCCGGACTTGGCGATCGCCTGGCCCCTGCCGGTGACGGTGGTGTCGGATCGCGACGCGAACGCGGGACGATGGGAGCATCTGCGGGCTACCCTGTCGCCGGCGCGGTGACCGCACACAGCCGCGGGTCCAGCGCGCCGGACGCGCGCAGCCGCTGGAGCCACGTGAGTCGCGTGAATCGCTGGAAGAAGGCGTCCTGGGTGAGGCCGCGTTCGGTGTACTCACGGTAGAGTTCGGCGGCGCCGTCGGGCACCGACCACTGCGCCTCGAACCCGAGCACCGCGCGAGCGGCGGAGAAGTCGACCCGGTAGGAGCGTGGGTCGGCCCCGGTCTCGCCGGTGACCAGCAGCCGCGACCCCGGCACGGTGGCCACCACCGACTCGGCGATCTCGGCAACGGTGAGGTTGTTTCGCTCGGTCCCGATGTTGAACGCCCGGCCGGCGACGGCCGATGCCGGTGCGGTGAGGCAGCGTTCGAAGGCTGCCGCGATGTCGCGGGCGTGGACCAGCGGCCGCCAGGGCGTGCCGTCGGAGAGCACCTTGACCACACCGGTGAGGACGGCGTGACCGACGAGATTGTTGAGCACGATGTCAGCGCGGGGGCGAGGCGAGAATCCGAACGCGGTGGCGTTGCGCAGGAACACCGGAACGAAGTGGTCGTCGGCCAGCGCCGCGACGTCGTCTTCGACCCGCACCTTCGACTCGGCGTACGGGGTGATCGGCCGCAGCGGCGCCGACTCGGTCACCAGCTCGTCTCCGGCGGCCCCGTACACCGAGCAGGTGGATGCGTACAGGAACCGTGACACACCGGCTTCTTTCGCGAGCCGAGCCAGACGCACCGAGGCGCGATGGTTGATCTCATGGGTGACTTCCGGCGCGAGCGCGCCCAGAGGATCATTGGACAGCGCGGCGAGATGCACGATCGCATCGATGCCGCGGAGGTCTTCGATCCCCACCGATCGCAGATCGAGGCGCAGGCCCACCGGGTCACCGGCGAACTCGCCGAGTAGGCAGTCGGCGAACCAACCGGTGTCGAGCCCGATGACCTCGTGCCCGGCGGCCCGCAGTATCGGGACCATGACGGTGCCCAGGTATCCCTGATGCCCGGTGACCAGGACTCGCATCGTTGTCACTGCTTCTCCCATCGAATGACGGCTTTGTCCACCACGAAGGCTTCGGCGTACTCGGTGCGGCACTGCACGCCGCGGATCCGCGCGAGGGCCAGGAACGCGGTTTCGTCGAACCAGTCGCGACCGGTCTGGGACGGGTAATGCCGGTGCAGCAGTTGCGATTTCCGCTGGACCAGCTCCGCGTCGACCGGGTGGAACACGGTCGGCGCCGGTGTGTCGACCTCTGCCTTGAGGATCTCGTAGCCGAGGATCAGGTGGTCGCGGAACTCGGTCGGCACCAGCTCCGCGAGCGTGCGGTGATCTTGGTGCGCGTCGACCGGTTGCGGGGCGAACACCAGGTCCGGTTCACCCGCCCGGCGAAACTCCGCTACGGCCGTCTTGATCCGATCCCAGTGCGCCGGTGCTCGTCCGTCCGGGACGTCGAGCACCGTCAACTCCGGTGTCCGTCCGGCGCAGAAGGCGGTGAGCGCCGCCCGTTCCTCCTCTTCGCGCTCGGTGCCCGCACCGGAGAGGACCAGCGCGCGCACCCGCATACCCGGATGGTCGCGGGTCAGCGACAACAGCGTGGCGCCCATGCCGATCGGGATGTCATCGCAGTGCGCGCCGAGCAGGGCGATCTCGGCGGGCCGCGGGGGAAGCAGCGCGATCACGGCTCCCACACCATCCATGGCCGGTGTCCGCTGCGGTAGGCCGCGTCGAGCTCGGCGCGCTCCTTGAATGTATCCGCCGGCTTCCAGAATCCGTCGTGGCGGTAACCGAACAACCGGCCCTGGCCTGCGAGCGCTCCGCAGGCGTCCTCCACCAGATCTCCACCGGGTGGCAGCAGGTCGAAGATCTCCCGGCCGAGTACGAAATAGCCGCCGTTCTCCCACAATGGCATATTCGCCACGGGAACGATGTCCTTGACCTCGCCGGTAGGGCTGAGGTCCACACAGTGGAACGACGATTGCGGCGGCACCACCATGAGAGATGCCGCCGCCCCCGAAGCGTGGAACTGGGTGATCATCTCGTCCAGGGGAGCGTCGGTGAGGACGTCGGCGTAGTTGGCCAGGAAGTGCTCGTCGTCGCCGAGATGCTCGCGCACCCGGCGCAGGCGCTCCCCGATGGCCGACTCCACGCCGGTATCGACCAAGGTGATCGTCCAGTCATCGATGTCGCTGCCGAGCAACTCGACCCGGCCGTTGCGGATCACGAAGTCGTTGGACGCCGACTCCCGGTAGGTGAGGAAGAAATTCTTGATGTGCTCGGCGCCGTATCCGAGGCACAAGATGAATTCGGTGTGGCCGTAGTGCGCGTAGTACCGCATCACATGCCAGAGCAAGGGCCGCGGGCCGACGAGTTGCAGCGGCTTGGGCACCATGTCATCGCTGCCTCCGCGCATGCGCATGCCGTAGCCACCGCAGAACAAGACGACTTTCATCGGCGCCGGTTTCCTTTCGACTCGGCTCCGGCCTGCACCGTGCGGGCCGGAAACGCCGGGTCGATCACGTGCAGCTCGGGCAAGGGATAGGCGAGCCGACCGCCCCACTCGGCGACATGCCGCAACTGTGCGGTGATCTCGGACTCGAGATTCCAAGGCAGCACCACGATCACGTCCGGGCGATCGGCGTCGAGCCGGGCCGGCGGGTGGATCGGGATTCGCGTTCCCGGTGTGAATCTGCCGTGTTTGTAGGGGTTGCGGTCGACGGTGTACTCGAGCAGGTCAGGTCGGATCCCGCAGTAGTTGAGCAGTGTGTTGCCCTTGCCCGGTGCACCGTATCCGGCGACGCGTTTGCGCTGGTGCCTGCAGTCGAGCAGGAACCGAAGCAATTCATGCCGCGCCGACTCGGCACGCTCCCGCAGCGATGTGTAGCCGGCCACCGAGTGCAGTCCGGCGGCGCGCTCGAGGTCGAGCACCACCCGCACCCGGTCGCTCACCGCCTCCGCGGCGGCATCGGGGCGCACCCACAGCCGGATCGATCCGCCGTGCGTCGGTAGCCGATCGACATCTACCACGGTCAATCCGGCGACAGCGAGCGCACGCTGCGCCGACAGCACGGTGTAGTACTGGAAATGCTCGTGGTAGATGGTGTCGAACTGACCGGACTCGACCAAGTTCAGCGCATGGTGGACTTCGATGGTCAGCATGCCGTCATCCGCCAGCAGGATGCGCAGCGCATGAGTGAACCCGCGCAGATCCGGGATGTGGGCGTAGACGTTGTTCGCGATCACCAGATCCGCGGGGCCGTGTTCGGCACGGACGCGGCGTGCGGAATCCTCGTCGAGGAAGGCGGTTTCGGTGGGCACGCCCGACTCGCGAGCCGCTGCTCCGACGTTGGCCGATGGCTCGATGCCCAGGCATCGGATGTCGCGGTCGACGACGTGGCGCAATAGGTAGCCGTCGTTGCTGGCGACCTCTACCACGAAGGAGTTCCTGCCCAGCCCCAGCCGTGCGGTCGCGGTGTCGACGAACTCGCCCGCGTGCCGGACCCAGCTGTCGGAGTAGGAGGAGAAGTAGGCGTATTCGGTGAAGGTGTCCTCCGGCGTGATCAGCGCCGGAATCTGCAGTAGCAGGCAGTCGGCGCACACCCGGAGGTGCAAGGGATAGGTCGGCTCGGGCAGGTCGAGCTGATCGGCGGTGAGGAACGATTCGCACGGCGGCGTGGCGCCGAGGTCCAGAATGCTGGACAGCCTGTCGGAGTCACAGAGTCGACAGCGCACAGATCCGATCCTTTGCTCGAAACGCCCCGGCCCGCCGGAACGCCTGTCGCGGCACACGGAAGCAGAAGCTGCCCGGCGTATCACGAGATGCGCGCGACGAGAACGTCATTCGTGGTACCGACCGCACCTGTTGCGACCTTCAGCGTACCGACGGCAATATCGGCCGGGTTACACATCCGCGTTACTAACTGTGATATAGGGCACATTACGTATTCACATTCGTGGTGTTATTCCAAACGCGCATCACAATCGGTCGCTGGGTGGATTCGCATCAGTTAACATCCCGATCACGCTGCCTCGCGCACACCTTCTGACCGGCGAGAAATGTTGTGACACTTGCCGATCAAGTGCCGAGGAAGCGCTCGGTAGAGGCGGTCGGGACGCTGCCGGGACAGCCGATCCTCGGATCGGGTAGCAATTCCACCGTTGCCCCAGGAGGGGTGTTCTCTTGATGAAATCCAAGGCTGTCCCGGAATGGCATGGGACCGCCGAAATCCCACGATCCTTCACGGTTACCCCGGCTACCGTCTCGACCCGTAAGGCCTGGCGATCGGAGTACGTACGCCGCCTCGCCATCACCGATTTCGCCGCCGTATCCATCGCTGTGGGGAGTGCGCAGCTGATCCGTTTCAATGAGGGCGGCGCCCCGCCGCTGGCCTGGGAAGGGCCGTACCGGGTCGGTTACACGATGGTATCCGGGGCGCTGGTCGCGGGCTGGTTCGCGATCCTCGGTAGTGCGGGCAGCCGTGCGCCGCAGCTGGTCGGCAGCGGCGTCGAGGAATTCCGGCGGCTGATGTCGGCGACGATGCACCTGTTCGGCGTACTGGCATTCACGTCACTGGCACTCGAAATCAAGTTCGCCCGAGGGTATCTCGCGATCGCCTTTCCTGCGGGCGTACTCGCGGTGGTCGGCGGACGACTGTGGTGGCGCCACCAGCTTGCCAGGGCACGCCGCCGGGGACGCTATCGTTCGGCCGTACTCGTGGTCGGTACGGCCGAAGCGGCCGCGGCGATATCCGCGGCGTTCGCCACAGACCCGGGCACCGGGTACAACGTTGTCGGCGCCTGCGTGCCGGGTGGGCAATCAGGGGACGCGCCGCTGGCGTTCACCGGCGGCACGGTCGCGGTCGTCGGCGACGACAGCGCCGTGCTGCGGGCGGTCCTGCACACCCACGCCGACACCGTCGCCATCGGTCCGACCCGGCATCTCGGTCCGACCGAGTTGCGCAGGCTCGCCTGGGAACTGGATGCGCTGGGAGTCGAGTTCATGCTGGCGCCAGGGGCGGTCGACATCGCCATATCCCGGCTCACCAATCGGCAGGTCGCGGGAATGCCGATGATGCACATCGCCGAACCGCAGTACGAGCGGGCTCGGTCGGTCAGCAAAACGGCCTTCGACATCGTCTTCGCGACGATGTGCCTGCTACTGCTGCTGCCGGTGTTCCTCGTGATCGCGATCGCGGTGAAGACCACCAGCCGCGGCCCGGTCTTCTACCTGTCCGAACGCATCGGCCGATACGGCCTGCCCTTCCGCATGATCAAGTTTCGCAGTATGCACGACGATGCCGACCGATATGCCGAAGCTTTGATCGCACAGCAGGGTGCAAATCCGGTCTTCTTCAAGATGAAGATCGATCCCCGCGTCACGCCGGTGGGACGATTCCTGCGCAAGTACAGTCTCGACGAGCTGCCGCAGTTCCTCAACGTGCTGCGCGGCGACATGAGCGTGGTCGGGCCGCGACCGCAAGTGCGGCGGGAAGTCGACACCTACGACCACATGATGCGCCGACGCCTGCTGGTGAAGCCGGGGCTGACCGGCTTGTGGCAGGTCAGTGGCCGGTCGGACCTTCCGCTCGAAGACGCCGTGCGGCTCGATCTGTCCTATGTGGAGAACGTGTCCATGCGGATGGACCTGCGGCTGATCGCGCGCACGGTCGGTGTGGTGGCCCGGGGTGACGGAGCGTACTGAAGACCCTGCGGACCGGGCGGTAGTCGGATGTTCCGACCGCCGCTCGCGTAGGGCGGTCGAGAACGCACCCGATTCGGGCTGAGCACAACCGCCGCCGCGAAACACGGTGTCAGTGGCCGTGTCAGGCGGGTGTCAGGGCAGTGTCAGCCCGGACGCCGAGAGTTGTTGCCATGAAGAAGAACAGCAACCCGACCCGCGCTTCGAAGTGGACCGGCACGGTGCCGGTGGACGATACCGCCCTGGCGGTCACCGACACCGGCGGTCCCGGTATCCCCGTGATCTACTGCAATGGCCAGTTCGCCACTCAGGGCTACTGGCGGCGGGTCATCGCCGAGCTCGGCCCCGGCTACCGGCACATCACCTTCGACGAGCGCGCCCGCGGCAAATCCCGGCGTTCGGCGGACTATTCCTTCGAGGCCGCCGTCCGGGACGTCGATGCGGTCTCGGCGGCCAGAGGCGTGCACCGGGCGCTGTTGGTGGGCTGGTCCTACGGGGCAGTCGTCGCGGCGCACTGGGCCGACCGGAATCCGGACCGTGCCATGGGCGCGGTGCTGGTCGACGGCGCGTTCCCGTACGACTGGCTCGACGAGGCCATGGAGCAGCGGATCCGCAAGCTGTTCAAGCGGCTGAGCTGGTTCACGCCGCTGCTGCGCCCGACCGGTCTGACCCCGCGGATGACCGCCGAACAGATGGCCGAGAGCAACATCGAGCTCGGCAAGCTCTCCCGCGAGCGTGAATTGGGTCCCCTGCTGGACCGCAGCACTGTTCCGGTGCGGTATGTGGTTGCTTCGGGGACGTCGTTCGGAAGCCGTGGCGACGAGCAAGAGCGAATCCGCACCAGCCTCGACGGCGTGTGCGCCCGCAATCCGAACATCCGGATCGGCGCGAAGGTCGCCGGCAACCACGGCGCGATCCTGCGCAAGGACTTCCGCGCCATCGCCGATGCCGTCCGCCAGACCGCACCGGCCGGAGACCAGTACGGCTCGCCGAGCCACTGACCGGCCCGCCGACCCCCCCACACACATTTCGAAGGAGCACACCACCATGTCCATCACCCTGACCGACCAGGACAAGGCCACCGTCCGCACCGCCGCCTACGGCGCCGTATCGCTCATGGTCGCCGCCGACGCCACCGGCTCACCCCACAAGGCCGCCACGCACGGCAGCATCGCCCTGTCGTCGGCAACCGGCCTGGTCGGGCACGTACTCGCCGCGAAGTCCAAGGACATCACCCTGAACGGCAAGAACGTCGCCGAACTCGCCGACCATGTGCTGCCTGCCCTGACCGCGGCGATGAGGCTGCTCGCGAATCAGGACCCGGCCGAGGCCGACAACTTCCGCAGCACCGTCCTCGTCGCCATCGACGCAGCCGCCGGATCCCACAAGGGCGCGCCCGGCCCCGTCCTGGTCGAGATGGTCCGCAAGATCACCGCAGCGCTCGACGCGGCCTGATCGAGTGCCGCCCTACGACGTGTCACGAGGTCCTTTGCCCGACCTCGTGACACGGCAGCGTGGCGGGTACAGCGCCGTCACCGCGCCTTCGCGCGCCGCCGCCTCTCCATCTCCTCGCGTTCCAGCACAGCCGCCTCCGCGAGAGTCGGTGCGGTTCCACCGAGCCGTGCGGGGACCCAGCGGGCGCCTTCCACCATCGGATAGTCGCGTTGAGCGAGATCCAAAAGCTCACTCATCCGCGTCCGCAAGGTGGCGGTGAGTTTCTCGGCCGGTTCATCGGGTGGGATCGGTGCGCCGATCCGGATGGTGACCGGAAAATTATGGCGGCCCAACTGCTTGGGGATGTCCTTGGTCCAGATCCGATGAGCGCCCCAGATGACCAGGGGAACGATCGGGACCCCGGCTTCGACCGCCATGCGCGCCGCACCGGACTTGAATTCCTTCAACTCGAAGCTGCGGCTGATCGTCGCCTCGGGATAGACCACGACCACCTCGCCCTCGCGCAAGGCGGTCACCGCGCGGGCGTACGACTCGGCTCCGGCCGTGCGATCGACGCCGATCGCCTTGCAGTGCTTCATGAGAAAGCCGACGATGCCGTGTTCCAGTTCGGCCTTCATCATGAACCGGACGTTGCGGCCGGACTTGCGCCCGACCAGTCCGACTTCCATGAAATCCAGATAAGCCGTGTGATTCACCGCCAGCACCGCGCCGCCGGAACGCGGAATGTGCTGCCTGCCCTGGATATCGAGGCGCAGACCCTGCACGAAGAAGATGGCGCGGGCCAATCCGGTGAGAATGTCGTAAACCGGTTCGCGCGCCATCACGCCTCCCGCTACTGCCCCGCCGCGTTCTTGCGCGCGGCCTTCGCCTCGGCTTCGGCGGCGTCCATCGCGTCCGCCTCTTCCAGGGTAGGAGCGCTGCCGCCGAGCCGGGCCGGAACCCAGTACGCACCGGGCTCGTGCACATAGTCCTTCTGCAGGTCGGCCAGCATTTCCTGCATGGTCGAGCGGAGCTTGGCGGTGAGTTCGGCGGCGGGCTCGAACGGCTGGATCGGCTCGCCGACCGCGATCGAGATGGGCGTGTTGGTGCGGCCCAGCCGCTTCGGGAACCCCTTCGTCCAGACCCGCTGCGCGCCCCAGATGACGATCGGAATGATCGGCACCTCCGCCTCGATGGCCATGCGCGCCGCGCCGGACTTGAATTCCTTGATCTCGAAACTGCGGCTGATCGTCGCCTCGGGGTACACGCCGACCAGCTCGCCACGGCGCAGATAGTCCACAGCGGCCTTGTAGGAATCCGCGCCCGCCGAACGGTCGACGGGGATGTGCTTGAGCGCGCGCATGATCGGGCCGGAGATCTTGTCGTCGAAGACCTCCTTCTTGGCCATGAACCGGACGTAGCGCTTCGGGGTGCGCACCGGCAGGCCCGCGTAGGTGAAGTCCATGTAGCCGGTGTGGTTCACCGCCAGCACGGCGCCACCTCGGGCGGGAATGTGTTCATCGCCCTTGACGGTGAACTTCAGACCTTCGATGAAGAAGACGGTACGGGCGAGGCCGATGATCGTCCGGTAGACGGGTTCCACAAGTCCGCTAGCGTAGTCGCTGCTCGTCCCCATCGGCAGTTCGCCGCCGCCGCGCGCCGCGCCGGAGCGAGGACGCATGAGCAGCCCCGACCGCACGTCCGGAGAGAAGAGGATCGTCGAAGTGGAACGCGCCCGATCGGTACCGCGCGAGTACGACCGCAGTGCAGCACGCGAGCGGAACCGGGCCGGGCGAGCGACCCGCGCCGCGCTGGCCTGCGGCTCCGCCCTGATCGCTGCGATCGCGCTGACCGGATGCGATTCCGTCGTCGGCATTCCGGAGGAGACCCCGCCGCAGGCGGCCGTTCGCACGACACCGCCGGCCGCCGTCCCGGCCACGCCCCCGCCGAGCACCTCCGCGCTTCCGCCGGTTCCCGCCGACGCTCCGCCGGTCGGCGCGGTCGCGGGGGTGCCTGCCGCCGCCCCGGCGATGCGGCGCTGGGCGGCCGACCTGCGCTCGCACACCATCGCCGAGATGCAGGACAAGTGCTGGACCATCGCGCCCAGGAACGTCGCCGAGATGTACGGAGACCAGCAGGCCGTCCTCACCGCGTTGGCCCAGCCCGGCACGGCGGGCGAGGACGCCGTCGTCTGGAAGAGCCCGACCACCACCGTCGCCGTCCAGCGCGCCGAGATCGAGACCGGCTACGCCTGCCCGCGCGTCGCGACGGCCGGTGCGGAGATCGCCTACAACGACGCCGACGCCCGGCACACCGTGCGCCGGTACCTCTCCCGCTTCGTCGGCACTCCGCTCGACCCCGCCGACAAAGAAGGCGACTACCCTCTGATCTGTAAGGCGTCCCCGGCGTCCTGGGATCCCAAGGGCACCGGGCGTCCGAGCCCCGCGCCGCTGGCGAACAACCAGGGCGTGCTCACCGGGGCCACCGAGTTCGCCGACCAGCAGATCCGGTCGGAGCAGGTGAACACCGACTACATCGCGGTGCTCGTGCCGGTGACCAACTCCTCCGGTGTGACGCAGACCCGCACCTTCACCTTGCGCTCCGGGACGGACGGCTACTGCATCGGCGATGTCTCGCCGTAACCACTACCCTGGTTGGCTGGTAAACAGCAGGAGGAGCAGCTAGTGCAGATCGCCAGCGTCGGACACGCCGGATTCCACATCCGCACCGCGGCCGGGTCGATCCTTTGCGATCCCTGGGTGAACCCCGCGTACTTCGGTTCCTGGTTCCCGTTCCCCGACAACACCCAGCTGGACTGGGACGAGCTGGGCGCATGCGACTTCCTCTACGTCTCGCACCTGCACCGCGACCATTTCGACGCGAAGACGCTGGCCGAGCACGTGAACAAGGACGCGACCGTGCTGCTGCCGGACTATCCCGTGCCGGATCTGCGCCGGGAGCTCGAGCAGCTGGGCTTCCACAAGTTCTTCGAGACCGAGGACTCGGTCAAGCACACGGTGACCGGCCCCGGCGGGGACCTGGACGTCATGATCATCGCGCTGCGCGCGCCCGCCGACGGCCCGATCGGCGACTCCGGGCTCGTGGTCTCCGACGGCGAGACCACCTGCTTCAACATGAACGACGCCCGCCCGGTCGACATGGACGTGCTGCAGGACGCCTTCGGCCATGTCGACATCCACCTGCTGCAGTACTCGGGCGCGATCTGGTACCCGATGGTCTACGACATCCCGGCCCGCACCAAGTCGAACTTCGGCAAGCAGAAGCGTCAGCGCGGCATGGACCGCGCCCGCAGCTACATCGAGCAGGTCGGCGCGACTTGGGTGGTGCCGTCGGCGGGTCCGCCGGTGTTCCTGGACGACGAGTTGCGCTACCTCAACGACGATCGCGGTGACGAAGGCAACATCTTCCCCGACCAGAAGGTGTTCCTGGAGCAGATGGAGATCCACGGCAACGCGGGCGGGATCCTGATGATCCCCGGCTCGGTCGCCGACGTGCGCGGCGCCGAGCTGACCCTGACCCACCCGAGCGACCCCGCCGAGATCTACGACAACAAGGCCGAGTACATCGAACGGATGGCCCAGCGCCTCGCCCCGGTACTGGAGGCCGAGAAGGCAACCTGGGAGCGCGGCGACGGCTCGCTGCTGGAGCCGCTGCGCAAAGTGTTCGAGCCGATCATGGCCCAGAGCGACGTGATCTGCGACGGCATCGGCTACCCGGTCGGCTTGGTGATCGGCGAGGAGACCGTCGTGCTGGACTTCCCCAAGCGCACGGTGCGCGAGCCGATCGAAGGCGAGGGGCGCTACCGCTACGGCTTCCGCATCGCGCCGGAGCTGGTGCGCACGGTGCTGCGCGACCGGGAGCCCGACTGGGTGAACACCATCTTCCTGTCCACCCGCTTCCAGGCCTGGCGCATCGGCGGATACAACGAGTTCCTCTACACCTTCTTCAAGTGCCTCACCGACGAGCGGATCGCCTACGCCGACGGCTGGTTCTCCGAGGCGCACGACGACTCCGCCTCCACCGAACTCAGCGGCTGGGAGGTGCAGCGGCGGTGCCCGCACCTGAAGGCGGACCTGTCGAAGTTCGGCGTGGTCGAAGGCAACACGCTGACCTGCAACCTGCACGGCTGGCAGTGGGACCTGGAGTCGGGACGGTGCAAGACGTCCAAGAGCCACGAATTGCGCTCGCGCAAGTTGGACTGAATCCGAGACTTCCGGCCGGCGTTCACACGCCGGCCGGAAGCGTTTGCCAACCGATTACCGGTCGGCGACCTCGCGGGTCAACTTCGACGACCACGGACACCAGAAGCAGCCCGGCAGAAACGCGCCGCACGCCTCGTCCAGGTGATCGTTCACGTACATGATGCTGGCGTCGCAGACTTCGATCGCCATGGTGAAGAAGGTGATGGTGTCGGGGTCCAGATGGAAGTCCCAACCCGGGTTGTAGGGGGCGGGCATCTTCCGGATCCGGCCCATGACGTGGACGGACATCTGCTCGTCACCCGACAGGATGCGGCGTGCTTCGGCGATCCGCTGCTCGTTGGTCAGCTGGATGACGAACTCTTTGCCGGAGTAGTCGGTGAATGCGAAGAGCGCCATGTCTTCCCCTCTTGTCGATGGGTCGTGTTGGTTGGATGGCGAATTCCGCACCGGTGCGGTTCGATCCTATCGGCGCATCACCGCAGATTTGCTAGAAATTTGCTAACCAGTAGATAACCGGACTCGGGTCGGTCTCGGCGGCAGAAAAAGAGGTACGCCCCGAAACTAACGCGCGGCCCCGGCCGGGATCTTGTCGCGCGCCGGTTTGCGCGGCGTTGCCCGCACCGTGCTGATCAACTCGCGGATCGCGATGCCCCCTCTGGCCACCGGCGCGGCGACACGTCCCTCGGGATCGATCAGCACGGCGGACGGCGTACCGCGCACCCGGTAACGCAGGGCCGCCTCGTTGCCCTGCTGCACGAGCGAGGGAATGTCGCCCAACCCGTGCTCGGCTCCCCACGCGGCCTGCTCGGCGGCATCGCCGTTGCCGACCGCGACGATCGCGAGGGCGTCTCCGGTTCGCGCACGCCAGCGGGGCAGTTCCCGTGCCAGCGCCGCGCACAGCTCGCAGCCGGGGTGCACGAAGACCAGCAGCACCGACCTCGCCGAGGCCAAGAGATCCTCGAGCGTGGTCTTCGTTCCCTCGGGGCCGAACAGTTCGAACTCCGGCGCCACCGCACCGACGGGCAAGCCCTCAGCGCCCAGCGTGGACAACGCCTGCTCGTCCACTCGGCGGCGCAGGACACGCAGCTGGCCGGTCAACCAGACCAGCACCGCGACCACTGCGGCGACAACCGCGCAGCCGACCGCGTTGTCGGCGGGCAGACCCATCGGAACGCGCGGATGTGTCTGCGCGCCGATGCCGACAACCACGGCGAGCGCCGCGAGAAGAGCATTGCGCACCAGCGTCCTCGGTCCGATCGGCGCCGCGCTCGCAGCACCGAAACAGGAACAGGAAGGATGCTCACCCCGGCGCAGCAAGCGCGTGATCGCCACGGTGAACACGGCGAGCAGCAGCAGCGCCGCCAGCGCCGCCGGGCCGCAAACCCATGGAAACAGCACACCGACCGCGATCATCGCCTCGGCGATCGGCAACCCCCAGGCCACCGCGGACGCCCAGCGCAGCGGCACCCCGAAATCGCTCACCGCCTGCCGTGCCGCGCCGCGATCGGTCAGCTTGCCCCAGGCCGACAGCGCGAAGACGGCAGTCAGTCCCAGCCGCGAAACCCACACCCCGTATTCGATCAGCATGAGCGCACCCTCCCACATTCATGCACTTCGAACATGAATGTCGGGCGAGTGTCCTCAGGACTGCGACCGAGTCGCGATGGCGACCGCGACCAACGTCAGCACACAGCCGACGATCGCGGTGGCGGACAAGCCCGCGCTGGTCGGGGTGAGCGCGTCGAGGACCAGAGAGGCCAGCAACTGTCCCGCCACCGAGGTGAGCCCGAGCAGCAGCACGCCGATCCACCGCACCGCCAGGGCGGCGAGGGCGATGAAGGCGACGCCGATGAAACCGCCGGTGTAGAGCCAAGGCTCGGTTGGGAATGCGGCCGGGCCGCCCGAAGTCGCGATGACCACGGCCTCGATGAAGAGCAGCGCGGCCAGGCCGACGCAGAAATTGACCATCGCCGCCGACATGGCTCCGCCGACCGCGCCCACCTTGCCGTTCACCGCTTGCTGCCAAGCCAGGCCGATGCCCGCCAGCGCGGGCAGCGCGATCAACAACACGGTCGGCGTGCCGCGTAGCGCGTCGGGCACGGAGAGACCACCGGTAGCGCGGTGGTGCCCGAATCCGGCTACCAGCACCGCCGCCACCCCGAGCGCCGCACCCACGAGACGCACCCCGGTGACGGGCGTCCGCCCACTCGGACCGAGCCCGAGCCGGTCGACGGCCAGGCTGCTGAGCAACTGCCCCGCGACGGTCGCAACGGTGAACGCGGTGACGCCGATCGCGGCGACCGTCAGCCCCTGGCACGCGACGAAGAACGCGCCGCACAGCCCGCCGAGCAACTGCCACGGCCGCAGTCCACCCTCGGCCAGAGCCAGCCGCACCCGCCGCCCACCGTCCCGCAGCCGCCCGCTCACCGCGAACGCCACGCCCAACACGACCAGTCCCACCCCGAAACTGATCGTGGCCGCGGCGATCCCATCCTCCAATCGCGCCCCCAACGCGCCATTGATCCGCCCCTGCACCGCCACCCCGGCACCGATCCCGAACCCCGCAAACAGCCCCAACCGCACTCCCGCACGCTACCCAATCGTCGAGTGGCACATCACTTCGGCATTTCGCGAGAAGCGCTCTCGATGGTGTGCCACTCGTGGTCAGTGACGGGGTGGGAGCCAGCGGGGAATGAGGGCGGCGATGGCGAGGATGGAAGCGCCGAGGATGGCCAAGAGGGTGGACATGGCGGCGTGGAGGGTCAGGAGGGCGGCGAATCCGAAGACCGCTAGGGCGATCACCTCGCCCAGGAGACCGGAGACCGAGGTGACGGTCGCTCGGGCGGGACCCTCGATGGCGTCTTGGAGGCGGGCGGCCGCGACGATGCCCGCGTTGTAGACGATGCCGTAGGAGATTCCGATCGACGCGAAGCCGAGGGTGGTCAGCAAGTACACCGCGTCCGGACGACCGGTCGCGAGACCGGCTATCAGCGCGCCGACGAGGAAGAGCACGCCCGCGACACCCACCGCGATCGACATCGTCCGGCCCGACATTCCTTCGGTGCGCCCCGCCAGCACCGACCCGGTCAGCGAACCGAGCACAGTGAGTCCGACCAGCAGTGGCACGACGGCCGTCGATACGCCCGCCTCCTCCGCCAGCAAGGCGAAATACTCGTCGAACGCCGTGATCCCGAACAGCAGCGCCTCCAGCAGCACGCCGTAGCGCACCATCCGCACGCGAAGGGCCTCGCCCACACCGGCATTCAGCATGGTGAGGTAGCGCGCGAACGTTCCCGATCTTCTCGTGACGTCCGCCTGATCATCCCGAGTCTCGTCATAGCCCTCGATCACCGAGACGGACCCGCGTACATCCGCATTCGAACCCGCGGAGCCGCCCGTCTCACCGGCCACCACGGAAGGTGACGCGAAAGATGCCGACTCGTCCTCTTCGAGATCATCGACGTTCGCCGCGGACACCGCCTTCGGCGCGGTGGGCAGCGAGAGCGCGACCAGCGTGTGCACGGCGGCCAGAGCGACACTGGCCCAGCCGACCAGGGCATAGCCACCGATGAGATACAGCGGCGTCGCGGCGACGATCGCGATGACGACGGCGGTTTCCGCACCGGCCCGGGTGTAACCGAGGATGCGCGGATATGTCGACGACGCACCGCGGGCGGCGAGATCGTCGTACAGCAACGCTTCGAAGGTGCCGGAGGCCAGAGCGCCCGAGGTACCCCACAGCACGAACCCGGCGGCGAAGCCCGTGAAGGAGGGCGCCGCCGTCCACAGCGCGAAGCCCGCCGTCAGCAGAACACCGCTGAGCACGAGCAGTCCGCGCCGCGAAACCGTGTCGGCCCACGCACCGGAGGGCACCTCGAGCAGGAACGAGGTCATCGACCAGATGGCGAACAGCAAGGAGATCTGCCCCGTGCTCATGCCGTGGTCGGCGAACAGCAGGGCATACAGCGCGTACAGCGGAATCAGTTCACCGGTGCTCTTGAAGAGCACCGCCCGAACCGTCAGCGAGCGCAGACTGAAAGTACGCGCGCTACCCGTCCGACGGGCGCGCGGCGATCCAGCGAATCAATAGGCGTAGACGAGCAACCGCATGCCGATCAGCATGGCCATCCCTGCCTCGCGGCGTCAAGGGAATTACCGCTCGGGCGCGTCGAAGGGAATCGGTCGCCGCGCGAATCAGGGCAACGGCACCCAGCCGTTCGCCGGAACCGAATCTCCGTCGCCCAGCTCCCGGTCGGTGACGCCTTGGCCGATCCGGCCCTTGTTCTCGTTGAGGTCGCTGATCAGCTCCGAGACCGGATGCGAATCGCTGTAGTGATACCCCTGCGCGAGCGCGAAGCCCAGTTCGGTGAGCACGGCGGCCTGATATTCGGTCTCCACGCCCTCGGCGATGACCTGCAGGTCCAGCGCGTTGGAGAGCGCGGCGATCACGCCGAGCAAGGGCGGCGCGGGCGAATCCGAGCGGATCGCGGCGACGAAGGACTGATCGACCTTGAGAATGTCGCTCGGCAGCGTGGCCAGTCGGCTGAGCGAGGAGTATCCCGTGCCGAAGTCGTCGATGGCGATGCGCACGCCACGGTCGCGCAGGGTGTGCAGATTCTCGATCGCGGTCTGGGATTCGGCGGCCAGCTCACTTTCGGTCACTTCGAGCACCAGCTGGTCGGCGGGCCACCCCGTGGCGGCGAGGATGCCCGCCACCCGGTCGGCGTAACCGGTCTCGGCCAGCTCCAGCCCGCTGACGTTCACGTTCAGTGTGAGATCCAGCTGGGCGAAGGTTTCCTGCAATCGGGCGGCGTCCGCGCAGGCCCGGCGCAGCACCAGTTCGTCCAGATCGGCGATGAGGTCGTATTCCTCGGCGACGCGGATCAAGCCCTCGGTGGTGACATCCGGTTGCGCGCTCGACGACCAGCGCAGCAGCGCCTCCACACCGACGGCCTTGCCGCCGCCTTCGGTCAGGCTGACGATCGGCTGGTAGTGCACGTCGAGGGCGCCCCGGTCGATCGCCTCGCGCAGTTCCACCGCCAGCGGCAGCTGCCGCGAGGACTCCAGTACCGTCCGGTTGCGTCCGGCCTGCTTGGCCCGGTACAGGCCGACGTCAGCGCGGCTGACCAGCAGCGACCCCGATTCGCCCGGCTGCCAGGAGGTCACGCCTGCCGAGCAGCCGGTGGTCACCGCGGCGCGCAGCTGTTCGGTGAGCAGGATCGCGGCCTGCTCGGTGGTGTTCGGCAGCAGCAAGGCGAACGCGTCCCCGCCGTAACGCGCCAGGCGCTGATCGGGAGCCAGAAGTTTCGACCAGGTGTCGGCCACCCGCTGCAGAACGGCGTCACCGGCGCGGTGCCCGAGATGGTCGTTGATCTTCTGGAAGCGGTCCAGGTCGACCAGCACCAGCGCGAGTCCGTGCCCGGACCTGGTGGCCTGCTGGATCGCGGTGTTCAGCGCCCGGTCGAAACCACGCCGGTTGAGCAGACCGGTGAGCACGTCGATGTCGGCTTCGGACGCCATCCTGGTCAGGATCCCGACGACGACGCCGACACCGAAGGTCACGCCGGCCGGGATCAGGCCCGACCACCACGGCAACCCGGGCGTCACCGGCCGCGCGGGCAGCACCCACAGGCACAGCGCCAAGGCGAACGCGATATGGGCGGCGGCCTGCGACCAGGCGAAGAACAGGGCCGCGTCGCACGCGATGAAGACATAGAACGCCGCGAGGCTGATCGCGCCCACCGTGTTCGGGAACGAATGCACCGCGATCGTCACCAACACCGTCGCGATCGCGACATAGACGTGATGAATCGAATGCGGCAGCCGTGGACCCCAAGCGAGCAGCGTGAGACCGAGCACCAGCGCCACCGCTGCCGCCCCGCCTACCAGCGGACGATTACCCTCTTCACCAGGGGCGATGGCGGTGATCAGCAGACCGAGCACCCCGCCCATGACGTAGAACGCCCCGGTGGTCCGAGCCATGACCATAGCCGTCGCCAACGCAGACGCGGCCCGCACCCGGGTTCGGGTATCGCCGCGAGACCCGATTCCTCGCACGACGAATAGCCTAGACATAAGGAATCCCCCTGGTTGCCACATCCCGGGAATACGGCATGGCGAACCAGTAGCTATTTACCTGAACGTCATTCGTCCGTTGTCAATTCGTCGGTCGGAGCACGTCGGTACCGACGAACGGGACCAGGGCGGACGGCACCCGGACCGACCCGTCGGCTTGCTGGTGGTTCTCCAGAATGGCCACGATCCAGCGGGTGGTGGCGAGCGTGCCGTTCAAGGTCGCGGCGATCTGCGGCCTTCCGTTCTCGTCTCGATAGCGGACGGCCAGCCGCCGCGCCTGGTACGTGGTGCAGTTGGAGGTCGAGGTGAGCTCCCGGTAGGTCTGCTGCGTGGGCACCCACGCCTCGCAGTCGAACTTGCGCGCGGCGGAGCTGCCGAGATCACCGGCCGCGACGTCGATCACCCGGTAGGGCACCTCGATCGCCGCGAGCATCTCCTGTTCCCAGGCGAGCAGACGCTGATGTTCGGCGTCGGCCTGGTCGGGCGTGGTGAAGACGAACATCTCCACCTTGTCGAACTGGTGCACCCGGATGATGCCGCGGGTGTCCTTGCCGTAGCTGCCCGCCTCCCGGCGGAAACACGACGACCAGCCCGCATAGCGCTTGGGGCCGTCGCTCAAGTCGAGGATCTCGTCCGAGTGGTAGCCCGCCAGCGGCACCTCCGAGGTGCCGACCAAGTAGAGGTCGTCGTCGGCGAGGTGGTAGACCTCCGCCGCGTGCTGGCCGAGGAACCCCGTGCCCGCCATGACCTCCGGGCGCACCAGCACCGGCGGAATCATCATGGTGAAGCCGTTGGCCACCGCCTTCTGCGCGGCCAGCTGCAGCATTCCCAGCTGGAGCAGCGCGCCGTAGCCGGTCAGGAAGTAGAACCGGGCGCCGGAGACCTTCGCGCCGCGCTCCATGTCGATCAGGCCGAGCGACTCGCCGAGCTCCAGGTGGTCCTTCGGCTCGAAGTCGAACTCCCGCGGCGTGCCGACCGTTTGCAGCACGACGAAATCGGCCTCGCCACCCGCGGGCGCGCCGTCCTGCACCACATTGGAGATGGCGCGGTGCGCGGTGTCCAGATCCACGTCTGCGGCGTGCTGGGCGGCCTCGGCCTCTTTGACCTTGACCGACATCTCCGACGCCTGCGCCAGCAGCGCGGACCGCTCGTCCTTGCTCGCCTTACCGATCAGCTTGCCCATCGCCTTGTGCTCGGCGCGCAGGTTGTCCGCGGTGGCCACCGCGGCACGCCGCGCCGCGTCCGCCTCGAGCAGCGCGTCGACGAGAACGGGGTCTTCGCCGCGGGCGCGCTGCGAGGCGCGGACCGCGTCCGGGTTGTCCCGCAGGAATCGGAGGTCGATCATGGGCCACCAGCCTAGTAGTCGGTGTGTTGCGCTTTCACGCCGATATCCCAGGATGCGGACCATCCACCTCGGATCGCGCGCATAGTGGGTTTGTGGGCACCCCATTCGACGAGACGGCCATCGACAACGCGCTGGCCGATCTCGCGGCGGGCGAGAAAGTGTGGGCCGCGACGTCGCTGCGCCGCCGCCGCGCGCTGCTCGACGAGATCCACGCCAGGACCGGCCGCCTCGCGGAGGACTGGGTGCGCGCGGCCTGCGTCGTCAAGGATCTCGGCGAGCACTCCGCGCTGGTCGGTGAGGAGTGGATGTCCGGGCCGCTCACGCTGCTGCAAGCCACGGCCGCGCTGTCGGCGACCCTGGCCGCGCTGGAGACCGGGCGAAGTCCACTGGCGGGCATCACGCTGCGGAAGGCGCCGGGCGGGCGACTGGCGGTGCCGGTATTCCCGTTCGGCGTCTACGATCGCTTGCTGCTCAACGGTTTCCGCGGCGAGGTGTGGCTGCGTCCCGGCGTCGACGCCGACGCCGCCCGTCGGCGAGCCGGACTCGCCCAGCTCGATCCCACCGCGACCGGCGGGATCGGCGCCGTGCTCGGCGCTGGCAACATCACCTCGATTCCGCCGCTGGACGCGCTGTACGAGCTGTTCGCGCACAACCGGGTGGTCGCGCTGAAGCTCAACCCGATCACCGACCCGCTGTTCACCGTGTTCGAGATGGTGTTCGAACCGCTGCTGGAGATCGGCGCGCTGCGAATCCTCACCGGCGGCGCGCAGCAGGGCGGTTACCTGGTGCGTCATCCGGACGTCGCGCACGTGCACATGACCGGCAGCGCGCAGACCCACGACGCCATCGTGTGGGGCCCTGGCGCCGAGGGCGCGGAACGCAAGCAGCACAACCGGCCACTGCTGGACAAGCCGATCAGCAGCGAACTGGGCGGCGTCTCGCCGACCATCGTGGTGCCCGGCGACTGGTCCGACGCCGATCTGCGCTACCAGGCCGAGCACGTGGCCACCCAACGGCTGCACAACGGCGGCTACAACTGCGTGGCCGCGCAGGCGGTGGTGATCGGCTCCGAGTGGGACCGCAAGGACGAGTTCCTCGCCGAACTCCGCCTGGCCATGGAGCGGGCGCCACAGCGCACGGCCTACTACCCGGGCAGCGACGCGCGGGTCGCCGACGCGCTGGCCTCGTACCCGGAGGCCGAGCGTCTCGGCGCGGGACGGGTGCTGGTCGGCGGACTGCCGCGCACCGGCTCGCCGCTGCTGCGCACGGAGTACTTCTCCCCCGTGCTGGGCGTGGTGGAGTTGCCCTACACGGGCGGCGAGTTCTTGCAACGCGCGGTGGACTTCGCCAACGCCGAGCTGACCGGCACGCTCGGCGCGAACCTGATCGCCGATCCGACGACCATCCGCAGGCTCGGTGTCGCCTTCGACCGCGCGATCGAACGGCTGCGCTACGGCGCGATCGCGGTGAACAGCTGGACCGGTCTGGCCTTCCTCGCGCCGCGTGCCGCCTGGGGAGCATTCCCTGGGCACACCCTCGACGACGTGCAGAGCGGTATCGGCGTGGTGCACAACGCCCTGCTGCTCGACGATGTGGAGCGCACCGTGGTGCACGGCCCGTTCCGGCCGGTGCCGCGCTCGCTGCTGGGCGGCGAACTCGCCCTCTCTCCGAAGCCGCCGTGGTTCGTCGGCAACGCCACCGCAGCGACCACCGGGCGCAGGCTCACCGAGTTCTACGCCGACGCCAACCCCGCCCGATTGCCCGGCGTCTTCCTTTCGGCCCTGCGCGGCTGAATCGCTCGTGGCCCGTGCCGCGCCGATCGGGGCAGGTCGTGGCACCGCGGCACCGACACTGCCATGATGGACCGCGATGTCATCCGAACGCATGTCCCGGTCCCCGCAGGCGCCCAAGCGCGGCGCTTCGTCGCGCGCCGACTCGGTACGGCGCTCGTTCGACTCGGCCAGAGCCGCCCTCGCCGACGGCGAGCTGCGCGATCTGCATCTGTCGGCCCCCACCTTGCGCTGGGGCCTGCTCGCGGTGGCCGTCGGCGCCGTGGTGGCGGCCCTGGTGACGCTGTTCGTCACCGGCTTCGACAACGAGAAGGGCCTGGAGGCGCACAATCCCGGCGCCCCGGCGCAGCCGGTGCTGGAGAAGGAGTTCGGCACCGCGGCGAAGGGCGACTGCCTGAGCTGGACCAAGCCGGACCGATCGGACCTGGCCAAGGTGAACTGCTCGAGCAAGCACATGTTCGAGGTCGCGGCCGACATCGACATGAGCAGGTATCCGGGCAAGGAGTTCGGTCCCGGCTCGCGGTTCCCGGACTCGTTGCGCCTGACCGAGTTGAAAGAGGAGCACTGCGTGCCCGCGGTGCAGAAGTACATGTCGGGCCGGTTCGATCCGCGCGGCAAGTACATCGTCGGGCTGATGTATCCGAGCCCGGACGGCTGGCAGCACGGTGACCGCACCCTGCGCTGCGGCCTGCAGATCGCGGCCAGCGTCGGCACCCCGCCGTCGGTCGGCAGCGCCACCGAGCACGATCAGTCCAAGGTGTACGAGGCGGGCGTGTGCCTCGGCATCAACCAGAACCTGCCCACCGATCCGGTGGACTGCGCCCAGCCGCACGCCGTGGAGATCGTCTCCACCGTCGATCTGGCCGCCCACTTCAACGGGGGCCCGCCCGCGAAGGACGACCAGGACAAGTTCGTCGAGGAGGAGTGCACCCGCACGTCGACCGACTACCTGGGCGGGCCGGACGTCATCCGGAACAAGACGCTCACGCTGTTCTTCGACTACATCGATGCCCGCAGTTGGATGGCGGGCAGCCGCAAGCTGGACTGCATGATCGGCAAGGGAGCCGATCGGGAGGGCTTCGCGCCGATCACCGGGTCGGCCAAGGGCGAGATCCTGATCAACGGCCAGGCTCCGGTGCCGCCGCCGAACAACGGACGTTCCACGCCCGCACCGCTGCCGGGCGCCGCGCCCCTGCCGCCGCAGCCCCAGCCGAGGTAGCCGAGCGCCGATGCCCGTGACGATGTCCGCCGACCGGTTCGAGGAATTGGTCGGCGACGCACTGGATCTCATCCCGCCCGAGCTGACCCGCGCGATCGACAACGTGGTCGTGCTGATCGAGCCGCGCGATCCGGAGAATCCACATCTGCTCGGTCTGTATCACGGCATCGCCCTCACCGAGCGTGACAGTCATTACGGCGGAGCGCTTCCCGACACCGTGACCATCTACCGCGAGGCGATCCTCGAACACTGCGCCGACGAGTCCGAAGTGGTGGAAGAGGTGGCGATCACCGTGATCCACGAGATCGCACACTATTTCGGCATTGACGAAGACCGCCTGCATCAGCTGGGATGGGGATAGTCTGAACCGAGCTGTATTGCGCACCACCAGCGGTGGGTGTGTAATCGGCACGGAGATCGAAAAATTGGGGATTCGATGGAACCGATCGCGTTGCTGTCGCGTCCTATCACTCGAAGGGGGAATTCTCGTGGTTCCGCCCCACAGCCACTAGAAGGAGTCGAGTCATGGTTGGACATGTACTGATCGCACCCGAAGCCATTCTCGCCGCCGCGGCCGAACTCGACCTCGTCGCCGAACGTCTGGCCGCCGCCGCGGCGATCACCGCGCCCGCGACGCACGTGCTGCCCTCCGGGGCGGAGGAAGTCTCCTTCCTCAGCGCGAGCCATTTCAATCAGGGGGCGATGTCGCACGATCGCGCGATCGCGCAGGCGATTCTGGAATGCCACCACGCCGCGGCGACGCTGCGCATGCAGCTGGCCCAGCACGTCGCGGGCGACGTGGTCCGCGCCGCCGGCATCAGCGCCATCCAGGTGTAGTTCCGCAAGCGAGATCCATCAGCAACGCTTTAAGCAGGGGAGAAGTCAGACATGGTTGCAGGAGTCACCGGGGTGATCTGGGCGGCGCGCCCGTCGGAGATCAATTCGGCCACACTTCACGCGGGCGCGCACGCGATTCCGATCTCGGCCGCCGCCACCGCATGGGGCGGGCTCACCGCCGCCTGGATCGACGCGACGACGACGGTCGCCAGGGTGATGGCCGAACTCGGCGTCGGAATGCAGGGCATCAACGGCATCGCCGCGCTGGGCAAGCTCACCGGCTTCCTCGGCTGGTCCGAGCAGCAGGGCGTGCAGGCGGCCGCGATGGGCGCCAAGGCCGCGGCGAACGCCACCGCCTACACCGTCGCCGCGCTGGCGATGCCGAGCCCGCCCGAGATCGCGGCCGTCAACACCGCTTTGGCCGCGTCGGCGAACCCGCCGGGCGTGTTGAGCGGTGCGTTCGAAGCCGCCGAAGTCGCCAGGAACGCGATGGACATCCGTGCCGCGCTGGTCATGGAGACCTATGAGGCCGCGACCAGCGCCATGGTCGCCACGCCCGCCGAGTTCCTGTTGCCGCCGGCGATCGCCAAGGGCGCGGGGACGGCAAGTCCCGAGCAGGCGGCGGACACGACCACCGAGGTCCCGGCCGATCCGATCCAGGCTGCCGTGGCCGCCACCCAGGCGTTCCTGAGCAACCCCGGGGTGGCGAGCGCTGCCACCCAGGCCGCTCAGGCCGTCGGCTCGATCGCCACCACCGGTGTCTCCACCGTCGGAAATGTCGCGGGCAGCGCGATCGCGGCGGCCACCACCAGCTCCGCGCCCTCCTTCTCTGGCATGGCTCCCATGGCCATGGGTATCGGTGCGGCAGCCACGGCTACCGGTGCGGCGACGCGTGCCGTGTCGTTCTCCGGTCTCGGATCGGCGGCGGGCATCAGCAGCGGCTCGCTCAAGCTTCCGGAAGGCTGGGGCTCCAACGGCACGATCGGTGGCAGCACGGCTCCGGTGCAGGAGAGCGTCGCGGTCAAGGGCGTCGAGGCGGCGCCGGTCCGGCCCGCCAACACCGGCAACGGCAACCCCTTGCTCGGTAACCAGGCGCGCAGCGACGAGGACGACGAGACCGAACACGACGGCCGGGACTACCTGCGGTCGACCGAGCACTTCAACGACGGCCGCTTCACCGCCGATGGGGTCATCGGCGGTGACCTCACCGGGACGGTTAGGTGACCGTACTCGGTGCGGGCCGCAGCCCGTCGACGCTCGACGCGGTCGTCCTGTCGCTCGACGAAATGCAGTTCCTCGTAGAGAAACTGCAGATCGAGGTTCCCGTCGTCCTGAACGCGAGGGCACGGTACGACAATCTGACCGACCACAAAGCGGCGATGGACGCGGCCGCCGAGTCGCTCGCCCAGCGGGAACTCCTGATCGACGATGTGCTGCATCGTGATCTGGAGAATCGGCTCCGCGCGCTACACCGGCCCCACTGGATCATCGCGCTGCGGTTGGTCGTCGATGGTTGGGTGAGCCGCTTCTGTCTGGCGAAGGGCGTCGACCTCCCGGTCGTCGCCCTTCGGGGACAGGACTCCTACGTCATCGACGAGGCGGGAAACGACTTGCCCGGAACGGTTCTCGCGGCACTCGGCTATGCCGAGCCGCTCGAGCTGTACGGCATGAACGCCCCGACCGAAGAGCTGGCCACGATCTTCGGCGACACCGGCGACGCCGCGGCCACCGCGGAACGGCTGGCGAAGGTGGGCAACCCGGCCCAGGACGCGAAGACCTTGGCCGCGGCTCTGGTCGAGATCCACTCGTATGCCGAGATCGTCGGTGTGATCTACGGCGATGGCACCCGAGACGCGGCCGACAACCACATCGCCGTCTTCAACACGCGCGCGGGCCGATTCATCGCGACCGCGAGCAGGTCCGACGACGGTGTGAAGTGGACGTCGCTCAGCAGCGGGACTCCCGCGCGACTGCGCACGGCCGTGCAGGATCTGATCAACTTCCTACCGGAACGCGAAGAGTTCCCGCGGAATCCGAAGCTGTCCTGAAGCACCGAGCGAGCGTCGCTAACCCATGGGATCGTCCGAAGTCGGTGCGACCTCGTAGCCGAATGGCGGCGTGAATCGTCCCCACCGAATGCACTCCCACCCGCCGTCCGGCTTCGGTACCAGTTCGATGGTCTCGGTGTTGTCCAAGTGGTTGTTCGTGGTGAACGGCGGACGCACATCCGAGAGCGTGCGGCCGACGAGCCGCATGGCCGCACCGTGACTGACCACCATCACGTCACCGTGCGCGGCGTCATTCGGTGACAGATACGTATTCCGCAGCTCCTCGATCGCGGGCAGGTACCGATCCAGCACATCCTGGGCGGATTCGCCGCCGGGCACCCGCAGCGTGAGATCGCCCTCGTGCCAGGCACGGTAGATCCGCTGGAAGGTCTGGTGCGCCTCCTCGCTGTGTTCTCCCTCCAGGTCGCCGGCCTGTACCTCGTGCAGTCCGTCGAGCACCATGGCGGCGACACCGGTCGCCGCCTCGATGTAGCTCGCGGTCTGGCGCGCGCGCAGCGCCGCCGAGGAGAACAGCACCTGCGGCGGGCGGAGCAGGCCCTCACCGAACGTCTTCGCTTGTGCCGCACCGCGTTCGGTCAGGGGCAACCCGGGAATCCGGGTGTCCAGCAGCTTGGCGACATTGCCCTCGGTCTCGCCGTGCCGGACCAGAATCAACCTCCCGGTCATAGGTCGGCCATCCCCTTTCTCAGCTGGATCAACCACTCCGCGGATGCTTCGTCCGACGGTGGTGGCGTACCGGTCGCGGAAGTCGCCGGCCAAGATCCGAGAAAGCGGATCCGCGCGGTGCGGTGCAGCGCCTTGAGCGCCTCGGCCACCGCGGTGTCGTCGATGTGCCCGACGCAGTCCAGATAGAAACGGTAGGTGCCCATGCCCGTTCGGGTGGGCCGGGACTCGATCCTGGTCAGATCGATACCGCGCGTGGCGAACTCGGCGAAGGCGCGCATCAGCGAGCCCGGTACGTTCGGCAGCTCGAGCACGATCGAGGTGCGGTCGGCGCCGGTGGCGGGCGGCGCCGCCGTGGGCCGGGTGCACAGCACGAACCGCGTGATCGCCTGCTCGTGATCGGCCACCCCGGAGGCCAGCGCGATCAATCCCAGCCGCTCTCCGGCCAGGGCGGTCGACACGGCCGCGTCCGCGTGGCCCGCCACCACGTCCTCGGCGGCGGCGGCGTTGGACGCCGAGGTGTAGGGCTGCGCCTGCGGCAGATGCCGCGCCACCCACAGCCGGACCTGCGCGGCGGCCACGGGGTATGCGGCGAGAGTGCGCACGTCGGGTAACGCCGTGCCCGGCTTGCCGAGGATCGTGAAACTCACTTCGAGTTCGGTCTCGGCGACGATCTGCAGGCGCGGACCGATTGCCAGGGAGTCGAGCGTCGCCGAGATCGACCCCTCCACGGAACTCTCGATCGGCACCACCGCGCCATCGACGTCACCGGAACGGATCAAGTCGAGCGCGGCGCCTTGGCTGGGCACGGCGATCCGCTCGACGGGCCCGGCGAAGGCTCCCGAGGATTCCAATTGAGCGAGAGCCATCTCGGTGAAAGTTCCGGACGGCCCGAAGTACGCGATTCGCGGCACGGTTACGAGATTACTTGCGCGCTCGCCCGGCTCCCCACCAATCGCGAAGGGCCTGCCGGTCCGGGTCATCTGTTCCAGGACCGCCCTAGCGGTGTTCAACCTCCGTTGAGCACGCGCAATGCGGCGTTCACCCGGTCCGCGGCCTCGGTCTCGATGGCGCGCAGGACCGAACGGACCGCCTCGACGGCCGGCGGTTTCAGCGAGGTCAGGAAGGCGATGTCGGGGGCGCGCAGGGCCGCGCCGATGTCCTCGCCGCACAGGGCGGCGGCTGTGGCGGCGACGATGGCCAGCGCCCGTTCCCCCGAGGAAGTGCGCGCGACGAAGCCGGTATCGGAGTGGGCCACGTGTGCGAGGAAGTCGGCGATCCCGGTGTCGGGCGCGTCCAGCTCCAGCGTCGGCGCGGCGGGACTTGCGCCGATGTTGCGGACCAGCCCGTCGACCAGACTGCGCCGCGGCGGCGTCGACAACGTCACCAGCACCGGTTCTGCGAATTCCGTCCCTTCCGACACGCCCTCACCGTAACAACCCGGTTCGACCGGAACCGATCCAGTTCGCTGCGATCAGCCGGATCGGAACGCTTGCGGAACCCCGCCTCGTCACTTAGCTTAGGGTAACCTAATCAACAGTCAAGCGCGCCACGCTCCACGGAGGTTTGTATGCCGCGTCCGTCCTCGACCTTCGCACCGTCCACCGCCGAGCGAGTGCGCAGCGCATGCGCGCACGCGGAGCAAGCGGTGCTGGCCATGCCGGGCATCGATCCGACGCCCGCGTCCGTGCACCACGTACAGCAGTGCGGCGATGCCGTGATCGCGGTGCCGACGGCCTCGGTCGCCGCGATCCTGGCGGGCAACTCCGGAGACCACGGCGCGCCCGCGGTGCTGGAGCTCACCGACCACGCCCCGCTGCCGCTGCGCGAGCCGGTGCGCGCGTTGGTCTGGCTGCGCGGTTGGGTACGGGCGGTGCCCACCCAGGCGCAGCGCGCCCTGGCCACCGAGGTGGCCAAGGATTACCCGCATCCGGGCCTGCTCGACATCGGCTTCGGCGCCACCCTGCTGCGGCTGGTGATCGACTCCGAGGTGGTGGCCGACTCGACCGGCGCGGAATCGGTGCGCAGCGACGAACTGCGCCTGGCACAGCCGGATCCGTTCTGCGCCATGGAATCCGCGTGGCTGCAGCACATGCAGGCCGATCACGCCGACGTCGTCGCCCAGCTGGCCAGGCATCTGCCGCCACACCTGCGGCGCGGCATCGTGCACCCGCTGGCCATCGACCGGTACGGGCTCACGCTGCGGGTGGAAGGACACGACGGCGACCACGACTTCCGCTTGCCGTTCAGCGCACCGGCGCACGACATCGAGGGGCTCAGCCGCGCCGTACGCACGCTGGCGGGCTGCCCGTTCCTCAATGGATTGCGCCGGATCTGACCCGCCGCACGATCAAGACGATCTTCAGCGGCATCGGGCCGGCGAACGGAAGTACCAAGGCGAAGAACGGGATGACCGGCCCGAGAAGACGGACGAGATAGCGTTCCATGGCCCCTGCCCGCAGATGTTGTGGACAACCGCCGCAGTTGACCACGATGCGCAGCGGAGCGCCGGACTCGACGACCCGCGCGACGGCCGCGCTGACCGCGTTGCTGGTGACAGCGGCGGGAATGAGGGTGAGAGACGGGCGGCGCATCGGCTGGGCGCACACATTCTCGACGCACGGTTGGCTGCTCGGCTGACACGCACACCAACGCGGCGAACGACAATCGCACCGATTCGTTCAACGCGGGCGGACGACGGACGTCAACCACACCGATTCGTTCAATCCCGACCTGTGGCGAATCCGCGGTGAGCGGTCCGGCTGCCTCGAGCGCATCGTGCCCGGGCTGATCCAGCGCCGCTTGGTCGCACCCTCCTCCGGTGAACCGTCGTTTGGACGGATGCTCCGGTGAGCCGGAGGCGGCTGCTCGCCGCAGCGCGCGCAGACCCGATGTCCGAGCTCGACCGAGTGGCGGGCCGGGTTGGGACACCAGGCCCGGAAGCATGCGCCGCAGCGGAGACGCCGACGACGCACCAGGCAGTTCACATACCGACGCGCCGCACGCCGCGGCGGACGAGCGCAATAGATTCGACCCATGCGTGCGGAGTCCAGAGCCGAGTGGGACGAGGCCGAGCCGACCGATCGGGAGCGGCTGGCGATCAAACTCGAGATCGCCGTGGTGCTGCTGGTCACGTTCGGGCTCAGCGGGCTCAGCGCCGCGCTCTCGCTGGTGGAGAGCGCGCTCGCCCCGGGCGGGATCGGCGGACGGACCGTCGCGCTGAATCCGTCGCGAGCCACGCAGTCCACCATCGACCTGCTGTTCCAGCTGCTCAGCGTGCTGCGGCTGCTCGGCTGGGCCGCGCTCGGCCTATATCTGCTGTGGCGCGGGGGCATCGGCCCGCGACTGATCGGGCTGGCGAACCGGCTCCGTTGGCGCGCCGACGTGCTACCCGGCTTGACGCTGGCCGCGATCATCGGGTTGCCGGGACTCGGGCTGTATCTCGCCGCGCACGCACTCGGCGTCAGCGTGACGATCGTCCCCGCCTCGCTCGGCGACTACTGGTGGCGACTGCCCGCGCTCGTCCTCTCGGCCTGCGCGAACGCCTTGGCCGAAGAGGTCATCGTGGTCGCGTTCCTGCTCACCCGGCTGCGCAGGCTCGGATGGTCGGCGAACTCGGCTCTGCTGGCCTCGGCTGTGCTGCGGGCCAGCTATCACTTGTACCAAGGAATCGGCGGCGGGCTCGGAAACTTTATGATGGGCGTCATATTCGGCCGCTATTGGCAGCGCACCAATCGGCTGTGGCCGCTGGTCCTCGCCCATGCGACCATCGATGCGGTCGCCTACATCGGCTACACCGTTCTGCGCGGCCATGTTTCGTGGCTGCCGTGACGCAACTGTGCCCTCGGCAGCGCTAACAACCTGGTGCCGCCTGCGAATTACGGAACAGCGCCGCTTCCGCGTGCGCCCGCGTCCGCATGCGGCACGTCACAACCGCCCGATAAGTAGAGTTCCAGTGATGAACGGCGACGACCCCCAGCGCAACGCGCATACGCGCCGGATGCCGCCGCCCGGCAGACCCGGTGAACCTCCGATGCGCCGTCGAATGCCGCCTCCGGGGTCCGGCGGCCCGCCGCCGATCGAGCCCACGCAGGTCGTGCGCCGTGATGGAACCGCCGACCCCCACGCACAGCCGCTGGCGTATTCGCAGGTCCCGCCCGAACAGGCGCGTCGAATGCCGCCGCCTCCCCCGGCCCGCAGGCACGCCCCCACGCAGCGCCCGGTGCCGCATCACGAAGTTCCGTCGCACGCGCCGACACAGCGGCCGGTTCCGTATCACGAAGGTCCGCCGCACACGCCGCCCCGGAAACCGAGGCCGTTCCGCGAAGGCCCCCCACCGGTGCCGCCACGCGGCGGGCGTCCGCCGCGGGCTCCACGACCGCGCCGCAAGCGCCACCCTTTCCGCTGGTTCCTGGTGATCCTGCTGGTCCTGGTGCTCGCCGCCGTCGGCGCCGTCATCAAGTTGGACAACTCGCTCAACCGCATCCCCGCGCTGGCGAACTACGCCAAGCGCGTCGGCGACACACCCGGCACGAACTGGCTGTTGGTCGGGTCCGACGGCCGTGGCGGACTGACTGCCGAGCAGGAGCGGGAACTCGCCACCGGCGGTGAGGTGGGCCCCGAGCGCACCGACACGATCATGCTCGTGCACGTGCCGCAGTCGGGGAAGACCACGCTGGTCAGCCTGCCGCGCGACTCGTACGTCAGCATCCCGGGCCAGGGCAAGGACAAACTGAACGCCGCGTTCGCCATCGGCGGCCCCGCGCTGCTGGTCCAGACCGTGGAGATCGCCACCGGCCTGCGGATCGATCACTACGCGCAGATCGGCTTCGGCGGCTTCGCCAGCGTGGTCGATACGCTCGGCGGCATCGACGTGTGCGTGCCCAAACCGATCGACGACCCGCTCGCCGGCATCGACCTGCCCGCGGGCTGCCAGCGACTCAACGGACCACAGGCGTTGGGTTTCGTCCGCAGTCGCGCGACCGCGCTCGCCGACCTGGACCGAATGAACAACCAGCGGATCTTCATGGCCGCCCTGCTGAAGAAGGCGACCAGTGGGGCCACGCTGGCCAATCCGTTCAAGCTCTGGCCGTTGGCCACCGACACCGCCAAGTCGCTGAAGGTCGACAACGGCGACCACATCTGGGATCTGGGCGGCCTGGGCTGGGCGCTGCGTGGCGACACCATTGCCACGGCGGTACCGGTCGGCGGATTCGAGGACACCGACAGCGGCAACGTCCTGCTATGGGACAAGGCCAAAGCGGGCCGGTTCTTCGACGCGCTCGCCGGCGACCGTCCGATCCCGGAGGACCTGCTGACGCGGTAGCGTCGATGCCATGCCGGACATCGACGAGGCCGACGAGTCCTTTCCCGACTTGCTGCGCACCCAGATTCGTCACGGATTCACCACTGCCCAGCAATATCTCGCGGCCGCCGTGTACTTCGACTCACGCAGACTGCCACAGTTGGCCGGACACGCCTACGACCGGTCACGCGAGCACTACGGCAATTCGCTGCGCATGGTGCAGTACCTGCTGGACCGGGATCTCCCGGTGCAGATCGGCGGCTTGGACGAGATCGAGTCCACCTTCGAAAGCCCGCGCGGCGCGGTCGCTTCGCTGCTGGATATCGAGCAGGTCCGCAGCGCCCGGATCAGCGATCTGGCCCACACTGCCCGCACCTCCGTGCGATTATCTCGGCGAACGCTTCATCGGGTGGTTCCTCGCCGATCAGGTGAAGAACGTCGCCGGGATGAGCACGTTGCTGGCCGTGATCGACCGTGCCGACGGGCAGTTGTTCGACGTCGAGGAGTTCGTCGCCCGGGAGACACGGCCGCGGCCGCGCACCGATATCCCGGCGCCGAAAATGGCTGGAGTGGCGAAGAATTAATTAGGCAACACTAGCCTCAATAAGGCTGCACTTGGATGACATGGGTCTTGACCAGCGCTAATGTCGATGCCATGTCAAGCCATCCGGAATCACCCCGCAGCAAATTTCACAGCCTGTTGCACGATCAGATCCGGCACGAATTCAATGCCGAGCATCAATACATCGCGATTGCGGTGTGGTTCGACAATGCCGATCTCCCGCAGCTGGCCAAGCGGTTCTACAAGCAGGCCGTCGAGGAACGCAATCACGCGATGATGATCGTGCAGTACTTCCTGGACCGGGATATCAGCGTCGATATTTCCGGCATCGATGCCGCGAAATCGCGGTTCGAGAACGCCAGGGAGCCGATCGCGCTCGCACTGACCCAGGAGAAGACGGTCACCGAGCAGATCATCCAGCTGGCGAGCACCGCCCGCGAAGAGGGCGACTACCTGGGCGAACAGTTCATGCAGTGGTTCCTCAAGGAGCAGGTCGAGGAAGTCGCGAACATGACCACCCTGCTCACCATCGCCGATCGCGCCGGATCGAACCTGTTCGACCTGGAGGAATTCGTCGCCCGGGAAATGAGCGGCCCGAGCGACGCCTCCGGCGCGCCTTCGGCGGCGGGCGGCTCCGTCTGACGGCGTTCGCCGAATAGGTGAAACAGGCCCGGTTCCGTATCAGGAACCGGGCCTGTCGCTGTTGAGCGTTCTATCGGACGGCGAGTCGGAATGTCGGCGTAAACGAACGACGGTTCCACCACATTTCGCAGTGGTTTGGTGAGTCTTTCCTATATTCCCAGCTGCACCGGCGGCAACCGGAAAACACGGCCGCCGAAAAAGAGCCTTTCCGCCGAAGTTTCCCGATATCCGGGCTCAGCGCAAGGTGACCTGACGCGACCGCAGGCCGTCGCGGGAGCGCCGCTCGTCGGAGGTCAACGGGGCGTCGACGGCCAGCGCCTCGGACAGGCGAGCGCCGAATTCCGTTGCGGGCTCGACCCATTCGTCGGGGTGCCGCTCGCGGTCCAGGTCGAAGACCGGGACCAGCACTCCATGCGTGCGGAACGACCCCGCGAATCGGGAACCTTCGCCGAGGTGCAGACCGCCGGAGGCGTGCAACCGGGCCAGCGCCAGCATGAGCGCGTCCTCGTCCTCCGGCCGCACCCAGCGGATATGCGCCTTCTCTCCCGCGTCCACCCACCAGGCGGCACCGATCGTGTCGGCGGCGAGCCCGAGCCGCGCCGAGGGCATGATCGCCTGTTTGGCCTGCTCGATGGTGGCGGCGACCTGCGGGTCCGGCTCGACCCCTGCGGGCACCCACCAGTCGAAGTCCTGGTGCACGGTCAAGTCCAGGCTCGCGGCGGGATCGATGACATCGGCCAGCCGCGGGCCTCCCGCGACGCTTTCCACCGAGGTCAGCGAATCACCGGGCTCGGCGGACTGGGTCCATAGGATCGCCGCGGCCAGATCGGCGGCCGGATCCGCGCCCTGGAACTGCACCTGCGCGCCGACGTAACCGCTGGGCTCGTCACCGGCGCGCACCAACGCGGCCACCGCGCCGGGCAGCACCGTTGCGAGCACGACCGGCCGCTCCGCCGCGACCTCGGCCGCCAGCGTCAACCGGGCGGTGGCCGAGGGAACGAATTCGCGCAGCGCGACCAGATCGCACTCCGCGGCCAGGCCCTCGAACGGACGGGTGACGACTTGTGCCGCCTGCTCCTGCGCCGCCCGCCGCTCGGCGAGACGCTGCGCCCGGTTCCCACCGGGCTTAGGACTGTTGCGCTTGCTTTTACCCACGAGGGGTCAACCTACCGTGTTTTTCGGCTGTGTTTGTTTTTCCAGCGCCTGCGGCGCTGGGTGTTCGCGGCCCCTTTGTGGCTCGCGTCCGAGCGACCGCCGCTGGCGACTTCGGCGCGGACGCGGCGGCCACTCGGACGCGAGCCGGGCCGCGAACGGCGGATGCTCGGTCTCGCTTCGCTCGAAACAGGGGGTTGAGGTGGCGTGGTCGCGTCAGGGCGCGATTGCGCAAACTACTTTCACCGGGTGGGCGTGGCGCACCGCACCGTATTCCGCTCTCCTCGAGGCGTGCGTCGCAGCGACGGACGATCGAGGATTGTGGAAGCCACGACAACCCCTTCCGGCGGAACCGGGTCAGGCGGCGGGGAGCAGGGACTTGGTGCGGCCGGGGTGGTTCGTGGCGATCCAGCTGACGCCGAGGTCGGCGCACAGTTGGACGTCGTCGGGGTCGTCGACGGTCCAGCAGTAGGTGGCGCGGCCGGCGGCGGCGGCCTTGTCGACCAGGTCGGGGTGCTCGCGCAGTGTTTTCACCGAGGGGCCGACGGCTGTGGCGCCGACGGTGGTGGCCGCCGATCCGCCCAGGTAGCGCGACGATTCGCCGAGCAGGACGGTGGGCAGCAGCGGGGCGGCGCGGCGGATGCGCCACACGGCGGTGGCCGCGAACGACATGACGACCGCGCGGGAATGATCCGCCGAGGCGGGGGTGGCGATGCCGAAGCGCTGGAGCTCGGCGAGCAGCTTGTTCTCCACCAGCGCGCCGTAGCGGACCGGGTGCTTGGTCTCGATGAACAGCTTGGTCGGCCTGCTACGCCAGTCCAGCACCAGGCTGATCAGCTCGCTGAGGGTCAGCACCGAGGCCGGATCGCCGTCGGCGCCGAAATCCAGTGCGCGCAGCTCCTCCAGCGTCATCTCGCTGACCAGACCGCTGCCCGAGGAGGTCCGGTCGACGGTGCGGTCGTGCACGCACACCAGATGTCCGTCCCTGGTCAGCCGGACATCGCACTCGACGCCGTCGGCGCCCTCCTGGAGCGCCAACTCGTAGGCGGCGAGCGTGTGCTCGGGGCGCGCCGCCGAGGCGCCTCGATGCGCGACGACGAACGGCGCGCGACTGCCCTGGCTCACTTGGCCATAACCTCCTCCTGCTCACGGTCCTCAGCACCGTTGTCCTCGTGCGCGTCAGCGCCCGCCTGTGCACGTCCGCCGGGATGCACCGGCTCGATCACCGGCACCGCGGGGTCGACCGCGATCAGCCAGCGGCGCGCGGTCCGGCCGCGACCGAGCAGGTCATGCCCCTCGATCGTGCGCAACACCCAGAGGGTCAGCAACGCGACCACGGCGGCGACCGCGTCGGTGAACGCGGTGAACAGCACCCCGTCCGCCTCGGCTTGCAACGAATCCGCGGTCCGCCACAGTAGCGCGGCCACCGTGACGAGGCCGCCGAAGACCCACGCGGCCCACCAGATCCGAACCGCCCGTCCCGTCCTGGGATCACCCTGCAACGCGGCCACTTCGCTCAGGAAGACCCCCGGCCACAACAGGTTGACCACCGGAATCAGGCAGCCGAACGCGAGCGCTCGCGGCGAACGCGGGTCGCGCCTGCCCGTGGCGGCGTAGGCCGAGCGCCTGATCTCGATCAGTCTTCCGACCGTGGCCGCGGCCGCCAGCAGCGCGAGCACGACCGCGAGCACTCCGGCGCCGATCACGAACGCGTCGGAGGCGAAGAGGACGGCGGGGTGGATCAGGCGCGTCCGGTTGCGCAGCAACACCCCGTAGCGCGCCAGTTCGGCGACGGCCGCGAGTCCGAAGACGACGGCGGTCGCGACGAGCAGTCTGATCACCGAGTGGGTCAACTTGCCGAACGGGCGACGCGCCGCGCCGCCCGCGTGCGGTGGCGGGTCGATCAGGCCCCAGCGCGGGATCTGCGTGTACCGAGGCGTGCGGCTCGGCGGGGCCGGTCGGACGGACGACTGCGCTCGCCGACCTCGCTGGTCGGGCTTGCGCGCCACCCAGCGGTAGTTGCGACGGTCGGCGGGCGCGTCGATCGGCCCCGGCGAGAGGAGTACGCCGCGGCAGCGCGGGCACCAGTGCATCGGCGCCCCTTGCACGGCCCAGCGCGCACCGCAGCGCGCACAAGGTTGCACCACCGTACTCACCCGCGCACCTCGTTCTTTCGTCAGTAGATCTTCGCCTCGTGGTCGCCCTCCGCGACCAGCGGGCGGCCGGCGTGCTGCCATGCCACCATGCCCCCGTTGACCTGGATGGCCTCATAGCCGATGTGCGTGAGATATTCGACCACCTGAAGCGACCGACCGCCCTGCCTGCAGATGATGTAGAGATCCGCGTCGTACTCCAGCTCGTCGATCCGGGCGGGAACGTCGACCATCGGGATGTGGATCGCGCCCGGGGCGTGTCCGAGCCGCCACTCGTCGTCCTCACAGACGTCGAGGAGGATCGATCGCGGCGTGTCGGCCGACGCGGGCGCGCTGCTGTCGAATTCGGCAGGCACGTCCTCCACCGTGACCGACGGAACGTGGGGGCTCGTCACAGATTCGATCCTGCCATGCGTGGCGGACCGCCGTGCAGTTCCATGCCAGGGGAGCGACCTCGACAGGGAGCCACGACTTCGGGTATGTTCTCCCCTCCGGAACTCGACCGCGCACCCGCCCGATGCTGGTTGTGCATAACTCGGGCGAAGTTATCCACATAATCCACAGCTCGATCCACAAGGCGCAGGTGTCGAAGGCGTTTCGCCGGATTGAACCGGCTTTCTAGCAACTGATCAGCTATCGACCTGCTGTCGTTGCGAACCATTGGTCCGTTCTCGGCGCGCTTTACCTGATCGAAGTACGGATCAGCCCCTAACGGTCGAGCGATGCGAATGGCCGATCCGGGACTCCCCTCCATACCAATCCCGGAGCGGCCATTCGTCGCCGACATCGGAACCCGCGGCCGAAGAGGGTCCGATATCTACTTGGACGGCGCCGAGGCGCATTCGGTTCCATCGAATCCAGAACGCCGCCGAAATCCCGCGATCCGGCGAAGACGATCGGTAGCCTGGGCGCATGAACGTGAGCAGGGGGCTACGCCACGGAATGGACATCGCAGGGCTCAATATCGCGTTGTCCGAGGCCACGTGCCTCGGCCTCGCGATCGACGAGGCCGCCGCAGAACTGCGACTCGACCTCGAAGTGCTGACTCTTCCCGAACGCGGAACGGCGGCGGAGGACTATCGGGTGCAGGTGACGTTCACCGGCGTGAGCCGGGTCGCCGCGTCACTGCGGACGCAGCATTGGGACGACCTGGAACCCAGGGTGCTGCCGCTGCGACTGGAAGGCCTGGACGAGGCGATCCGTAGTTTCGGCGGCGGGCGGCTGCACGGTTGGGAGTTCATCGATCTCGACGACAGCAGTTGGGCGCTGTGGAGCGAGTTGCTCAGCTTCGACACCCGCATCGGTGATCGCGAATCCGCACATGTTCTGGAGTTCTCCCAGGAGGAGGGCATCGATCCGCGCGAATTGGACGTCCGAGTGTGGTTCGACGGCATCACCGTGCACGACGCGCGGGGCAAGCAGATCCCGCTGGCCGACTTCGTCGCGGGCGGCGCGCGGTGGTGGCGGGCGCACGATGCGGGCGACCCGCGAGCCAGTCGTCCGGGAATCGCGCCGCCGCTCTGATCGCCGAACCGTCGCGAGTGAACCGCACATTCGGGTGCGGTTCGTCGCACCTCGGCGCTCAGGCGCCCGTGCCAACCGGGCAACTCACTCCGGTGGCGTGGACGGGGCAGTATCCCCCGGGATTCTTGGCCAGGTACTGCTGGTGATAGCCCTCGGCATAGTAGAAGGCCGCCAGCCCGGGCAGCGGCGTGATCTCCGTGGTGATCTGCCCGTATCCCGCCGCGGCCAGCCGCTTACCGTAGGACTCGGCCGTCGAGCCGACGAGGTCGGCCTGCTCGGCGCCGAAGGTGAAGACGGCCGAACGATATTGGGTGCCGCGGTCGTTGCCCTGCCGCATGCCTTGGGTGGGATCGTGGTTCTCCCAGAAGTGTTTGAGGATGCCCGCGTAGCCGATCACCGCGGGATCGAACACGACGAGCACCGCTTCCGCGTGGCCCGTCCGTCCGCTGCATACCTCTTCGTAGGTGGGATTCGGCGTGTACCCGCCGACATAACCGACTGCCGTGGAGTAGACGCCGTCGAGTTCCCAGAAGCCTTTCTCCGCGCCCCAGAAGCAGCCCATCGCGACGACCGCGAGCTGGAGCCCCTCGGGAAACGGCGGGCGGATCGGGTGACCGTTGACGTAGTGGGTATCCGGCACGTCGAGCGGTTCCGCCCGGCCGGGCAGGGCTTGCTCGGGAGCGACCATGGCGGGTTCGGGGAGGCTCAGACGCCCCACTAGTTCGTCGTACCACGACATGGTTCGATGCTACGCGTGAGTTTCCAGTGGGGCCGATGTGCGTGATGTGACGGTGCGCGACGCGCTAGGTGTGAGCGGCGTCACCGGAATGCGCGGGCGCGGGCCCGAGTTGGAATCGACCGGGTGTACGAATGATGGTTGGCTGTGTCCGGAACGGGGCACAACCAGCCCGACATAGGAAGGGACAACGTGGCCGAGTACACGCTGCCAGATCTGGATTACGACTACAGCGCCCTGGAGCCCCACATCTCCGGGCAGATCAACGAGCTTCATCATTCCAAGCACCACGCCGCTTACGTCGCGGGCGCGAACACCGCACTGGAGAAGCTGGAAGCCGCTCGCGAGTCGGGCGATCACAGCGCCATCTTCCTGCACGAGAAGAACCTCGCGTTCCACCTGGGTGGGCACGTCAACCACTCCATCTGGTGGAAGAACCTCTCCCCCAACGGCGGCGACAAGCCGGTCGGCGAACTGGCCGCGGCCATCGACGACCAGTTCGGTTCGTTCGACAAGTTCCGCGCGCAGTTCACCGCCGCGGCCAACGGCCTGCAGGGTTCCGGCTGGGCGGTGCTCGGCTTCGACACCCTCGGCCAGAAGCTGCTGACCTTCCAGCTCTACGACCAGCAGGCCAACGTCCCGTTGGGCATCATCCCGCTGCTGCAGGTCGACATGTGGGAGCACGCTTTCTACCTCCAGTACAAGAACGTCAAGGCGGACTATGTCACCGCGTTCTGGAACGTCGTCAACTGGGCCGACGTGCAGGAGCGCTTCGCCAAGGCGACTTCGCAGGCCAAGGGCCTCATCTTCGGCTGAGCCTGTTCGGCACGCCGGAACCGGGTCCGCGAATCCGTCCGCCACGCGCGGCCGGATTCGCGGGCCCGTTCTGTTCTCCGGTGACGCGGACATGTTGCCGAGAACGCCACCCGCCCCGCGCGTATCCGGAGTCCCTGAGGTGGGGCGGGATCCGTCGAGTGCGCAGCCGGATTGCCCTCCTCCACGCCCCCGGCCGCCCGATTGGCACTCTTTGGTACTTGTGTGCCAGGTGACTCGTGGTTCATATTCGGGAAATCCACACCAAAGGGACGGGCAAGGTCGCCCCCGGGTTCGACAACGGGAGGCAGGAATGCGCACGAACGAACCGATCGGCATCACGCCGTTCCATTCGCGCGGGTCGCTGCGTGGCTTCTTGATCTCCGGCCGCTGGCCGGACACCACCAAGGAGTGGGCGCAGGTGCTGGTCCTAGCGGTGCGTGTGGCCACGTTACCCGGGCTGCTGACCACCTCGACGGTGTTCGGAGTCCGTGAGGACCTGCCCGACGACCCCGCCCCGGGCACGGTCGGCTTGGTGCTGGCCGAAGGGCCCGTGCTCGGCGACGAGGCCGTGGAACCCGGCCGTTTCGCCGACCATGTGCCACCGGCGTTGCTGATGCTGCATCCGCCGTCCGAAACCCGCCCGACGCTGCCCGAATGCGCGGGTGCGGCCTCCGGGTGCGTCTTGTTGCCCGGCGTGCCCCACCTGGGGCTGGAACACCGTGCCGCGTGGGTCGAGGCGGAGTCGGACGGAACCGTGACCTCGCTGGTCAGCCGGGTCGGACTGGACCCGATCAGCGATCCCGACACCGCGGTTCTGGCTATGCTGCTGGCCGCGTGAGGGTAACCGAAATTCCGCACGTGGATCGCCAAACTTATTGTGCGCATTGCGATTTCGATTACAGCGGGTTGGCACGAGCGGAACGTGGCGGTAGAGTCGCAAGCAGCGAAGGGGAGTAGCCCCCAATCGCACAGTCGACATACTGACCCGCCGAGCCCGCTCGGGCCGGGTCCGGCTGTGTGAACCGGCTTCCGGCCGGTGGGCGAGACCTTCGGCCTGGACAACCATTTCGTTGTCGGCCGGAGCGTCCCCATATCTCCGGTCGGCAGGCCGGAGACCTTGGAGCCGCCACACATGATCGCCACCGTATTGCTCACCATCGGCGTCGTCTTCCTCGCCGAGCTCGGTGACAAGTCCCAGCTGATGGCGCTGACGTTCGCGCTGCGCTACCGCTGGTGGGTGGTGCTCGGCGGCATCGCGACAGCCTCCGCGGCGGTGCACCTGATCTCGGTCGGCATCGGCTATTTCCTCGGTGCGGCGCTGCCCACCACGGCGATCGCGCTGATCGCCGCCGTCACCTTCCTGGCCGTCGGCCTGTGGACGTTGCGCGAGCACTTCGGCACCGGCGAGCAAGACCCGGAGCCGAAGGCGCCGAAAGTGGGCGGTGCGCCGTTCTTCGTGGTGCTGTCCGCGTTCCTGCTCGCCGAGCTGGGCGATCGCACCATGTTCGCGACCGCCGCGCTGGCCACGGACTACGACTGGGTAGGCGTCTGGCTTGGCTCGACCATCGGCATGGTCGCCGCCGACGCGCTCGCCATCGCGGTTGGCATTCTGGTCGGCAAGCATCTGCCGGAGCACACGATCGGCATCGGCTCGGGCCTGCTGTTCCTCTACTTCGGCGCGGCGACCCTGCTCGGCGCGACCGCACCGGCCCTCGGCGGTGTCGCCGTCGCCGGGCTCGCGGCGCTGGCTCCCGCGCTGGCCGGTGCGGCGCTGCTGCTCACGCGGATGGCTCGTCGCTCGAGTCCAGCGCAGCCCCGTACAGTCCGCCACCCTGACGCAACAGATCCAGCAATGGTTCCCGCAGCGCCTGCAGACCGCTCGAGTCTCCGGCCGCGATCCGAGCGGTGACCATCGACCCGACCGCCGCGGCCAGGGCCTGACAGGCGAAACGCTGCTGGTCGGTCCGCGCGTCGAGCACGGCGGCGATCAACTCGACGAATCGCTCCTGCAGCTGGGCCCGGCGCGCGATGGCGGCCGACCCCACCGCGAAGACCTCGACCAAGAACAACCGCGCGCTGGCCGGGTCGTCCACCAGATACTGGAGATAGGCGCGCAGGATCCGGTCCATCCGCGCCACGGCGTCGGTATCGGCCGCCCCGTCTTCCCTCTCGGTGGCGACGGCGATCCGGTCGAGCAACAAATCCACCGCGCGCTGATAGGCCGCTTCGAAACAGTCTTCTTTGGAGCGGAACTGCTCGTAGAACGTCTCCCGGGACACGCAAGCCCGCTTGAGGATCGCCGCGACCGACGTTCCGATGTAACCGTTCTCGGCCATGGCCTCCGCCGTCGCGACGAGGATTCGTTCGCGCTGCGAAGCGATCACCTGCTCCCGTGGCAGGCCGTGCCTACCTCGGGGGAGGCGTGCGCTGGTGGCCGATTCGGTCATTCGGTGACTCCGGGTGTTCGGTCGAGCTGACTGGGCTGTTCCATTCTGCTCGGTCGGTTCCGCCGACTTGCCGGAAAGGGCCCGCGCCGGAAACGAGTCGCGGGAGCCGTGCAGGGCCGTTCGCCGCGTACCGGTTAGGGTGCCATTGACGAAGGGCCAACTGGCTGTCACAAACGAGAGGACCATCGTGGAGATTTCGGGTTCCGCCGCCATTGTCACCGGAGGCGCATCGGGCCTCGGCGCCGCCACCGCCAAGCGTCTCGCCGATCTCGGCGCCACCGTCTTCGGGCTCGACGTACCGCAGTCGATCGAGCGCGCCGGCGACAACGTGCCCGCCGGGGTCACCCTCATTCCCGCCGATGTCACCAGCAACGACGAGGTCAGCGCGGCCGTCGCGCAGGTCGTCGAGTCCGGCGCCCCGCTGCGCATCGTGGTCAACTGCGCCGGTGTCGGCTGGGCGGGCCGCATCCTGTCCAAGAACGGCCCGCACGACCTGGAGCTGTTCCGCACGGTCATCACGGTCAACCTGCTCGGCACCTTCAACGTCATGCGACTGGCCGCCGACGCGATCGCCAAGACCGACGCCGTGGACGAGTACGGCCAGCGCGGCGTCATCATCAACACCGCCTCGGTCGCCGCGTTCGAGGGGCAGATCGGTCAGATCGCCTACTCGGCGTCCAAGGGCGGCGTGCACGGTATGACGGTTCCGGCCGCGCGCGATCTGGCCCAGTTCGGCATCCGGGTGAACACCATCGCTCCCGGCATCATCGACACCCCGATGCTCGCCGGCGTCACCGAGGAGTACCGCAAGGGACTCGAGGCGGGCGTGCCCTTCCCGTCCCGCCTCGGCCGTCCGGACGAGTACGCGCAGCTGACGCAGTACATCATCGAGCACGACTACCTGAACGGCGAGACCATCCGCATGGACGGCGCGCTGCGCATGGCGCCGCGGTAATTCCGCTCCGCAGTCCCGGCAGCGCGTGACCCTTCACCGAAGGGTCGCGCGCTGTTCTCATTCCCCCGGCTTGTGGCCGATGCCGAGGTAGGCCGTGGTGGACAACGGGCAGTGTGGCCGGTACTTCTCGGCGAGAAACGCTTTCATGACGGCGGCGCGCCGCGCCCAGACCTCCGCGCTCACGTTGTGGCGCATGAGCTCCAACGGGGCGCTGCTGCGCACCATGGTCTCCCACATCTCCTCGGGGCTGCCGAAGGTGAGCGCGATCGAATGCCGTTGGATGGACACGGCTTCGAAGCCCGCACCGCGCATCTCCGATTCGAAGACCTCCGGGTTCTCCAGGCTCAGGAAATTCGGTTGCGGCTCCTGGATGTCCGGGTCGGCCGCGGTCAAGGCACCGAACATCATCCGCATCAGCGGCGAGTCCGCGATCGGCGCCCAGCTCGACACCACCGCCGTCCCGCCCGGCCGCAACACTCGGAACAGCTCGGCGAACCCACGAGCGCGGTCCGGGAAGAACATCAGTCCGAACATGGAGAACCCGGCGTCGAATTGGTCGGATTCGTACGGCAGTTCTTGTCCGTCACCCACTTGCGCCCGGATATTCACCAGCCCGGCGGCAGCGGCGTTCTTCGCCAAGCGCGCGATCATCGACTCCGCGAAATCGATGGCGTCGACCTGCGCCACGTGAGCCGCGGCCAGCAGGCTGAGCGTGCCCGGCCCCGCCGCGACATCCACGATGCGCGATTCCGGCGAGAGCGAGGCGAACTCGAGCGCCCGCGCCGAGAACGGTTGCATTATCGCGGGTGCGAACTCGTCATATCCGTCGGCGACGAGATCCCACGGCTCGGCGACGGCAAGCGGGTTTGCGGACATGTCGTGACGATCCTTTCAGGCATCCACATCTAACCGCGCCACCCGGGGGCGAACTCCCCAGTCCTGCGAATATGCCATCCCGCCCGTCACCGTAACCGAGAAATGGCCGAAACGCCGCCGACCGCACCGGCCGCGACCGGAGGACATTGCTGGTCCTCCGGTCGCGGATGGTTCAGAGAGTGCGAGTGAGCCGATCGGTGAGGATGTGGGCGAAGTGCGCCGGATCCTTGAGTTCACCGCCCTCGGCGAGCACCGCCGTGCCGAACAGCAGTTCAGCGGTTTCCGACAGCTCGGTCGCCGTGCCGGCGTCGGCCTTCTCCCGCTCGGCCGCGTACGCGTCGCGCAGGCCGGTGACCAGCGGGTGGGTCGGGTTGAGTTCCAGAATCCGCTTGCTCTCCGGCAGCGCCTGGCCCGAGGCGCGATACATCCGCTCCAGCATCGGCGTGAAGTCGAACACGTCACCGACCAGGCAAGCCGGAGAGGTGGTGAGCCGGTTGGTCAGGCGCACCTCCTTGACGTTCTCCTCCAGCGTCTTGCCCAGCCACGTGAGGACATCGGCGAAGTCCTTGTCCTGCTGCTCGCGCAGCGCCTCGGAGGCCTTCTTCTCCTCCTCGGTCTCCAGATCGACCTCGCCCTTGGCGATGGACTGGAACGCCTTGCCGTCGAATTCCGGTACGGAACCGACCCACATCTCGTCGACCGGGTCGGTCAGGATCAGCACCTCGCGGCCCTTGGCCTTGAACGCCTCCAGATGCGGGGAGCTCTCGACCTGCTGACGGGTCTCGCCGGTCATGTAGTAGATCGTGTCCTGCCCCTCGGGCATCCGCTCCACGTACTGGGCCAGCGTGGTCAGCTCGGTCTCGGAGTTCGTCGAGGCGAACGAGGAGACCTGGAGGATGGTGTCGCGGTTGTCGAAGTCCGAGAGCAGGCCCTCCTTCAGGACGCGGCCGAACTCCTTCCAGAAGGTCTGGTAGCCGGCCTGATCCTCGGCGCCCTGCAGATCCTTGACCGTGGACAGCACCTTCTTCACCAGACGCTTGCGGATCATCTGGATCTGCCGGTCCTGCTGGAGGATCTCCCGGGAGACGTTGAGCGACAGATCCTGCGCGTCCACCACGCCCTTGACGAAGCGCAGGTACTCCGGCATCAGCTCTTCGCAGTTGTCCATGATGAACACCCGCTTGACGTAGAGCTGGACGCCGCGCTTGTGCTCACGGGTGAACAGGTCGAACGGCGCGTGCGAGGGGATGAACAGCAGCGCCTGGTACTCGAACGTGCCCTCGGCCTTCAGCGGGATGATCTCCAGCGGATCGTCCCAGCCGTGACTGACGTGCTTGTAGAACTCCTTGTACTCCTCGTCGGAGACCTCGCTCTTGGGGCGCGTCCACAGCGCCTTCATGGAGTTGAGCGTCTGGTCCTCCAGGATCGTCTTCTCCTCGGCGGCCTCGCCTTCGCCCTCGGTGACGGTCCGCTCCACCTGCATGCGGATCGGCCAGGAGATGAAGTCGGAGTACTTCTTGACGATCTCGCGCAGCTTCCACTCCAGCGTGTAGTCGAAGAGGTGATCCTCCTCGTCCACCGGCTTGAGGTGGAGCGCGACCGACGTGCCCTGCGGGGCCTCGTCGAGTTCGGAGATCGTGTAAGTGGAGCTGCCCGCGTTCGACTCCCACCGGGTGGCGGTGGCCTCGCCCGCGCGGCGGGTGGTCAGGGTGACCTTGTCGGCCACCATGAAGGTCGAATAGAAACCGATGCCGAACTGGCCGATCAGCTCCTCGGCGGCGGCCTCGGACTTGGCCTCGTTCAGCTTCCTGCGCAGCTCGGCGGTACCGGACTTGGCGAGGGTGCCGATCAGATCGACGACCTCGGCGCGCGACATGCCGATGCCGTTGTCCCGGACGGTCAGGATCCGTTCGTCCTTGTCGACCTCCAGCTCGATGTGCAGGTCGGAGGTGTCGACGTGCAGATCCTTGTCTCGGAAGGACTCCAGCCGCAGCTTGTCCAGCGCGTCGGAGGAGTTCGAGATCAGCTCCCGCAGGAAGGTGTCCTTGTTGGAGTAGACGGAATGGATCATCAGCTCGAGCAGCTGATGGGTCTCTGCCTGGAACTCGAGTTGTTCGACGTGCTCTGTCACGGTCGCGATGGTACCGCCGTGCGATGACTACGGAGCCGAAGGTGGGGCCGCCGCGTAACCCGCGACGGTCCCGGGCGACCGCGCATCGGGAACCTGCCGGAAATCGGCGAGACCGGCAACCTCCGCGTCGGCGCGGGTGGTCATCCATTCGCGCAGCACCTGGGTGGCGCGGACGTCGTCCTCGTTGTATTCCAGCAAACGGGTGCGCTGGGTCGCGTCGGGCGTGGCGCCGTCGTAGCCGACCGCGAGCCGGTACCAGCTCATCGACGCCTCGCCGCTCGCCTCGGGATCACGCCACGAGAACCCGGCGACCGGCGCGATCTTCTTCAACCCCTTGCCGTTCGGGCAGATGAACTGGTCGGAGACGGCTTGGAACATGTCCACCCATTGCGGTCCGTCCACGAACGCGCGCACCTGCTCCACCGTCGGCACGCCGGGCCTGCCCGCGAACCGGCGCGCCGATTCGTACAGCCACTTGTCTTCCGCCGTGCGCGAATAGCAGTACGCGGCAAACGTTCTGCCCGTCGCGGTCGCCTCGGCGCGCACCGTCATCAGCCAGGTCCAGAACTCGCCGAAAGAGCGGCCCTCGTCCTCGGTGGGCAACGGGTCCCAGGTGACGAACGGGCGGTACACGCCGTTCAGCAGCGTTCCCCACAGGTACGCGCCGTACTCCTGGAAGCTCTCCAGATCGACGTCGACCTCCACGTCCGCCCGCCGCACTTGCACGCTCTCGACCCGCCGCACCAGCGGGGCGCCGACGATCCACGCCCGCGCGGTGACCACGGCCTCGTCGAACGGGCCGTGCTGCCAATCCTCGGGCTCCTCACCCACCCACCCGGCGAGTTCATCGATGGTCTCGACGTTGTGCCTGCGCAGCACCTCGGCGCGGGAGCCGGGCGCCACCAGGCTGACGTCACGATGCTCGATCAGCCAGCCCTCGCAGCTCGGGCCATCGACTCCTCGCGTCCACCACGGGCACTGCCTGCACTCGGGCACCTTCGACGGGATGGTGGGCAGCTCGCCGCGCACCACCGCGATCCGGTCGGCGTAGCGGCGGTCGTAATCGGCCAGCAGCGGCGCCAGGTCGTGGACCAGGATGCGATCGAAATCGAAGCCGATGACGCCGCCGACCAGCGCGGGGCTGGCCAGGCCGTGCCGTTGCAGCATCCGGTGCAGGTGGGCGAGCCGCTGTTGGTCGCGGGGCTGCTGGCGTAGCTTGCGGTGCGGATCCGGTTGCGGGTCCCAGTGATACGGGTCCGAGGTGGTCGGGTGGAAGTCGGCGCGCTCGGGTTGACGCGGGTCGGTCACCTTGTGGTTCACCACGATGATCGGGATGTAGCCGCCGCGTTCGACGTCGCGCAGCAGGATCTCCGAACCTCCGCGCCTGCCGGTGTCCGGCTCCTGCGGTAGCAGTCCGCCCCAGATGTGCCGTGCCCCGATTTCGCACGCGCGCATCGTCGCTTCGGCGCGCTCGGCGGCGCGCAGTCCGGGATCGATCACCACCCAGGCATCGGGGTCCGCGCCGACCAGCGCGTCGCGCACTCGGGCGCGGTGTGCGACGGCGGCGTCCCGGCGCTGGCGCACGCCCGCGTCCTCGACGATCCCCGCCAATGCATCGGGGTGCGCGGCGTCCATACGCAGGCGATGGCGGCAGCCGATCAGCGCCCTGGCATCGATGAAGGCGGCCGGCACGTCGGTGGCCCGATCCACGGCCGTTCCGTTGCGCTTGCGACCATCCCGGTCACCGATGTCCGAATCCACGCTAAGCAGTATGGTCCCTCCCCCCGACAGTGTTGAATTTCAGCGCTCTGTTGGTCTGGCCGCGACTTCGTCGCGGCGTGTTCGCGGCCCCCTTGTGGCTCACGTCCGAGCGACCGCCGCTGGCGACTGCGTCGCGAACGCGGCGGCCCCACCGACGTGAGCCGGGCCG
>NZ_JBITBU010000010.1:0-175924 GCF_044452545.1 Nocardia sp. NPDC051900 | reverse complement strand
AGGGGGGGGGGCGGGGGGGGGGGGGGGGGCCCGCCCGCCCCCCCCCCCCCCCCCCCCCCCCCCCCCCCCCCCCCCCCCCCCCCCCCCCCCCCCCCCCCCCCCCCCCCACGGCGCATGCTCGGTCTCGCTTCGCTCGAAACCGGGGGTTGCGGTGCGCTGGGCGCGTCCGGGGGTTGCGGCGCGCTGGGCGCGTGGGGCGGTGACCCGCACATACGCGGTACTCACATTGGCGATCGCGTCGACCCCACTGCCGAGTCGCTCGGCTGGGATGGGAATTGTCAGGCGCCGAGCGCGCGGGCCGCACTACCCTCGCAGCTGACGGCGTGGACCCGATAGGGTAACGGCAAAGCGTGTGACATGGGCGGACGGGCTTCCCCGGCGTCGTACTGCCATGGCGAACCAGCATGACGGAGGGCCTTCGATGGGGTTGTTCACGAAGCGCAAGCGGCGGCCGAGCCGCAGGGCCGAGGCGAAAGCCCTCAAGCACAAGGCCGTGATGGAGGCCAAGCTCGTCGCGAAGAACGACCGCAAAGCGCGCCGGGCCGAGGCCCGCACCCAGCGCAAGGTCGCCAAGGCGCAGATCGCGACGTTCCAGGCGGAGGAGAAGGCCGCGCTGAAGGTGGCGGCCAAGGCCGAACGCGATCCGTTCAGCGCCGGTCAGGTGAAGAAATACCTCGGGGTGGCCCGTGTGCTCATCCCGGTGCTCGCTCCGCTCGCCTACCGCGGCGCGACCTTCCTGCGCGGACAACTCGACACCCGCCGCGCCCAGCAGCTCGGCGTCGGCATCGAGCAGCTCGGCGACTTCACCGGACACGGCGCGAAGCTGCAGGCGCGGATCACGAATGCCGAAGCGGCGCTGACGAAGATCGGCTCGCAGGACGGCAAGGACAAGGGCGAGGCGCAGAAGTTCGTCGCCGCCACCAAGGACCGCCTCGGCAGCCTGACGGCCGCCGTGCACACCTCCGACCAGATGCCCGCCAATCGCCGCCGTTCCGTGCACGCGTCGATCTCCCACGAGCTGTCCGGGATCGAGTCGGACATCCTGGCCCGGCTCGGCGTGCGCTGAGTTTCCTCGTCCCGATGTCTCCGCACCCGATCACCGGCCACCTGCGTGGCGGCCTGGTCGGCGTGCTGGTCGGCGTGCTCGCCGTCGCCGCACACGGTGCGGCGGGTGGCGGTGCGCCGGGCTCCACCGAGCTGACGCTGCTGTTGCTGATCGCCGCCGGAGTCGGCTCGGCCGCGGGAACCGCGCGAGCGTGCCTGCGCCCGTCCGTCGTGGCCGGGCTGCTCGGCGCGGGCCAGCTGCTGAGCCATGCCGCGCTGTCGGTGCTGGTCGACCACGACCATTCCGGAACCACGCACGCCACAACGACTTCCCCGCTGCCGACCGGATGGATGCTGCTCGCGCACACCGTCGCGACGGTCGGTTGCGCGGCACTGATCGTCCTCGCCGAGCGGCTTTTCGCCGCCGCCTCCGGTGCACTGCGCGTGATACTCGCTCCGCCGCGGCGGATGCGAATCGCCGGCGCGCCGTTCTGGGCTGATTCCGGCCTTCCGCCCTATCGCTGTGCTGCGCTGGGTGCGCTCGGTCCTCGCGCGCCGCCGGTGTCGGTCTGATCCTCCGACACCCATTCCTCTCGCACAGGAGACTTCAGCATGTCCAACTCGATTTCGCGCGCCTTCACGACGACGGTCGCCACAACGGCGCTCGTTCTGCTCGCGGGCGGCGCCGCCGCGGCACACGTCACGGTGGACGCGCCCGGCGCGGCGCAAGGCGGATACGCCGTCGCCACCTTCCGGGTGCCCACCGAATCGGACACCGCCAGCACCACCGCGCTCACCGTCACCCTGCCCAACCTGAAATCCGCTCGGAACGAACCGATTCCCGGATGGTCGGCCAAGGTCGAACGCAACGACAAGAAGGAGATCACCGCGATCACCTGGACCGCCGATCCCGGCGCGCCGGGCATCCCACCCGGACAGTTCCAGCGTTTCGCGCTGTCCGTCGGTCCACTGCCCGCCCTGGATTCGGTGAGCTTCCCCGCCAAGCAGACCTATTCCGATGGCAAGGTGGTCAGCTGGGATCAACCGGTCCAGAAGAACGGCGACGAACCGGAACATCCGGCCCCGTCGATCACCCTGACCGCCGCGAAAGACCACGCGGACGGGCACGCGGTGAGCAGCGAAGCCGAAGACGAAGACGCCGACCACGAGGACCAGACGGCCCGCTGGCTCGGCGGCATCGGTCTGGCACTCGGCTTGCTCGGTGTCGCGCTCGGCGTCGGCAACGTGATCCGCGGGCGGCGCGCATGAGCCGCCGCCTCCTCGCCGCCCTCGTGGCGGGACTGTTTCTGCTCGGGTTCGGCATCGGCGCAACGGGAGTCGCCGCCGCGCACTCCGCCGCGACCGGCAGCGTCCCGGAGGAGAACGCGACCGTAGACGCGGGCCCGGACCGCGCCAGCGTCACGTTCAACGAGGAACTCCAGCCCAGCTTCCCGTCGCTCACCGTCGTCGGACCGGACGGCAATCTGTGGTCCAAGGGCGATCCGGTGGTCGAGGGCAAGACGGTCAGCGTCGCCGTAGGCGAGCTGGGCCCGGTCGGCGAATACACCATCGCCTATCGGGTGACCTCGGCCGACGGGCACCCGGTCAGCGGCAAACGCCATTTCACGCTGGGCAAGCCGGGCAACGGCACGCCGGGGCCGAAGCCGAACGCGAAGGCGAACGACAGCTCGGACGGCTCGGACGGGATCCCGCTGTGGGTGTTCGTCGTCGGCGCGGTCGTGTTGTTCGGCGGCGGACTCGCGTTCGCCTTGTTCGGCGGCAGGAGCCGCGACCAGAAGCGGTGAGCGACGTGAAGACCGGCGGCCGGGACGGCGCTCGGCGCGCCCCCGGCCGGATGCCATGGCCCGCGGTGTTGCTGACCTTCCCGGCCGGGCTGCTGGGCGTCGTACTCGCCTGGGTCCTGATCCTTCCCGGACCGCTGCCGGGGGAGGCCGTGGTCCGGGTGGTCGCCGACGGTGTCGGGGCCACCGCGCTCGGGTTGGCCGCGCTGCCCAGAGTGGCGCCGCGCGCGCGGACACCGTGGCGGCTGCTCGCGGTGCTCGCCGGCATCTGGGCGGTGGCCGAATTCGCCGTGCTGGTCTTCGAGGCCGCTGAGGTGGTCGGCGTTCCGGTGAGCCGACTCGGCGCCGGAGAGTTCGGCACCTATCTGGTCGACGTCAGCGGCGGGCAGGTCGGGATCGCGATCCTGGTCGGCGTCGCGACGGTGGCCGGTGGATCGGCGCTGGCCTTCCGGCGGCCCGAGTCCGCCTCCGCCGATCTGGTGCTGGTGTTCGCGGCGGTCGCGCTGGCGTTGCGGCCGATCACCGGGCACATGTCGCAACAGGCGTTCGGGTCGGTTCTCGCCGCGGTGCACGCGTTGGCGGCGGGCGCCTGGTTCGGGTTGCTGGTCGCGCTGACGCTGGTCGTGCGGACCCGGGGCGAGTGGGCGGCCGTGCTGCCCAGGTATTCGGCGGTGGCGTTGCCCCTGGTGGCGGTCGTTGCGGTGACGGGGGTGCTCAACGGGCTGATCCGGGTCGGTGGGGTGGCTCCGTTCGTCAGCACCGGTTACGGCCGGATTCTGCTCGCCAAGACCGTGGTGCTGCTCGGCTTGCTCGCGCTCGGCTGGTGGTGGCGGCGCAGCTGGGTGCCGAAGGCGGCCGACCACCGGATGGACGCGAAGGACTCGCTGCGCCGCGCGGTAGCCGAGGTGGTCGTGATGGCGCTCGCCTTCGGCCTCGCCGCGACCCTCGCGGTAACAGCCTGAGCCGCGGCTCCGCGTCCCGGTTGTGCGTACCTCCGCCTTCGCTCCGGCCATGCGCGGGCTGAGGACGGGCTATGTCCGAGCGCACCCGTTAAGGTCTGCGCATGACCGAAGTGAAGATCGTCGAGGATTGCGTGGCCTCGGCGGAGTCCGCGTTCGCCTACGTGAACGACTACCGGAACCTGTCGCGGTTCCTGCACGGTATCCAGTCCTTCACCCCGGTCGGCGAGCAGACCGAAGGCGTCGGCGCCACCTTCGACGGGCACATGAAGCTGGGGCCCGCCTCGCTGAAGTCGCGGATCCGCGTGATCCGCTGGGAGAGGGACTTCGCCATCGGCGTCGAGTCCATCAAGGGTTTCGACGTCGAATCCACCTTCTTGTTCCACGCCAAGGGCGACAGGTTGTGCACGGTCGACGCGATCGTGGACTTCCGGGTGCCCGGCGGCTTGGCGGGACGGGCCCTCGGCAAGACCATCGAGCCGTTCGTCAAGATCGCCGTGCAGCACACCACCCACAACCTCGTCACCCAGATAGCGGCGTTCCACGCGCGCTCTGTTTGATTTGCCGCGACTTCGGCTCGGGCTGCCACCGGCCGTCAGACCGTAGGTGAGGCTCGGGCTGTCATGCTGGAGGGGTGAGTGCTACACCCTCGGTCGGACAGCGGATCGGTTATATCTTCGGTCGGACCCTGCCGGAATCGATGTCCGATTGGGTGCGGGAGGATCTGGTCGGGCCGGGCGCTACGCGGCGTTACCTGCTGCGGTTTCTGGTGCCGGTGCTTCCGGTGCTCATGCTGTTCCTGTTGCTGCCCGGCCCCCTGTGGATGGGTCTGGCGATGATGGCGCTGTTGTACATCCCGCTGATCTACTTCACCGTGGCGCTGCTGTACGTCTACCGGCGCCATCGGCTGATCAAGCACGGTCTCGACCCCGCGCTCGCGGATGCCGACGCCCGCCGCCGGGGCGAGCGTGAGCGGCTGGAGTACGAGCGCCGACACGGACGTGGATGACCCGCGTCGAGACCTGGCGGTGCCTTATATCACAGGCATAGCCTGGAGGCATGAAAACCCCCACGTTCACGCAGCGGATCGCCTACGATCTCGGCCGCGAGCTCCCCGAGGAGCTGCACGAGTGGGTTACCCACGACCTCGTCGGACACGGGGCCATGGAACGCTATCTCGTCCGCTTCATCGGGCCGATCATCCCGTTCTTCGCCCTGGTGCTGCTGTTCCCCGGGCCGATGCCGCTGAAGATCGGCTTGATCGTGATGATGATCGTTCCGCTGATCGTCTTCACGGTCGCGCTGAGTTACGTCTGGCGCCGCTTCCGCTTGGTCCAGCACGGCCTGAACCCCGACCTGGTCGACCACGGAAAGTGCACCGAACACGACCGCGACCTGTACGAACTGCGCTACGGCCACAGATAACGCCGCCGCCCCCGAGAAGTAACGCGCCATCGACCACGCGCGAGGACAGCCGACGCGCCATCGAGCGAAGCCTGACGCTCGGACGCGAGCCATAGGGGGCCGCGAACACCCAGCGCCGCGGGCGCTGGAAAATAAACGCCATGACGGAATCGCAGAATGTAATCGCCACCGCAGATCTGGCCGACGAGATCGGCCCGGAAATCCGCAGCTGCGACACGCAGTTCATCCAGTTCGGCGGGCGGGCGACATTCTCCGGACGCATCACCACGATCCGTTGCTTCCAGGACAATCTGCTGGTCAAGCAGACGCTCGGCGAGCCGGGCGAGGGTAAGGTGCTGGTGGTGGACGGCGGTGCGAGCGTGCACACGGCGCTGGTCGGCGACATCATCGCCGGGCGCGGCGTGGAGAACGGCTGGGCGGGCGTCATCGTCAACGGCGCCGTTCGCGACTCCGCCATCCTGCGCACCCTGGACATCGGTATCAAGGCGCTGGGCACCAACCCGCGCAAGAGCACCCAAACCGGTAGCGGCGACCGCGATGTACCGGTCGAGTTCGGCGGGGTCACCTTCGTCCACGGCGACATGCTCTACAGCGACCACGACGGCATCGTGGTACGCGCCGAGGATTGAGCCGGTGCGGCGGCGCGCCCGAATCCGCCCGTTCGCCGCGACCCGGCGGCGATCAGGCGGACACGATCGCCTTGTGACCGGCGAGCGCGACCACATCACCGATGTGCAGTTGCCGCCCGCGCCGCAGTTCCACCTCGTCGTTCACCCGCACCAATCCGGCGGCGATCACCGTCTTCGCCTCCGAACCCGAATCGATCAGGTTGGCCAGCTTCAGAAACTGGCCGAGCCGAATAACGTCGTCATCGATCGGTACTTCGACTGGTTCCGACATGGGGTAAATACTTACTACCCCATCCGAACTCGCCGAACACCGCCCCAGGTCCCCAGCGATCTCCGGGCAACTATGCCGCACTCCCGCTCCGCGCAGAAATCGGAACGTCTCTACCGTATGCAACGAATTCACACCGATTTGGTCGGCCGCTCCGCCCAGGTCAGCGCGGAATCACAAAAGTTCGTCGTCGAGCCTTCTCGGCGGCGAACACGCCGCGCTCGAGTCCGGACCGTACAAACACCGCACAAACACGCGCGCCGCAGGCTTGGCAAATCCGACACACTAACGTACACACTGGTTCCGTGACCTCCACGCAAGCCCAGCAACACCTCGACACCGCAACACCGGCGGTGGATAAACCGACTCCGCCGGTTCCACACCGTGGTCATGGCCGACTTTCGGAAGTGCCGCATATCGCGGGGTTGACGCTCGGTGTATTCGCGGTGCTGTGCTTCCTGTGGAGCCTCTCGCCCGCGCTGCGTTTCCTGACCCAGGTGCCGCGCCGCTATATCGATACCTATTACTTCGACGCGCCGGACACGAACCTGATGTGGGCGCTGGTGGTCGGGTTGACCGCCGGCGCGATTACCAGCCGCAAACGGATCGCCTGGTGGTTGCTGATCGGCTATCTCGCGATCTACACGGTGGTCAACGGCATGGCCTTCGCCGAGCGCGGCAGTATTCACGCGCTGGTGGCGATGGTGGTGCACCTGGCCGTGATCGGCGTGCTCATCGCGGCATGGCCGGAGTTCTACACCAAGGTGCGCCGCGGCGCCGGGTGGAAAGCGCTCGGCGTGCTGGTCGGTGGACTGGCGATCGGCGCGCTGCTGGGCTGGGGACTCGTGGAATTGTTCCCCGGCAGTCTTCCGCCGGGCCTGCAGCGGCCTGGGTGGGCGGTCTACCGGGTGACCGCGGCGGTGCTGGCGGACAACGAGCACTTCGACGGACATCCGCGACCGTTCGTCAACTTCCTGCTCGGCCTGTTCGGCGCTGTCGCGCTGCTGGCCGCGGTAGTCATCCTGCTGCGCTCGCAGCGGGCGGCGAACGCGATGACCGGCACCGACGAGTCGGCGCTGCGCGGACTGCTGGAGCGCTCGGATGTGGAGGATTCGCTCGGCTACTTCGCCACCCGCCGGGACAAGGGGGTGGTATTCGCGCCGAGCGGCAAGGCGGCGGTGACCTATCGGGTGGAACTGGGCGTCTCCCTGGCCAGTGGTGACCCGATCGGCATCCGCGAGGCATGGCCGCAGGCCATCGATGCCTGGCTGCGGGAGGCCGATCAGTTCGGTTGGGCGCCCGCGGTGATGGGCGCGAGCGAAGTCGGGGCGACGGCGTACCGGCGGGCGGGTCTTTCCGCGCTGCGCCTCGGTGACGAAGCCATTCTGGATACCAGGAACTTCTCGCTGGCCGGACCCGAGATGAAGCCGGTGCGTCAGGCCGCCAACCGGCTGCGCAAGCACGGTGTCGTGGTCCGCATCCGCAGGCATCGCGATATCCCCGCCGAAGAGTTCCGCAGGATCATCGCCCGCGCCGATGCCTGGCGCGACACCGAGACCGAGCGCGGGTTCTCCATGGCGCTGGGCAGGCTGGGCGATGCGCTGGACGGCGACTGCTTGCTGGTCGAGGCCGTCAATCCGCAGGACCGGGTGCTCGGCATGCTGTCGCTGGTGCCGTGGGGCCGCACCGGCGTCTCGCTGGAGCTGATGCGCCGCGACCCCGGGGGTCCCAACGGCGTGATGGAGCTGATGATCTCGCAGCTCGCGCTGCATTCCGAGCTGTACGGCATCACCAAGGTGTCGCTGAACTTCGCGGTGTTCCGCTCGGTGTTCGAGGAAGGCGGCCGGATCGGAGCCGGTCCCGTGCTGCGCTTGTGGCGTGGCGTGCTGCTGTTCTTCTCCCGCTGGTGGCAGTTGGAGGCGCTGTATCGCTCGAATGTGAAGTATCAGCCGCACTGGGTGCCCCGGTTCTTCCTGTTCGAAGATCGCAGGCACCTCCCCCGCGTCGCGATGGCCAGCGCGCTGGCGGAGGGCTTCCTGCCCCGGTTCGGCAAGGAGCCGGACACCGCGATCCACACCGGCGAACATGTCGCGGTGCCCGCCACCGTGACGGGCCTGCACGCCGACGGCAGCGCGCCGGAAATCCCCGAGCACGAGAGTGCGGAGCAGTTGCCACGCAGGCCCGAACAGGTTCGCGTGCGCATGGACAAACTGGCGCGGCTGACGGATTCCGGCATTGATCCCTATCCCGTCGCCTACCCGCCGACGCACACCGTCGCCGATGCGCGGCGTTCCCCGCGCGGCACCACGGTTCGGGTCTGCGGCAGGTTGCTGCGCATCCGCGACTACGGCGGCGTGATCTTCGCGGTGGTCCGCGACTGGACCGACGACATCCAACTCGTCATCGATCGCGACCGGGTCGGCGCCGCCCGAAGCGCCGAGTTCGGCGAGTTCTTCGATCTGGGCGACCTGATCGAAGTGAGCGGTCAGATCGGGGCCAGCAGGCGCGGTGAGCTGTCGCTGCTCGCGGCGGACTGGCGGATGCTGGGCAAATGCCTGCACCCGCTACCGGACAAGTGGAAGGGGCTGGCCGATCCCGAGGCCAGGGTGCGGCAGCGCTACGTCGACATGGCGATCAACACCGAGATCCGCGAGGTGCTGGCCAAACGGAGCGCGGTGATGCGCTCACTGCGGGACTCGCTGAACTCCCTGGGTTACCTGGAAGTGGAGACGCCGATCCTGCAACAGGTGCACGGCGGCGCCAACGCCACGCCGTTCCTCACCCACATCAACGCCTACGACCTCGACCTGTACCTGCGCATCGCCCCCGAGCTGTATCTCAAGCGGCTGTGCGTCGGCGGAATGGAGAAGGTGTTCGAGATCGGGCGCACCTTCCGCAACGAGGGCGTCGACTTCAGCCACAATCCCGAGTTCACCATTCTCGAAGCCTATGAGGCGCACAGCGACTACGAGCGCATGATGCACACCTGCCGACGGCTCATCCAGAACGCCGCGATCGCCGCCAACGGCGCCATGGTGGCCCTGCGGCCCCGTGGCGACGGGACCTTCGAGGAGGTGGACATCTCCGGCGAGTGGCGGGTGCGGACGGTGCACGGCGCGGTGTCGGAGGCGATCGGTACGGAGATCACGCCGGAGACCGAGGTCGAGGAGTTGCGCCAACTCTGCGAAAAGGCCGAGGTGCCCTGTCAGCACGGCTGGGACGCCGGTCAGGTGGTGCTGGAGATGTACGAGCACTTGGTCGAATCCCACACCCAGGAGCCGACTTTCTACATAAACTTCCCGACTTCGGTGTCCCCGTTGACCAGACAGCACCGCAGCATCCCGGGCGTGACCGAGCGCTGGGACCTGGTCGCCTGGGGTGTCGAACTCGGCACCGCCTACAGCGAACTCACCGATCCCGTGGAGCAGCGCCGCAGGCTCACCGAGCAGTCACTGCTCGCGGCCAACGGTGATCCCGAGGCGATGGAACTCGACGAGGACTTCTTGCAGGCGCTCGAGCACGCCATGCCGCCGACCGGCGGGCTCGGCATGGGCGTGGACCGGATCGTCATGCTGATCACCGGACGCAGCATCCGCGAGACACTGCCGTTCCCCTTGGTGAAACCACGCTGACCGAGCCTTCGTCCTGGAAGAATCCTCATCGAACGAATCGGACCGCTACCCTTGGAGATTCGGCCCCGGGAGGAGGCCGCGACACCAAAGGGGTTCGGATATGTACCTTGATCTGCTGACGAACGCGAGTTTGCTGGACCACACCGTATGGGCCAGCCCCGACACCTGGAACTCCGCGCTCGAGCTGGCCGCCAAAAAGAAGAAGAGCAGAGGCGGCGGCGGGCTGATCATCGGCGCACTCTGCTGCCTGCTGGTGGTCGCCCTGATCATCGGCGGCATCTACCTGCTGACCAAGCGCAGGAAGAACAACTAACGGCAGACTTCGACGGCCCGGACCGATGCGAACCGGGCCGTCGATTCGCACCATCGTTACCGTGGTCTGAAGCACGCTCGTACGCCGTCTCCACAGCACCGCGACCCGTCCGTGCGGGCGCCCTTGGTTCAACCGAATGAATGCCCTGGAGTGCTCGGCCGAAGCTGAACCGATCGTGTCTAAAGCCGATCGATCTCGGTGAGATCGATATCCAGATCGAACGGCACGGTGAGCTTCAGGCGATCGTGGTGAATACCGGTAAGTGCGTACGTCTTCGTGGCCGGATCGAGTTCGTAGACGTAGACGACCGGACGGCCATCTACGTTCTCCACTCGCCAGAAGTGAGCGATGCCTGCGCGAGCATAAAGCTGCGGTTTGCGCTCCCGATCACGAGTACGCGATTCGGCGGACACCACCTCGGCTGCCAACACGAGATCATCGGCGCGGTAAGTAGTCAGTTCGGGGCCGCCGACGCTTTCGGCGTGTATCACGATAATGTCCGGTTCCGGGCGTTGGTCCCGCCCGAGAGTCACGGTCATTTCCCGTCGCACGCGTAGCTGCGGAGGGGCGAGGCGGCGCAGAGCGGAGTCGAGCAATGTAATGACCAACATATGGAACTGCGCCTGCGGACTCACGAAGACGAGACTCCCGTCGATCAGCTCGGTGTGTGGGGGAAGGTCTGGCAGGCGATCGAGATCCTCGGCGACGAACCCGCCCGGCGGCGGGCGCAGCCACTGCGGAAACGGCTCGACGGTCATGGTTCGAGTATGTCACCCCCGATGGGTCGGACGAAGGGTCGATGGGGCTGGATCGAATGGTCCAGAGGCATCCGGCAGAGTGGGGGGGTGCAGTTGATTCTCGTTCGCCATGCCCAGCCGGTCCGGATGCTGACTTCGGGTGGGCCCGCCGATCCGGAGTTGGCCCCGGTAGGGCTGGAGCAGGCCGAGCGGGTGCCTGCGGCTCTCGGCCATCACCGGATCTCCCGGGTGGTGAGCAGCCCGCAGCGCCGGGCTCGGGAGACGGCGGCGCCGACCGCCACGAAACTGGGTCTCGGCGTCGATGTCGTCGACGACCTCGCCGAATACGATCGCGATCTACCGGCCTACATTCCCATCGAGGACGCGAAGGTCGAATTCCGCGACGCCTATGACCGGATCAAGGCCGGACATCTTCCGGTGCAGGTGGACGGTGCGGCATTCAAGGCCAGGGTGTACGCCGCGGTCGCCGATATCGTCGCGGCCACCGATCCGGCCGACACTGTCGTCGCGTTCGCGCACGGCGGTGTGATCAACGTGCTGCTGCAAGAGGTCCTCGAGCTGGAGAGGCCGCTGACCTTCCCCATCGACTACTGCTCGATCACCCGCATCCTGTTCTCCCGCACGGGGCGCCGCACGGCCGCCACCGTCAACGAGAACGGGCACGTCTGGGACCTGTTGCCCCGCAATATCGCCTCGAGCTGAGCACGCACAGAGGATTGCCAGGCCGACCGCACCGGTGTCCCAGTCACGAGAGGCCCCTACGTTTTCGGTGCCTGCTCAGACCATGCCGGCGATCCGCTGATCGCCACGCGCTGAGTTATTCACAGCCGATTGCCAGGCGCGTCGCACCGATGTCCCAGTGACCGAACCTTCGATAGGACCGGTGAGCCGCTGCCGAACGGCGACTCACGGTTCGAGAGAAAGGAATTCCGTGTCGCTCTCCAAAACCGCTACGCCGCTGCGGCGTCTGGCCGGGGTCGCCGCGGCCGGTGCGCTGATCACCGTCCCGCTCGCGGCCCTCGCGGCGACCGCGTCCGCCGAAACCACCGCCGACCAGGCGCAGATCCAGCTGGTGGACGCGCCGCAGCAGGGCACCGACATCGACGGCGGCCCCCGTCATTTCGAACGTTTCGAACGGCATGACGGGCCGGACAACGGGCCGCGTCTTTTCGAACATTTCGAACGGCACGACGGCCCGGACTGTGAGCCGGACAACGGCCCGTGGCGGGATGGCCCGCGGCAGAAGCACTTCTTCCACGTGCTTCCGCCCACCGGGTCCAGCTAGACCCTCCGGCCGCATCGAAAAGGGCCCACTTCCGAGTTCGGAGGTGGGCCCTGTGGTTTCGGTGCCAGGTCAGGCCATGCCCGCGATCCAGTTGTGCATCCAGGAGATGGCCGTCTGGCCGCCACCCACCGGGTAGCTGCCGTACAGGGTGTGCGCCTGCGACTTGTAGAAACGCTCCAGGTCCTTGACTCGCTGCTCGTTGGCCGAGTCGGTCAGCTGCGCCTGCAGGACCGGGACACCGCCCGAACTCATCAGATCGCCGAAGATGTTGCCCGCCTCGATCTGGTAGCGCCACATGTTGGCCGGATTGGCATCCGACGCCTGCGCGAGGAAACCGGCGAACCGTGTGACGAAGTCCTCGGTCGCGGTGGCGCAGTAGAGGTCGTCGAGCGCGCAGATGGTGCGGGTGCGGTCACTGATCCAGCCGAAGCCGCCGACACGGGGACCACCGGCGCCCGCTCCCGGCGCGACCGGGCCGACCTGGATGTCGGTGGGCGAACGACGCGGATCGGAGATCAGGCCCACACCGGCGACACGATCGGGCGGCACGACACCGAGGCCGGTGCCGATCTCGGCGGCGAGGTCACCGGCGGCGTCCGCGCCCTGGCTGTAGCCGACCAGAGCGATCTTGGTCGCACCGCACTGCTGCGCCATGTTCGCGATCAGGCCACGCGCGTTGTCGACCGCTTCCTTCTTGGAGTTGCCGTAAACCTCGCCCTCCCAGGGGAAGGCGGTCGCGGCATAGGTCACGTAGTCGACCTCCGCGGAGGACGGTAGGCCACGGGTGACGCCGGAAAGCATGCCCGGCTGCGGGTTCTTTTCGTGCCCGGTCTCCCAGGTACCCGGGATCGCCACCACGTACAGGCTCGGGCAGCCGGGTGCGGCGTTCGCCGAACCGCTACCGAGAACCAATCCGGACATCACGGTCGCGGACGCACCCAGAGCCGCGACGACCTTCTTCCACTGCATACCGCTCCAAACCTCGCCCTCGTCGACTTCCCGCCGAGTTGCCGCGTCAATGCTGAACGCACTGGATGTCGTTCCAGTGCACGCCGGGTGAACAGAAGTCACCCGGCCGGATGAGGTGCGCTCATAACCACATCCCAAGATCAGCAGTACGCCGGAGATCACAATAAGGCCACGCCCGCCGCAATGCCATTCGAACCCCGCAGTGTGTCGGATTTCCGTTGCCGGGGCGACTCGAAGCCGGGAAATCGCACGCGAAAAGGCGCCTGTGGACGAGTTGTCCACAGACGCCTTTCGTTTCCGCTCCGGTAAGAGAGGGGACCTAGCGCTGAGCCACCATGGTGGGGGTGATCGGCGCCGGGAGGGCGGTCTCGCCTTCCAGGTACCGGTCCACGCCCGCGGCCGCGGCGCGGCCTTCGGCGATGGCCCAGACGATGAGTGACTGGCCACGGCCCATGTCACCCGCGACGAAGACGCCGGGAACGTTGGTCGCCCAGTTCTTGTCGCGCTGCACGTTGCCGCGCTGGTCGTAGCCGACGCCGAGATCGGTGAGCAGGCCCGGCTTCTCGGGACCGACGAAGCCCATGGCCAGCAGCACCAGGTCGGCCTCGAGCGTGAAGTCGGTGCCCTCCACCTTCTCGAACCGGCCGTTGACCATCTTGACCTCGTGCGCCTCCAGGCCGGTCACCTTGCCGTCCGCGCCGACGAAGCGCTCGGTGTTCACCGAGAACACGCGCTCGCCGCCCTCCTCGTGCGCCGAGGAGACCCGGTACATCAGCGGGTAGGTCGGCCACGGGGTGGACGCGGCCCGCTCCTCCGGGGGACGCGGCATGATCTCGAACTGGTGGATGCTCGCCGCGCCCTGCCGGTGCGAGGTGCCGAGGCAGTCGGCGCCGGTGTCGCCACCGCCGATGATGACGACCTTCTTGTCCTTCGCGTGGATGGGCGGCAGGCCCGCTTCGTCGGTGACGTCGTCGCCGAGCTGCACCCGGTTGGCCCAGGGCAGGAACTCCATGGCCTGGTGGATGCCGTCCAGATCGCGGCCCGGGATCGGCAGGTCACGCGCCAGCGTGGCGCCGCCGGCCAGCACGATCGCGTCGTACCGCTCGCGCAACTGCTCGGCGGTGATGTCGACGCCCACGTTCACACCGGTCTTGAAGATGGTGCCCTCGGCCTCCATCTGCGCGAGACGGCGATCGATGAAGCGCTTCTCCATCTTGAATTCCGGGATGCCGTAACGCAGCAGACCGCCGATGCGGTCGGCCCGCTCGAACACGGTCACGGTGTGCCCGGCGCGGGTCAGCTGCTGCGCCGCGGCCAGACCGGCCGGACCGGAACCGACGACGGCGACCTTCTTGCCGGTGAGGCGGGTCGGGTAGACCGGGGTCACCCAGCCCTCGTCGAAGGCGTTCTCGATGATCTCGACCTCGACCTGCTTGATCGTGACCGGATCCTGGTTGATGCCGAGCACGCAGGACGCCTCACACGGCGCGGGACACAACCGCCCGGTGAACTCCGGGAAGTTGTTGGTCGCGTGCAGCCGGTCGATGCCTTCGCGCCAGCGGTCCTTGTAGACCAGGTCGTTCCATTCGGGGATCAGGTTTCCCAGCGGACAGCCGTTGTGGCAGAACGGGATACCGCAGTCCATGCACCGGCTGGCCTGGGTCTGCAAGGTCTGGTGGGAGAAGTTCTCCTCGTAGACCTCTTTCCAGTCCATCAGGCGCAGTGGCACCGGGCGCCGCTTGGGCAGTTCCCGTGCGGTGTGCTTCAGAAAACCCTGGGGGTCAGCCACGAGCGGCCCCCGAATGGTCACAGCGCCTCGTCCACGTCATCTCTAGAACTTCCTTAGCCACGAGCGGCCTCCATAATCGCCTCGTCCACGTCCTTGCCGCTCTTCTCAGCTTCGGAGATGGCGAGCAAAACCTTCTTGTATTCGCGCGGCATGACCTTCACGAAATGGTTCACCTGCTGCGACCAGTCGCTCAGAATGCGCTCGGCCACCGGGGAACCGGTCTGGTCACGGTGCTGGGTGATGATGTCGTGCAGCCAGGTGAAATCGTCACCGGCCAGCTGCTCGACGGCGTCGGCCTGCTCGGGGTTGAGCTTGGACGCGAAGGTGCCGTTCGGGTCGAAGACGAACGCCACGCCGCCGGACATACCGGCGCCGAAGTTGCGTCCGGTCTCACCCAGGATGACCACCCGGCCGCCGGTCATGTACTCGCAGCCGTGGTCGCCGACGCCCTCGACCACCGCGGTGGCGCCGGAGTTGCGCACGGCGAACCGCTCGCCGACCACACCGCTGAGGAAGACCTGGCCGCTGGTGGCGCCGAACAGGATCACGTTGCCCGCGATGATGTTCTGCTCGGCGACGAACTCGCCGGGCGCGTTCAGCGACGGGCGCACCACCAGGCGGCCACCGGAAAGACCCTTGCCGACATAGTCGTTCGCGTCACCCTGCACGCGCAGCGTGATGCCGGCGGGCACGAAGGCGCCGAAGCTGTTGCCCGCCGACCCGGTGAAGGTGATGTCGATGGTGTCGTCGGGCAGGCCCGCGCCACCGTAGAGCTTGGTCACCTCGTGGCCGAGCATGGTGCCGACGGTGCGGTTCACGTTCGTGATCTTGGTCTCGAACTTCACCGCCTGACCGCGCTCGAGCGCGTCGCGGCTCTGCACGATCAGCTGCTGGTCCAGCGCCTTGTCCAGGCCGTGGTCCTGCGCCTTGGTGCAGCGGCGGTCCTGGTACATGAACGCCGTCTCGACGTCGTCCAGGATCGGCGAGAGGTCCAGCTTGCTGGCCTTCCAGTGCTGCTTGGCGCGCGAGGTGTCGAGCAGGTCCACCCGGCCGATCGCCTCGTCCAGCGAGCGGAAGCCCAACTGCGCCAGCAGTTCCCTGACCTCCTCGGCGATGAACCGGAAGAAGTTCTCGACGAATTCCGGCTTGCCGGTGAACCGCTCGCGCAGCACCGGGTTCTGCGTCGCGACGCCGACCGGGCAGGTGTCCAGGTGGCAGACGCGCATCATGATGCAGCCCGACACCACCAGCGGCGCGGTGGCGAAGCCGTACTCCTCGGCGCCGAGCAGCGCGGCGATCATCACGTCACGGCCGGTCTTCATCTGGCCGTCGACCTGCACGACGATGCGGTCACGCAGCCCGTTGAGCAGCAGCGTCTGCTGGGTCTCGGCCAAGCCGAGCTCCCAGGGGCCGCCCGCGTGCTTCAGCGAGGTCAGCGGCGAAGCGCCGGTACCGCCGTCGTGGCCCGAGATCAGCACGACATCGGCGTGCGCCTTGGAGACGCCCGCCGCGACGGTGCCGACGCCCGGCTCGGCGACCAGCTTCACGTGGATGCGCGCCTGCGGGTTCGCGTTCTTCAGGTCGTGGATCAGCTGCGCCAGATCCTCGATCGAGTAGATGTCGTGGTGCGGCGGCGGCGAGATCAGGCCGACGCCCGGCGTCGAGTGCCGCACCTCGGCGACCCACGGGTACACCTTGTGCGCCGGAAGCTGGCCGCCCTCACCGGGCTTCGCGCCCTGGGCCATCTTGATCTGGATGTCGGTGCAGTTGGTCAGGTAGTGCGCGGTCACGCCGAAGCGGCCGGAGGCCACCTGCTTGATCGCGCTGCGCCGCCAGTCGCCGTTCTCCTCCGGCTCGAAGCGCGCGGGGGACTCGCCGCCCTCGCCCGAGTTCGACCGGCCGCCGAGACGGTTCATCGCGATCGCCAGGGTTTCGTGCGCCTCCGCCGAGATGGAGCCGTAGCTCATCGCGCCGGTGGAGAACCGCTTCACGATCGCCGATACCGGCTCGACCTCGTCGATGGAGATCGGGGAACGCGCGTTGTGCTTGAACTTGAACAGACCGCGCAGCGATGCCAGCCGCTCGGACTGGTCGTCGACCAGCTTGGTGTACTCCTTGAAGATCGAGTACTGACCGGACCGGGTGGCGTGCTGCAGTTTGAACACCGTGTCCGGGTTGAACAGGTGGTATTCGCCCTCGCGCCGCCACTGGTACTCGCCGCCGACCTCGAGCTCGCGGTGCGCGCGCTCGTTGCGGTTCTCCAGGAACGCGATGCGGTGCCGCTGCGCGACGTCGTCGGCGATCTCGTCCAGGCCGATGCCGTCCAAGTGCGAGCGCAGGCCGGTGAAGTACTCGTCCACCAGGTCCTGCGACAGGCCGATCACCTGGAACAGCTGGGCGCCGTTGTAGGAGGCCAGCGTGGAGATGCCCATCTTGGACATCACCTTCAGCACACCCTTGCCCGCGGCCTTGTTGTAGTTCGCGACCGCCTTGCGGTAGTCGGCGGCCAGGTCGCCGGTGCTGCCCGGTACCTCGAGCGCGCCGCGCTCGAGCATGTCCTCGATGCTCTCGAAGGCCATGTAGGGGTTGATCGCGGCGGCGCCGAAGCCGACCAGGGTGGCCATGTGGTGCACCTCGCGGGCGTCACCGGCCTCCACGACCAGGCCGACCTTGGTGCGGGTGCGCTCGCGCACCAGGTGGTGGTGCACCGACGAGGTCAGCAGCAGCGAGGGGATCGGCGCCAGCTTCTCGTTGGACTCGCGGTCGGACAGCACGATGATCCGCGCGCCGCCGTCGATGGCGGCCGACACCTGGGTGTTGATCGCCTCCAGCGCCCTGCGCAGGCCCTTGCCGCCCTTCTTCACGGGGTACAGGCCGCGCACGACCACCGAGCGCAGCTCGGGGTGCGATCCGTCGTCGTTGATGTGCACGAGCTTGGCCAGCTCGTCGTTGTCCAGGATCGGTTGCTCGAGCGCGATCATGTTGCAGGACTCCGGTCCCGGGTGCAGCAGGTCGGCCTCCGGGCCGATGTTGCGCTTGAGGCTGGTGACCACCTCTTCCCGGATCGCGTCCAGCGGCGGGTTGGTGACCTGCGCGAACAGCTGGGAGAAGTAGTCGAACAGCAGGCGCGGACGGGCCGAGAGCACGGCGATCGGGGTGTCGGTGCCCATCGAGCCGAGCGCTTCGCCTCCGGTCTTGGCCATCGGCGAGATCAGCAGGTTTAGCTCCTCGGTGGTGTATCCGAAGATCTGCTGGCGGATCAGCACGCGGTCGTGCGACATGTGCACGTGCGGGCGGTCGGGCAGGTCGGCCAGGCGGGAGACGCCCGCGTCCAGCCACTCCTGGTAGGGCTGCTCGGCGGCGAGCAGGGACTTGACCTCTTCGTCACCGACGATGCGGCCCTGGGCGGTGTCGACCAGGAACATGCGGCCCGGCTGCAAGCGCGCCTTCTTGACCACCTTGGACGGGTCGATGTCCAGGACGCCGACCTCGGAGGCCATCACGACCAGGCCGTCGTCGGTCACCCAGATGCGGCTCGGCCGCAGGCCGTTGCGGTCGAGCACGGCGCCGACGACGGTGCCGTCGGTGAAGCACACCGACGCGGGGCCGTCCCACGGCTCCATCAGCATCGAGTGGTACTCGTAGAAGGCCCGCTGCTGCGGGTTCATGTTCTCGTTGCGTTCCCAGGCCTCGGGAATCATCATCAGCACGGCGTGGGGCAAGCTGCGGCCGCCGAGGTGCAGCAGTTCCAGCACCTCGTCGAACCGGGCGGTGTCGCTCGCCCCCGGGGTACAGACGGGGAAGATCTTCTCCAGCCGGTTCTTGCCCGCCGAGTCGACGCCGAAGACGTCGCTGCGCAGCAGCGCCTCGCGGGCGCGCATCCAGTTCTCGTTGCCGGTGACGGTGTTGATCTCACCGTTGTGCGCCACCCGGCGGAACGGGTGCGCCAGCGGCCAGGACGGGAAGGTGTTGGTGGAGAACCGGGAGTGCACGATGCCGAGCGCGCTCTCCACCCGGGAATCCTGCAGATCCAGGTAGAACGCGCGCAGCTGCGGCGTGGTGAACATGCCCTTGTAGACGAAGGTCTGCCCCGACAGGCTCGGGAAGTAGACCGACTCCCTGCCGACCGCACCCTCACCGGCTCCGGCCGACCCCAGCTCACGCTCGACGCGCTTGCGCACCACGTAGGCGCGACGCTCCAGATCCATGTCCGACAGCGGATCGGCGGCGTTCTTCGGCGACGCGATGAAGATCTGCCGGAAGCTCGGCATGGCGTCGCGCGCCAGCGCGCCCAGCGACGACTCGTCGATCGGCACCTCGCGCCAGCCGAGGACGTCGAGGCCCTCTTCCTTGACGATCTTCTCCACGCCGTAGGCGGCGCGCGCGGCTTCGCGGCGGGCCTGCGGCAGGAAGGCGATACCGGTGGCGTAGGAACCCACCGGCGGCAACTCGAAGTCCACGATGGCGCGGAAGAAGCGGTCCGGGACCTGGATCAGGATGCCCGCACCGTCGCCGCTGTTGGGCTCGGCGCCCGCGGCGCCACGGTGCTCCAGGTTCAACAGAGCCGTAATAGCCTTGTCGACGATGTCGCGGCTGCGGCGGCCGTGCATGTCGACGACGAATGCGACGCCGCAGGCGTCGTGCTCGTTCGCCGGGTCGTAGAGCCCGATGGGTCCAGGTGACCGGTGGCCAGGAAGTTGCGTCATGCCTCTGCCTTCAGGAAAGTCGGCCTTCGAAGAAAACGGCCTTTCGTCGAACGCCTCCGTACAAGACTGCGCCCGTACGTTCCGAAGCCAGCCGCGCTGATGGTCTTCGGCGTGCAGTCAGGTCTGCAGTTTTTTCCACCCGCTTCTGTGACGTAGTGGGTGCCCTTCGGTAACGGATCCCTAACAAGATCCTTACCTCCGAGCGGGTGCTCGACCGCTACGCTGAGCACCTGGCTAGGGCTGCCCGAGCGGGCGAGGTAGCCGAACGTTCTGTGTTCGGCGTAAGAGCAAACGATAAGTCAGGTCCAGGGCCCAACCAACTTAGGTTGCGCTAATAACCAGGTTTAGCTGGGCTTCTGCATTGGGTCCTCCACGTGTGCGCGCCGTCCAGTGTAAAGCAGCGAGCGCCATGCGATCGATCCCCATGGCACCCGGTGCCAGCTGGGAAAACCGACGCGCGACACCTACCCGAGACCTTCCTCACGAGACCCGGAAACCGCCCTCACCTGCGTCGAAATGGATTTCCCCCGCGGGATGCCCGGCAAACCAAGTGGCGGCGGCTAACTCGGCGCTGTGACCGATGAGAGATTTCCGACAGCTGCGTGACAAGCAATGAATATGATCCGACCGTCCGGACTCTTTTGCCCACTGTGGGGTTCAGCACATAACCAGCAAATATCAGGAAGTGGTGTTGGACACATCTTTCCGCGCGGGTCGCCCGGCGGGCCCGGCCGCGGCCTACGCCGCGCAGAGCGACACGGCGGCCCGCACCAGCGCCGCTCGGTGCAGGACATCGGCGCGGTCCGCGACAACCACGCCGAAGACGCTGCGCGCCAACTGTTCCGCGCAATCCGGCGCGGTCAGCTCCGCTCGGTGCCCGGCGAGCTGATCGAGGATCTCGACGTTCACCCGGTCGATGACCGGGCGCACCGTGTCGAGTCCCACCGGCGCGGTGGGCGCCGCGGCCGGGTCGAAGCGCCACCTCGTCATCAGCCCCCGCTGCACCGTCTTGCTGGCCTCGATCTGCCCGAGGAAAACCTGCCGCACCCAGTTCTCCGACAGCTCACGGTCGTGGCCGAGCCGGATCATGACCTCGTAGACCTCCGCCTCACGGACCGGATCGTCGATGGTCGGCTCGATGCCGCGCTCACCCGCGGTCGACCACTTCGCGGCGGCCACCGCGTCGGCGGTGTCCAAGCGCTCGACCACGAGGGCGACCAGCCGGTCGAGCGACCGGTCGGCCGGAGCGGCCCCCGCGCTGACCGGCCAGATCAGAAGCGCCGCCGCCAACAGCGTCAACCAGACTCCGCGCACGTTGTGACCTCCTGGAATCGCCCACCCCGGATACGAAGCACCGGATGATCTGTGAGCCTTGCCACATCCGACCGTCCCTGCTCGCTGCGAACCGGGCGAGCCTGTCACGCTGTCACAACGAATCCGTGACAGTTTCGTCGCGCCCGTGAAAGCGCCTGGGACGTAGAGGATGTGCATTCCGATGACCGTCACCGGCTTGTTCACCTGGCTCGGCGGCGGCCGGACCAGCGCGATCAGCGATCGTCACGAGCGTGCCGGATACGCCGTCACCGGTGCTGTGGTGCTGTTGTTCGCCACGATCTCCGGTGTGGTCGCCGCCCTGGCCGCGGCCTCGGCGTGGCCGTGGTCGGCCGCGCTGGCCTCGGGCATCGTGGTCGCCGCGCTCACCGGCGCGCTCGCCAGGGCACTGGCCACCGCGCGGCCGAGCGGCGGACCGGATCGGCTCGGGCTGGTCGCGCGCATCGCGGTCGCCGTGTTGGCCGGTGGGCTACTCGCGGAACTGGCCGCGATCGTGCTGTTCAGCGGGTCCGTCGACCGGGTGCTGGCGGAGAAGGCGCAGCGCTCGCTCGATTCCGCGCCGCGGGTCGTCGCGGCGCAGGCGGAACTGGACCGGGCGAAAGCCGACCGGGCCGCGCTCGAACAGGCGATCGCGATGGCCCAGAACGATATCGACCACGCCCTGGTGATCGCACGCTGCGAATTCAATCCGACCCCGGAGTGCCCGCGGACCAGGATCACCGGCGTGCCGGGCCGTGGGCCGGAAGCGCAGACGGCCAACGCCATGCTCGACGACGCCCGCAAGCATCTCGCCACCGCGCAGGACCGAGTGGACGCGGCCGATCGCCGGATCGACGCCGACCAGGCCGCCCTGTCGGCCGCGCGCACCGCCGCCTTCGACGACGCCGACCGTGGGCTCGGCGCGCGCTGGCAGGCGATGAACGACTACACCGTGCACGACGCGCTGCCGCTGCGCATTCTCACCATCCTGGCGTTCGTCGCCTTCGCGCTGCTGCCGCTGGTGCTGCGCTGGTGGCGTGGCGAGACCTCGTTCGACCGGCACAACGCGGCGCGCACCGTGCACGACCGCGCCGAGCGGGAAGCCGACGCGGTGATCGCGGTCAAACAGGCCGAGGTACGCGCCGAGGCCGAGACCCTGCGCGCCGAGCAGCAGCTCACCGCCGCCCGCCTCGCCGTCGAGGCGGACACCGCCATCGACCGGGAACGGCAGCGCACCCGCATCATCGCGGCCATCGGCGGGATCGAGATCGGCATCACCGAGCCGCCGCGCCGCCCCGAACTTCCCGCCGCCACGGCGGACGACCGAAAGGACAGCGCCATGCCCGACGAGGCGACGCCGAACCTACCCGCGCCCACCGGCGTGCACCCGCAGGTGCCCGCCGTCGCATCCGCACCGGCGGCACCGAGCGGCGGCGGTCTCGAGCTGCCGCTGATCGGCACTGTCCCGTTCACCGACACCGCGGCGCGTTTCATCCGGCCGCTCGTTCCGTCCTTCGTCGCCAACGCGATCGATACCGCCACGCATCCGTTGCGCACGGCGCGGCAGGCGTTCGAGGAGGTCGAGGAGATCACCTTCACGCTGCGGCGCACCCGCAAGGTCACCGTCGACGGCCAGACCTCGCATCCGCAGGCGGTCGGCTACCAGTTGCCGCCCGGCGCGCCCGAGATCGCGCACGCCCAGCACATCGCCGCCACCGTCGTGGACGCCGCGTACTCCGCGCCGCACGCCCCGCGCTATTCCTCGCTTCCGCCCACCGGCGCAGCGGGCTACGGTCTGCCCACCGGCGCCCACCGTGACGAACTGCCGGGCCACCACCGCCCCGAACTCCCCGAGCCCGGCCGCCGCGAACTGCCGCCGGGTCGCTGACCGCACCACTGCCACCCACGGCCCACCCGGCGCCGGATCCGGCCGAGTGCGGCCTACGGCGCTGGGGCGCTCCGCGGCTTACGCTGCACCCATGCAACACAGGGAGGTGACGCTCGCCGCGGCGCCGTGGGGGTCGCGATTGCTCGGGTCCGCCGAGGAGTCGTCAGGGCTACGACGCATTCGCGTCCAGCTGTTGCTCACCGTGCCCACGCTGTTGGGCAATCTGACGGGCATGGTCGTGTCGATCGTCCTGGTCGGCTTCGTCTTGCCGGGCCCGTCGGTGTTCACCCGGGATCTGCTGCTGCTCGACGTACTCGCCGCACCGCTGTACGCGACCTGCGCGCTGTTGCTCGGCCTGTGGTGGGGCACTACCCGCGAATTGCGCGCGCTGCGGTGGGCCACCGATCCGGACCGCGTGCCGACCGAGGAGGAGATGGCCGCGGCCACGGCGGTGCCGCGCAGGCTGGTGCGCGACCAAGCGCTGCTGTGGTTCGGCGGGCTCGTGCTGCTGACCACGTTGTACGGGCTGGCCGAACCCCAACTGATCCCGAAGGTGGCTTTCGGCATCGCGATCAGCGCCATCGTGGTGTGCGCGAACAGCTACCTGATCATCGAGTTCGCGCTGCGGCCCGTCACCGCCCGGGTGCTGGAAGCCGCGGATTCCGGTCGGCGCCGCGGCATCGGCGTCTTCGGACGCTCGCTCGTCGTCTGGGTGGTCGGCTCCGGCGTGCCGGTGGCCGGAATGATGGTGCTCGCGGTGCTGGCGCTCACGATGGATGACGTCACCAAGGCGCGACTGGCGGTCTGCGTGCTGTCGCTCGGCGGCGCGACACTGGTCTTCGGTCTCCTGCTGATGACGCAGACCTTGGCCGCGACCGTCGCGCCCATCCTCGGCGTGCGCCGCGCGATGCGTCAGGTGGAGGACGGCGATCTCGATGTCGCGCTGGCCGTTTACGACGGCACCGAGCTGGGTGAGCTGCAGAGCGGTTTCAACCACATGGTGGAGGGACTGCGCGAGCGCGAGCAGATCAGGGACCTGTTCGGCAGGCATGTCGGCCGTGAGGTCGCCGCGGCCGCGTTGGCGGGCGACCCGGCGCTCGGCGGCGTGGAGACCGACGCCGCGGCCCTGTTCATCGACATCGTCGGCTCGACGACCATGGCCGCGACCATTCCCGCGCCGGAGATGGTCGCCATTCTCAATCGGTTCTTCGGCATCGTGGTCGACGAGGTGGAGCGCCACGGCGGGTTGGTCAACAAGTTCGAGGGTGACGCGGCCCTGGCCGTCTTCGGCACGCCCGCTCCGCTGGCCGACGCCCCTGGCGCGGCGCTGGCCACCGCCCGCGCGATCCTGGCTCGGCTCGACAGCACCGCGACCGATTTCGTCGCGGCCATCGGCGTCGCCGCGGGCCGGGTGGTCGCGGGCAATGTCGGCGCGCATCAGCGCTACGAGTTCACCGTCATCGGCGACGCCGTCAACGAAGCCGCTCGCCTGTGCGAACTCGCCAAGCAGCAGGGCCTGCTGCTCGCCTCCGGCGCAACCGTCGCGGCGTCCGCCGAGTCCGAAGCCGGACACTGGCGGCTCGGTGAATCCGTCACCCTTCGCGGCCGCCTCGCGCCGACCCGGCTCGCCCGCCCGGCCTGACGCTCCTCGCTACCGCCCGCTGTTCGCGCGCCCCGACTCCGCACTCGATCGCCGGACACGGCCCGACCTTGCATCGGGACGAGCTGAGCTGCGACCGGCGCCACCACCGAGGCCGGATCCACCTTCTGCCGGGGTCAGGCGCGGGTCTTGGCAAGCGTTTCGACGATCTCGGCGGTGCAACCGGTTTCGCCGAGGAGGGGGAAGATCCGTTCGATGCTGTTGCGGTGCGCCTCCACGTTCAGATCGGCCATGGCGTCCGTCGCGAGGGTGACGTGGTAGCCGTGTTCGAAGGCGGCGCGAGCGGTCGACTCCACGCCGATGCTGGTGGTGAGCCCGGCCAGCACGATCTGTGTGACGCGGCGGCGGCGCAGTTGCAGATCGAGGTCGGTTCCGTGGAAGGCACCCCAAGTGCGCTTGGTCACCGTGATGTCGTCAGGGTGACCGGCGAGGTCGTCGACGATGACATCCCAGCCGTCGGGCAATGAACCTGGTGGGCTCGAGATGTCGCTGCGACCTGGAGCGGCATCCGCTCCGTCCGCACGGGCCGTCACCCGCACCAGGACGACCGGGGCGCTGTGCTCGTGGAAAGCACGGGCCAGCTCGACCGCCCGGGCGACCACTTCTCGACCGGTATAGGGGACGGTCGGCGCGTCGATGAGGGCGTTCTGCAAGTCGACGAGGACCAGCGCGCTGGACGGGTCGAGTGCGGTGACAGTCATGAATTTTGCCTGGCTTCCTGCGAAACGCTTGCCGTTCGTGGTCGAAGGGTTGTCGCCACCGCAAGGTCGGGTGCGGGTGCGGGTTCCTGGCGACGGGGTAGCAGCAGCGGGCTGACGAGGATCAGCAGTCCCGCGACCGTGATAGCCGTGCGCGGGCTGGTCACGTCGGCGAGCAGTCCGCCGAGCGCGCTGAGCACTGCGATGGAAGCGCTGCTGCTGATCGACCAGGCCGACAGGGTGCGGGCGACGCGGTCTTCGGGTGTGTGCTCGAGTCGATAGGTGGCCAGTACCGGGTTGTACAGGCTCATGCTGATGATGATCGCGAGTTCGACAGCGATCACCGTCGCGAGGCCTGCGACACCGGGCTGGACGAACGCGAGGCAGATCAGCCAGATCGCGCGCAGCGTGCCGACGGTGCGCAGGACCCGGTGCCTGCCGTATCGCTCCACGACACGGCCGGCAAGGCGTGAGCCGATGAGTCCGCCGACGCAGGGGGCGGCGAAGGCGAGGCCGTACTGCCAGGGTGGGAATCCGAGCTCGCGGAGCAGTAGTACGGCCAGGAGCGGCTCGGTGGCCATGATCAGTCCGCCCACGAGCAGCTGGTTGAGATAAAGCGCCCGTAATCCAGGATGAGCCAGCAGGTACCGCCAGCCTTCGAGCAACTCACCGGCCCGCAGCCGGGGCTTGCCGGTCCGCCGCGGGGGTTCTTCCCTGCCGCGAATCGCCGTGACCGCCAGCGCTGAGAGCAGGTAACTCAGCGCGTCGGCCACCACGGTGGTGACCGGCCCGAACAAACCGATCGCCGCTCCGCCCAGCGGCGGCCCTACGGCGGTGGAACTCCACGTCGTCGACTCGAATCGCGCGTTGGCCACGAGCAGGTCCTCGGGCCGCACAAGGGCTTTGAGATAGGCGCCGCTCGCCGCGTTGAAGGCGATCTTGGCCGCGGCGACCACGGCCGAGACGACCAGCAGCTGGACGAAACCGAGTCGGCCGAAGGCATAGGCGAGCGGGATCGTCGTCATGACCGCGAACCGGGTGAGGTCCATCGCGATCATCACCGGTCGCTTGCGGCGATATTCCACCCACGGCCCGAGCGGCAACGCGATCAGCGCGCCCACCGCAGGCCCCACCGCCGACAGCGCGGACACTTGTCCGGGGCCTGCGTGCAGCACCAGCACGGCGATCAGCGGCAACGCACCGAACCCAAGACCCGACCCGTAGGCGCTGACCGCGTAGGCCGCCCACAACCATCCGAACTGCCGACCGAGAGATCGTCCGGTCCCCAAGCTTCGCACCTCTCGATCGCACAACTCACTGTTGATCGCCATGGATCAAAGCAAGGCGCGGAGGTGTGATCAAACAACCGAACCAGCGATGATCCACAACCAAATGTTGTTCGGTTCGAACGCCGCGACTACCTCGACTTCAGACGAGCGGACGCACCCGACACCCACCCGGGTATTGCACGGGCGCAGCGCATCCCGCGCCTCACGCGCATCACGGCGACGGCCGGCGGATCGGCACCGCAGTCGGTCCGATGTCGCGCGGTGAACCCTCATGGTCGTTTGCAGCGGGCTCACCGCCGCCGACCGGGAAGTAGCGGGGTTCCGCAACCGGCGGTTCGGCCGCGGCCTCGAACACCGGCGTGGGCAGCGCCGCGCAATCCGGCCCGCGAAATCACCCGGGCGCATGGCGCAACCGGAACGCCACCGCGGCCGCGATCAACAAGATCGCGGTGGTACCGAGGGCCGCGAAGTGGATGCCCGAGACGAAGGACTCGTGCACCGAGGCGAGGAACGCGCGCCCGGCGGCCTCCGGCAATTCACGTGCGAAAGCCGTGGCGGCGCCCAGGGATTCCGAGGCGGCAGCCATCCGGTCGCCCGGCACGTGCGTCGGATCGAGACCGTTGCGGAAGATCGCCATGACCACGCTGCCGAGGATCGCGACGCCCAGCGCGACGCCGGTCTCGTACGCGGTCTCCGACACGGCGGCGGCCGCGCCCGCGCGCTCCGGCGGCGCCGAGCCGACCACCAGGTCGGAGGACACGGTGAGCGCGACGCCCACGCCTGCCCCGATGAACAGGAAACCGAGTACGAACGGCGTGGTACTGGTGGCCGCGTCGGGGCCGAGCAGGCCGAACAGCGCCGCGCCCACCGCCGCCGTGATCAGCGCGCCGCCCAGCACCGTGCCCGGCCGCAGCCGCCGCACCAGCCAGGCCGCGGCGAGCGAGGCGATCATCCCGGCCGACAAACCGGGCAGCAGCAGCAATCCCGCTTGCAGTGGGGAGCGTCCCAGCACCAACTGGAGGTACTGCGAGCCGAAGAAGAGCACACCGGCCAGCGCGAACACCGCGAGCAGATTGGTCAGCACCGCCGTACGGAACTTCGGCAGCGCGAACAGCGCCAGGTCCAGCATCGGTTGCTCCAGTCGTCGCTGCCTGCGCACGAACCACAGCCCGGCAAGCAAGCCGATCAGACTGATCACCGCGACCCGGACACTCGGCCCGTGCGCCGCGAATTCCTTCACCGCGTACACCACCGGCACCAGCGCGAGCATCGACAGCACGGCGCTGAGCAGGTCGAAACGACCGGGCCGCGGATCACGCGACTCCGGGAGCAGCAGCGGACCGAGCCCGATCAGCACCAGCATGACCGGCAGGTTCACCAGGAAGACCGAACCCCACCAGTAGTGCTCCAGCAGCCAGCCGCCCAGCAGCGGTCCCGCCGCGGCGCCACCGCCGGCCATCGCGCTCCACACCGCGATCGCGCCGGTTCGCTGCCGCGGATCGAGGAACATCGACCTGATCAGTGCCAGCGTCGCGGGCATCAGCGTCGCACCGGCGACACCCTGCAGTACGCGCGCCGCGATGAGCATTTCCGGCGTCAGGGACCACGCCGCGAGTATCGAGGCGACACCGAATCCCGCCGCGCCGAGCAGCAGTAACTTGCGCCGCCCGATCCGGTCGCCCAGGTTGCCCATGACGACGAGCAGTCCGGCGAGCACGAACGAGTAGACGTCGATGATCCACAGCAGTTGCGGCGTGCTCGGCGCGAGATCGGCGCTGATCGCGGGCACGGCCAGATCGAGCACCGTCGCGTCGACGGCCAGCAGCAGTAGCGCGAGCGCCAGCACGGACAACCCCACCCACTCGCGTGTCCCCGCTCGAGGTGGGGCATTGGTCGATCGTTCGGCGGGTTGCGCGGTCTGGGTGGTCATGACTTTCTCGACTTCCGTCGTCCGTTTTCTTACCGTCCAGACGGTATACTACTCACATAACCGTCCGGACGGTATAGTCGGCCGGGTGACGGCTGACACCCGCGACCGAATCCTGGATGCGCTCGAGACCTTGCTCCTGGAAAAAGGCATGTCGCACGTGACCCTGGAGAATGTCGCGGCCACCGCGGGCGTCTCCAAAGGCGGCTTGCTCTATCACTTCAAGAGCAAGGACGCGCTGCTCGCGGGCTTGGTCCGCAGACTGGCCGACCGTGCGGGCCAGCAGTTGGACAACTCGGTCGCCAAAGGCGGCTCGGTAGCCGAGTGGTACCTGCAGACGCCGAACCCGGCCGTCGAGGCGGAGGCGGTGGAGCTGGAGCTCTACCGGTCCATGCTCGCGACCATGCGCACCATCGACGCCACGCCCGAGCCGGACGAGGTGCAGCAGGCGTTGGTGGACCTGATGAATTCCTGGTCGGACGGTCTGGACGAGGAGGTCGCCGACCCGGTTCAGGCCGACCTCATCCGACTGGTCGGCGACGGCGTGTACCTGCGCGCGCTGCTCGGTCTTCCGCCCATCGATCCCGTTCGCTACCGGCACGTGGTGGACCGCTTACTGCGGCGCTGACGGTTAGACTCGGCCCGTGCTGCCAGCCGCCGAACCGGCCGGCGCCGTCGGGGCGGGAACAGATCCGGTACCGGGGTCTCCTGGAGCGACGGTGCCGATCCGACCGCTGAGTTTCCGCGAACTGCTCGATGTGCCGTTCGCGCTGATCCAGGCGAACATCCGCGCCCTGGCCGGGTTGAGCGTGACGGGCCTACTGCTCGCCGAAGCCGTGGTCGTCGCGGTGACCGCGGGCGCCTCCGCGCTCACCGACGGCTCCGACCCCGGCACCGCGTGGGCGGCGATCCTGTCCACCGCGGCCTGCGCGTGGCTGCTGCGGTTCGCGTTACGCGGCACGACCGTGGCCCTGGGGCTCGCGACCGTCGACGGAACCCCGATCGGCTGGCGGACCGCGCTGCGCCGATTCGGTGGGACGCTCGGTCCGTTGCTGGTCTTCCAACTGCTGTTCACCATGGTGGGCGTCGGCGTGCTCGCGGTGGGCGGCCTGCTGATCGTGACGCTGCCGCTCGCGGCGATCTGGCTGGGCCGGCTGCGCGCCCGCCGCTGGGTCGCGGTGCCGGTGCTGTTGGTCGAACGCACGACGCATCGCGACGGCGTCGCGCGCGCGAAACTGCTCGCCGAAGGCGCGGAGTGGCCGACCACCGGGCTCTGGATCGCCCAGCGGGCCCTGTTCACGCTGCTCGCCGTCCCACTGCTCGGCATCCCGCTGTTCGTCTCGGACTTCTCCGGCACCCATCGGTGGCCGGTGATCGTGCTGACCACGTCGGCGGTGCTGCTGCTGACGGCATTCGGCGAAGTGGTCGAGGCTTCGTCGCGGGTGGTGTGCTACGTCGATCGCCGCTGCCGCAGAGAGGGTTTGGACATTCGCATTCCGAGGCGGGAGGCGCGATGAGCGATCCCGTGCCGATGGAGCCGCGAACGGCCGACCCCGCGCCCGGCGCCCCGCGGCTCGGCGCCGCCGCCGATCATCGCGCCGCCGCCGAAACAGCCGCCGCGCAGCGGGATTTCGACCGCGCCCTGCGGGAACGTTTTCGCGCCGTGCTGCGCGGCCTGGAACAAGGCGGCGTGCTGGAGGTCCGGCGGTCGCGGACCGCGCGGGAGACCGCCGACGACGTGACGACCGCGTTGCCGCTCGAGACCGCCACCGAGTTCCAGCCCGCCGCACGAAGCTTCGACGAGGTGGTCTACGGCGGACGCCGCGCCACCGAGGACGAATACCGCAGGCTGGAACACGCCGACCGGTTCTCCGGGTCCGCGCCGCCCCCCGCATCGGAACCGGTCGAGATCGAGGCGGTCGAGCAGACGCCGCGCACCAGGCGAAAACTGCCGCCGCTGCCGAACCTGGTGCGCGATCCCAGGTTCTGGGCGGTGCTCGCCGCGACGGCCGCGTTGTTGCTGCTGGTCTACGGCGTCGCGCAGTCCTGCGGCGCGCCGATCGCGCCTACCGCCCCGCCGCCGCAACCGCCGCCGGATCTGCCCGACGTCCCTCCGCCGGACCGCCCCGGCTTCGGGGCGGGCGACGACGCGATCTGGGACCGGTTGCCCGCACCGGTCTTCTACGGCGGCGTGCAGTTCCTGATCGCCGCCGCGCTGGTGGTGTGGTGGCGTGCCCGCAGACGGGGCGCTCTGGTGCGCGAACCCCGCCCCGTCGAAGTGGCCGCGAACGAACTGCTCGGCGGCCAGGCCGCGCTGTATCGCCGCTCGAAGGATCACGATCACGTCGCCGGAAAGCTGCGGGCGGCCGCGCTGCGCCGCATCCGCACCCCTCTCGGCGTCACGGCCGACACCCCGCCGGACCGGATCGTCGCCGTGATCGCCGCGCGCGTCGGCGCCGACCCGGCCCAGATCGGCGCCGCCCTGTTCGGCCCGGTTCCCGATCCCGAGACCCTCCGGGTGGTCGCCGCTCAGCTCGAATGGATCGAATCGGAGGTCGGATGAGAAGCCCTCGCCCGGTCCTCGCCCGGCTCACCGCCCGCGGGAACGCCCGCGAACCACAGGAGATGGAATGACCAGCACCGAGACCACCCCGACGGCCGAGCAGGCGAGCGCCGCGTTCCACGCTCTGCGCGCCGAGATCGGCAAGGCGGTGGTCGGCAACGACAACGCGGTCATGTACCTGGTGCTCGCGCTGCTGTGCCGCGGCCACGTCCTGCTCGAAGGCGTGCCGGGGGTGGCCAAGACGCTGCTGGTGCGGGCGCTGGCCACGGCGCTGGACCTGGAGCACGCGCGGGTGCAGTTCACCCCCGACCTGATGCCCGGCGACGTCACCGGGTCGCAGATCTACGATCCGCACTCCGCCGAGTTCACCTTCCGGCACGGACCGGTGTTCACCAACCTGCTGCTCGCCGACGAGATCAACCGCACGCCGCCGAAGACCCAGTCGGCCCTGCTCGAGTCGATGGAGGAGCGCCAGGTCTCGGTGGACGGGAAACCACGGCCGCTGCCCGATCCGTTCGTCGTCGTCGCCACCCAGAATCCGATCGAACAGGAGGGCACCTATCCGCTGCCGGAGGCGCAGCTGGACCGGTTCCTGTTCAAGGTGGACATCCACCTGCCCGGTCGCGACGACGAGTTCCGCATCCTGCAACGCCACGCCTCGGGTTTCGATCCGCGCGACCTCACCGCCGCGGGACTGCGTCCGGTCGCAGGCCCGGCGCACATCGCCGCCGCCCGCGCCGCGATCGCGCAGACCACGATCAGCCCCGAGGTGCTCGCCTACACCGTCGACGTGTGCCGGGCCACCCGCATCTCGCCCGCCGTACAGCACGGCGCGTCGACCCGTGGCGCGACGGCCCTGATGGCGGCCGCCCGCGCGTTCGCCTGGCTCAACGGGCGCGGGTTCGTCACGCCGGACGATGTGAAGACCGTCGCCGTCGCCGTGCTGCGGCACCGCCTGCACCTGCGCCCGGAGGCCGAACTGGACGGTGTGACCGCCGAAGGCGTGCTGTCGTCGCTGCTGCTGTCGGTCCCGGTCCCGGTGTAGCCGATGGTCGTCACCGGTCGGCTGGCCGCCGCGGCAGGCGTGGCGGCCCTGTTCGTCACCCTGGTCCTGCCCTCGGTGGTCGGCGTGGTCGTGGTGACCTGCGTCCTGGCCGCCGGGCTGCTCGTCGATCTCGGCGCTGTGGGGCGGGCGCGCGACCTGTCGCTGTCCCGCGAGGCATTGACCACGGTGCGGCTCGGCCGCTCCGCCGAGGTGGAACTCGTCGCGGTCAACACCGGAGGCCGCAGGCTGCGCGGGACGGTGTGGGACGACTGGCCCGACAGCGCACGCGCCGAGAACGGCGCGCACGTATTGGATCTCGCCCCTGGTACCAAGGTCCGTCTCCGCACCACGCTCACGCCCACCTACCGCGGCGATCGGGTCGCGGGCCGGATCACGGTGCGGCTGCTCGGCCCGCTCGGACTGGCGGGCAGGCAGACGAGGCGGGACGTGCCCGCCCGGGTGCGGGCGCTGCCCGCGTTCCGCGCCGAACGGCTGCTGCGGTCGAAAGTCAAAAGGTTGCAGCACCTCGACGGCCGCAATCTGGCCAACCTGCGCGGGCAGGGCACCGAATTCGACTCGTTCCGCGAGTACGTCGCCGGTGACGACGTGCGCGCGATCGACTGGCGCGCCACCGCCCGCGCCACCGACGTCCTGGTCCGCACTTGGCGGCCGGAGCGCAACCGGCACGTGCTGATGCTGCTGGACACCGGCCGGGTCAGCGCGGGCCGGGTCGGCGACGGTACGCGCTTGGACGCGAGCATCGAGGCGGCCCTGCTGCTCGGCGGTCTCGCCGCCGCTGCGGGGGATTCGGTCGACCTGCTCGCCTTCGACCGCCGAGCGCGCGCCGAGGTCCGAGGTGTCGGCGGAAAGGGTCTCCAGCTGAAGTTGATGCACGCGATGGCCGGAATCACTCCCGCCCTCGTCGACACCGACAGCGCCGGACTGGTGCGAGCGGCCATTCAGCGCACTCGCAGGCGCAGCCTGGTCGTCTGGTTCACCAGCTTGGACGGCGCCGCGGTGGAGGAGAACCTGTTGCCTGTGCTGCCGGTCCTGGCGCAACGGCACCGCGTGCTCATCGTCTCGGTGACCGACCCCGATGTCGCCGCGGCGGCCACCCGGCGCGACGGCCTGTCCGACCTCTACGCCGCGGCCGCGGCCGAATCCGTGCTCGCCGAACGCGCGCTGGTACAGGAATCGCTGCGGCGCACCGGGATCGCGGTCGTCGCGGCGTCTCCGGAACGACTGCCGGAGGCCCTGGCGGACGAATATCTGGAGCTGAAACAATCCGGAGCCCTTTGAGTCTTTTCCGCCGGGCCCCGCGGTCTCGTCGAAGCGCGTCCTCGCGCGCCCGCCGAGGAGGATCATGACCCCATGGCCTCAGATCTCGCCGCCTTCGTCCGCGGATTGCCCAAAGCGGAACTGCATCTGCATCTGGAAGGGACGCTGGAGCCGGAGCTGAAGTTCCGCCTCGCCCGGCGCAACGGCATCGAACTGCCGGAGAAGAGCGTGGAAGAGGTCGAGCAGACCTACCGATTCCATGACCTGACGTCATTCCTCCAGGTCTACTACCCCGCGATGCGCGTGCTACAGCGCCCGGAGGACTTCCACGACCTCGCCTTCGACTATCTGCGCCGAGCGCACGGCCAAGGCGTGCGTCACGCCGAGTTGTTCTTCGATCCGCAGGCGCACACTGGGCGCGGAGTCCCGTTCCCCACGGTGATCAGCGGATACCGGTCGGCGATCGCACGGGCGCGGCGAGAGCTGGGGATATCCGCCGAACTGATTTTGTGCTTCCTGCGCGACCATTCCGCGGAGTACGCCATGGCGACGCTGCTGGAAGCGCTGCCGTACAAGAGCTGGATCCTCGGTGTGGGGCTGGATTCCGACGAGCGGGGCAACCCGCCGAGCAAGTTCGCCGCCGTCTTCGAGCGCGCCCGCGCGGAAGGGTTCCTGCTGACGATGCACTGCGACATCGACCAGCCGGATTCGATCGAGCACATCCGCCAGGCGCTGGAGGACATCGCCGTCGACCGCCTCGACCACGGCACCAACATCGTGGAGGACGACCGTCTGGTCGAACTGGCCGGGTCCAAGGGCATCGCGCTCACCTGCTGTCCGGTGTCGAACTCCTTCGTCACGGCGCAGATGAAGGCCGAGGAGATCGTCGGTCTACTGAGCCGTGGGCTGACGGTGACGGTCAACAGCGACGACCCCGCGTACTTCGGCGCCTACGTTGCCGACAACTACCTCGCGCTCGCCGAGCAAGGTGGTCTCGGGACCGATCAGGTGGTCGAGTTGGCCCGGAACTCCTTCCGTGCCTCGTGGATCACGCCCGCCCGGCAGGACGCCTATCTGCGCGAGATCGACGACTACGTGGCGGCGAACGGCTGACCGGCGCGCGGCGGGAATACCGGGTACAGCGGCCACGGCAGCACCCGGCGCTGCCGTTCGGCGATGACCGCGCCGAGAATCTGCGACGGCGGACAACCGGCCGGTGGCGCGACGCGCAGCCGGCCGCACACCTCGGCCACGAGCGCCGTCCCCAGCTGGTGTTGCGCCGCGGGCGTGAGGGTGCGCAAGCGGGTCAGGTACTGCCGCACCGCCAGCGCCAGATCTTCCGGTAGTCCGGACAGCTCGAGCTGCGCGCTCCAGCCGGTCAGCCACGGCGGCGCGATCGCGAGCGCGGGCGGCGGCAGCGGGCGCTGCGCGTGCACGACCACGGTGCCAGCGAGCACGTCACCGATCCGCCGCGCATGCGGCGAGCACATCGAGGTGAGCACCGCGATAGCGCCGAACCCGCCCAGCATCCAGAAATCGACGATCGCGCCCGCCAGGCCGCGGGTGAGCGCGTGCCGGAAATCGATCGGCCCGCCGTCCTCGCGCACCACCCGCAGCCCGAGCATCAGCTTGCCCAGCGTTCGTCCCCGCCAAGCGGTCTCACAGGTCACGGGGTATCCGACCAGCACGGTCACGATGGTCACCAGTGCGACCACGTCCAACCAGGCCGAGTCGACGCCCGCGGGCAGCAGCAACGTGACGATCGCGAACAACAGCACGAACCCGAGCGTGCACTGGGCCAGCACGTCGATCAGGAACGCGGTGGCCCTGGTGGGGATGCGGGCGATCGGCAGTTCCAGGGCCACTGCTTCGCCGGTGGTGAACTCAGCCATGTCGATAGCATTCTTGCGACCGGCGGGAGTGGGAGGCAACCGAATGGACGTGGACGCATACAGCCTGGCGCACCGCAGGGCGTGGGACCGGCTCGACTACCTGTCCAACCGGAGCAAGCTCACCGGCGCGGAGGCGGACGAACTCGTCATGCTCTACCGCCGCACCTCCCAGCAGCTGGCGCGGCTGCAGTCACACAGCCCGGACCCGGAGCTGATCGCCGGGCTGAGCGCGCTGCTGGCACGTGCGCGCGGTCGGGTGCTGGGCACGCGAGCCGACACTTGGCAGGAGATCGGACGGTTCTTCAGCCACCGTTTCCCGGCGGCGCTCTATCGGGCATGGCCGTGGTGGGTCGGCGTCGCCGCGGTGTTCCTGTCGGTGTCGGCCGGGTTGGCAGTCTGGGTGGACCGGTTCGATTCGGCCCGCGAGGTGCTCGGAATTCCCGAGGACACAAGGAGCCTCACCGCGCCGGGCGGCGCGTTCGAGACGTACTACTCGGAGCATCCGCAGGAGGCCTTCGCCGCGCAGGTATGGACGAACAACGCATGGGTGACGGCGATCGCCTTGTTCACCGGCGTCTTGATCCTGCCCGCGGTCTACCTGCTGTTCATGAACGCGCTCAACCTGGGTGTCAGCGCGGGCCTGATGGCTGATGCGGGGCGGCTGGATTCGTTCTTCGGCTTCATCCTTCCGCACGGCACGCTGGAGCTGACCGCGGTGTTCGTCGCGGGCGGCGTCGGCCTGAAACTCGGTTGGACGCTGATCGATCCGGGTCGGCTCAGCCGGGTGGAGGCGGTGGCCAGGCAGGGCCGGGCGACCGCGACCGTAGCGCTCGGCTTGGTCGGAGTGTTGCTGGTCTGTGGCTTCATCGAAGGTTTCGTGACGCCGAGCCCGTTGCCCACACCGATTCGCATCGCGATCGGATTCACTGCCGAGGCGTTGTTCCTGGTGTACGTGTTCGGGGTGGGACGCCGCGCGGTCACGGAGCAGGCGAAGCCGGGCGCCGAGTCATCGGGCGATCATCTGACCACTGTGACGCAGCCAACATTCAGCACACGCTAGGTGAAGTGACTGGGACAATCGGCAGCTAAGCGGCGCCAGATCGGTTCGGAAGTCCCCCATTTGAGTTCCGCTGGCCGCAGCGAGTCGCTGCTCTAGCTGCGGCCAGCGTTACCGTCAACTCTACACAACCGTTATCCCTACGCAACCCTGCCTGTCGAGGTCAAGCGTATAAAGCAGCACCCCAGCAAACCCTTGCGGCAGCAGCTTTTCGCCCCGTGCCAGCTAACCGCATGCGACCCGGGCGACCATGATTTCGGCGACCGGGCACCGCTCCGGCGACTCCGCCGGAATAGTCACGGGGAATAGGTCACGGCAATGAATCGGAACTCGCCTCGGGCATTAGCGGAGCGTTTCGATAGACCCCTCCATGGTTGCTGACACCCCTTCCCACCTGCACGTTCATTTGCACGAAAGGACAGTTGCTGGTCACCGTCCAATGGAAAGAGACCAGAAGTTTGTTTACGCGGTAATAAACCGGGTAAAGACATAGCGGCACGCCGGGAAGACCGGGCAGTTCCCCGACAGGCTCGGCATTAACCAGTGAGTGAAAAGGATCCAGTTCACCCACTCGGCACGTCCGATTCAGCACCGGAGCCGCAACCATAACGAGGCATGTGATCTTCGCCTCACCTGCCGTTACCGAGCGTCGAACCGCGCGAAATCGACGCCGTGACACCCGACTTGGAGTGACCCACGTCACCGTCGACGCACGGCCATGCCGCACTCCAACGCCCGAACCGGACCGTCGCAACGACAGTCCGCGACACGAATTCCTCCGCGAAAGTGACCCGAATCACCTTCAAGGTGATAGGGGACTCAACCGACGCGCAGTATCCCGGTGACCGTGCCTTGCAACAGACGGCCGTCGTGTGTGATCAACGGTGCGGTCTCCAGCGGATCGTCGACGATGGTGCCGGGCAGCGGATGCGATGCGGTGACCGCACCGGTTTCGGGGTCGAGCACGGTGAACGCGTACCCGTCCACGGGCGTGGTGTGATCGGAGCCGACGCGCGCGACCGTGTAGAGCGCGCCGTCGGCGGTGGACAGCCGCGGAACGGCGGCACTCCGAACCTTGTTCTCCCACATCACGTGGCATCCGTCAGCGGAGACGTCGACTCGCGTCATCCCCCCGGTGAACGGAGCATTCGGCGGCGACGCGGGCCCCGCCCCCTCGGGCAGCGCCGGATACGGGTAGCCGTATGTGCTCGCCACGAAGATCGAGCGGCCGATGCCGACGGGTGAATTCTCGCTTCCGGCCCCACCTTCGCCGAGCACCGGAACCGTGCACATCAATTCGCCTGTTCCGGAACGGAATACCAAGGCATGCACCTGCCCGTCGGCGTTGTCGACGATGGTCAGATAGTCCGCACCGGTCTCGGGACCGAAGTAGGTGGGCGTCGACCCGGTGCCCCAGCTGAGCTGTCCCGGCTTGCGCGCCGATCCCCGGTCGTAGGCCGCGCGCCACGCGATCTCCGGAGCGCCGGCAGGGCCGACGCGCAGTTCGTACAGCGCGTGCGTCGTCGCCACCGCGACCTGTCCACGCGGAGCCGCCGAGATGCTGTTCGCCACCTGCTCCCCCGCGGGCAGCGTCAACGCGGTGACCAGCCCGGCCGGGGTGACGAATCCGACCACTCCCCGGCCGGTCGCGAACCACACGTTGCCCGACCAGTCCGGAACGAGTCCCGTCACGTTGTCCCCCGACGGGATCACCGACCCGAGGTCGGCGGACTCTTCGCTGATCAGCCGCCACGCTCCCGCCGCGTCACGCTCGTGCCGCACCCGGAGCAACCGGTCGGTGCCGTCCACGACCACCAGACGGTCGTCCTGATCGAGGTAGGCGTACACACCGCCGAGCAGACTGCCCTTGGTCAACGGCAGCGCGGCGAGCGATGGCGCCAACAGGCCCGGCGCCGCCGGATCGAGCAAATGCACCGTCGGGGTCTGTCCCGCGATCGCGGTGCACAGGGCGACCACGAGTCGGTCCGATCCCTCCAGCAGAGTGGGGCACGCCGAGGCCAGCGGGTACCCGCCGATCGCCGCGGCGCGGGCGTCCGGACCGGCGAGCGGTGTCGCGTCCGATGACCCCGCGTCACCGTGCATGGTGGCGGTGCCGGTCGGCCCGATGAAAGGATTCGGCGGCGCGAGCGGACCCCATGGCCCGGCCGCCGACGCGGGCTGAGCGGGCAGCAATGCCAGCACGCACGCGGCGAGGAGGGTCATCGGCCGACGCATCGCGGTCCTCTTTCGCTGGGCAACGCGGTATCCGAACGGATACCGGAGAGAACAGTATTCGGGTATTCGCCGCGCCCCCCGGCACAGCGGGGGTCGATACGATGACGCGCATGAACTCGGTTCGGGGCCGTCTGTTGTCCACACTCGCCGGTCAACTCGGGAATCCCCACGGCGTGCTCGGCAAAGGTGTCGCCTTCGTGCTCAATCGCAGCAACAAGCCCGCCATTACGGGGGCGGTGGAGGCCGCCGCCGTCGCGCCGGGCGGCACCGTGGCCGACGTCGGGTTCGGTGGTGGAGCGGGGCTTTCCCGGTTGCTCGAGCGGGTCGGCGCGGGAGGCGTGGTGCACGGCGTGGAGATCTCCGCCGACATGCTGGCACGCGCGCGCTCGAGTCACGGCAGCGACATCGATGCCGGTCGCCTGCGGCTGGCGGAGGGCTCGCTCACCGCGCTGCCGCTGCCGGACGACAGCCTCGATGCCGCGATCACCGTCAACACCGTGTACTTCGTGCCGGACCTGGCTGCGGCCTGCGCCGAACTCGCCAGGGTGGTCCGGCCGGGCGGCCGTCTGGTGATCGGCATCGGCGATCCGGACGCGATGGCGAAGCTTCCGTTCACGTCGTACGGGTTCACCCTGCGCCCGGTCCCGGAGGTGGTCGCGGCGCTGGAACAGGCGGGCTGCACCGTCGAGCAACGAAGGCTCGCGAGCACGCCGATTCCACACCATTTGCTGGTGGCGACGCCCCGCTGACTACATCAGCGCGCCGCCGTCGACCCGGATCTCGGTGCCGGTCATGTATTTGCCGTCGTCGGAGGCGACCATCGCGACCACCCCGGCGATGTCCTCCGGGCTGCCCAGCGCTCCCCCGTTGAGCCATCCGGTCATCCGGGAGAACAGCTGCGGATCGAAACCCTCGGGCTGATCCAGGATGGACTTCGTCGTGATACCGCTGGTGATGCCGGCCGGAACGATGTTCACCGCGCGCAAGCCCTGCTTGGCGTACTCCAGGGCGATCGCGTGTGTGAAGGCGTTCACGCCGCCCTTGGACGCCGCGTAGGAGGCGAGGTAGGGCGCCGCGCTGAAGGCCGCGGTAGAGGAGATGTTGACCACCACGCCGCGTCCGGTATCGAGCAGAGCGGGCAGCGCGGCCTGGGTCATCAGGAAGGTGCCGGTGAGATTCACCCGGATCACCTGGTCCCACACCTCGAGCGGCATCTCGTGGGTGCGCGCGGGCCGCAGGATGCCCGCCGCGTTGACCAGCACGTCCAGTCCGCCGAGGAACTCCAGCGCCGCTGCGGTCGCGGTGCGCACCGACTCCGGGTCGGCGGTGTCGACCGCTGCCGTTCGCAGTCGTTCCGCGCCGTCGCCCGCCTTCTCCGCGGTGGCCGCCAGGCCCGCCGCGTCGATGTCGGCGGCGACCAACTGCGCCCCTTCGTCCAGCAGCCGCAGGGCGATGCCCTGACCGATGCCGGATCCCGCTCCCGTCACCACCACGCGGCGGCCGTCAAATCTGCGCATGCCAAAAATTAGAACACGTTCTCATCGAGCGTCAAGGGACTTCGCCGCGCTGCCCGGCTATTCGCAGCACCATCGCCGCCGTCGCGGCGCCGTAGGCACGGCTGGCCGAGCCCGGCCGATCCGCCGGATAGTTGGAGCGATGCGTGACGACGACGCCGTTGGGCAGGGTGACCGTCTTGTCCGGCACGGTCGCGACGCAGTTGCCGCCCGCCTTGGCCACCAGGTCGACGATCACGGTTCCCGAGCCGAGCAGCTCCAGCGCCGCCGGTCCGAGCAGGCGAGGCGCCGGGGATCCGCGGTGCACGGCCGTGCAGACGACCAGATCGGGCGGCGTCGCGGCGAGCGTGTCCAGCAGTGCCGCGTTGTCGTCCCGGTTCGGCACGAATTTCCCCGCGCCCGCGCCGATCGCGGCCGCTCGTTGTTCGATGCGGTTGCCGACCGCCGTCGGCCGCTCGTCGCCGAACGTGCGCGCGGCCGCGATGGCGGCGAGACCGGCGGCCCCGCACCCCAGCACGAAGGCACGGACCGGGCGGGCGAGCCGCCCGGGAGCGAGCAGCCGCCTGCCTTCGGCGTAACCCACCGCGCCCGCGATCCGGCTCATGGTGGACAGCGCGTCGAACTCGGTGGTCGTGTCGTCGCGTGGCACCGCGTCGAAGGCGACCGATTCGATGCCGCGGCGGCGCAACCGGTCGATCTCGTCGCGCCGGTGGTGCGGATCCTGGAAGCCGAGCAGCGTCGTTCCCGCGCGCAGCGGCATCGAGTCGAGTTCGAACGCGGGCGGTTTCACCCAGACGACGATGCCCGCGCGCTCGAACACCGCCGCGCGATCCTCGAGGACGACCGCCCCGGACGCGCTGTAGTCCTCGTCCGCGAAACCCGCGCCTTGTCCCGCGCCTTCCTGCACGAGAACGCGGAGTCCCGCTGCCGACAGCGTGCGCACCTGGTCCGGGGTGAGCGCCACGCGAGTCTCCCGCGACGCGGTCTCGCGCAGCACTCCGACGATCATCGTGCGGCCCCGGGCTCCGCCACCAGAGCGGTCAGGCCGCGATCGGCGAGCGCGTCGCGATAGGTGAGCCCGCCGACGATGTCGCGAATCAATTGCTCCAGCCGGTCGAAGAGTTCCTCGATCAAAGCGGGCGACTCGTGCCGCGGCGCCTTGCGCGGAGCGAGGACGTTCAGCCGGACACCGGGACGCAGCGAGCCGGTCCGGTCCAGCGCGACGCTGTCGACGCCGGCCACGGCGAGCAACAAGTCCTCCACCTGCGCACTCGTGTGCACGCCCGCCTTGTCGAGCAGCGCGGGGTCGAACACCACCGAGACGAACATGCCTTCCGGGTTGCCCAACGGTCGCAGCACGTCGGTTCCCAGCCGGGTGTTGATCGCGGCGATCCGGCCGCATGTCCGATCGATCTGCGCGCGCATCAGCGCGTGATTGCGGTCGAAGTAGTCCTCAGAGGTGTGCTCCAGGATGGCGCGGGCCAGATGGGTGGTCTCGCGCTGGAACGAAATCGTGAGCCGTTCCCTGATCCGCGCCAGCCACGCGCCGTCGCCGGTGCAGGCGGCGCCCATTTTGCACGGGCCGAAGGCGTTGTAGCCCTTCGAGTTCCCCGTGATGGTCAGCACCACGTCGTACAGCCGCCGGATGCCCTGCTCGGTCTCCACGTGCAGTGCCGCGATCGGGATGTGCGAGGCCACCAGCCGGTCGAAGGCCATGTCGCAGATCACCGGAACACCGCAGTCGAGCAGCACCCGCCCGAGTTCCGCCAGCTCCGTGGCCGTGTAATCCGCGACGACGGGGTTGCCCGGCAGCGTGAGCAGCACGCCGCACAGTTCGCCCGCCGCCCGCAGTTCCGCGAGGCAGCGGGCCAGCCGTGCCGGATCGATCTTGAACGCGTCGTCCGGAGCCACCGGGCACGAGACGATTCGCAAGCCGAATTTCTCCACGTGGATGCTGGAACTCTTGTAGAAGCCCTCCGGGCACACGATCACCCCGCCCGGCCTGGCGAGGGTGGCCACCGCCTCCTCGAGCAACATCGTGCTCGAGTACGGGCAGACGATCACCTCCTCCGGGCGCACCCGGACGCCGGGCACCCCTTCCACCGGATGCGACAGGCGCTCGAACAGCTTGCGGGCCGCGAGTTCCCGCAGAATCAACGGCTGCCGCTTGTCGTAGAGCCTGCCGTCGAGGTACTCCGCCGGGGGTGCGATGTGCAGGCTTTCGCGCCATGCCCGGTCCAGCGCCGCGACCGCGTGCGCGTCCGGAGCCCGGCCGGTTTCGCCGTGGTAGGCGTCGATGACGCCCGAGTAGCGGCGGCCAGCGGTCCCGGCGAACCAGGTGTCTCTCGAAAGGAGGCCGCGCACTTCACGTTTCCTGGCCTCGGAGCGATTGGTCAGCCTCGCCAGGTCGGCGAGCGGATCGATGAGCACCTGGCTCTGAGTCACGGGACCTCGCCTTCTGAAGAGTCTCCCGGTGCGGGCATGGTGTTCCATTTCTCCTGGAGTGCGGCGCGGAACAGGCTGCGGCAGTTGCCTTCGGTGAGTCGTTCGAACTCCGCCAGCGGCGGCTGCGCGACGATCTGGTCCACCACGATGGCCGAACCGGCGCGCCGGAGGTCGTAGAGTTTCTCGAACCGCCGGACCGCGAACGCGACATCGTGTTTCAGCGCGGAGAAGCGCGTCGCGACCCGGGCCTGACGCGAGTAGTCGTACTCGCCCACCGCGACGTAGCGATCATCGACTACGAGCATGCTCTGCGCGTTGCGCGCATACTCGCGCTTGACCAGCACGCTTTCCACGCCCGATCGGGCCTGCTTCCACAGTTTGTCGTCGTAGGGCCAGACGTCCGAGATGTCGTCGAGCACATACATCCGCCGCACATCGATCTTCGGTGGGTGGGTCGTGTCGGCCAGGCGCAGAATCGCCGCGTGATAGTCGTCGCCGACGTCGCCGCCGATCGTGCCCAGGTCCGCGGTGTGAATCGCGCGCACCGACGTGGTGGCCTGCTCCAGGATCGTCAGCCAGTCGGTGACGGTATTCCATTCCCATACCGTCGCGCTGCGCGAGGGAATCTGCGCGAGGATCTCCTCGGCGCGCTCCAATTGCCGATCGGCGACCAGGCGCAGCGGCTCGATCTCCGCCCGCGCTCCGGAGGCATCGATCAGGCTCTGCGCGATACTCAGTGCGCGCGAGACCAATTGAGGGTCCTTGCCGAGCAGGACGTTGAATCGCATCCGCAGGTCGTAGTAGGCGCTGCTGGTCGGATCGGTCGCGGGATCGGCGCTGCCATCGGTCGGCAACTCCGCGCCGAGCGCCAGACTCAGACGTTCGCGCAGCGCCAGCGGCGGAATCCTGCTGCCGTTCTCGATCTGCTGAATCAGGCTGCGGGAGCAGCCCGCTCTGGTGGCGAGCGACGCTTGGGTGTAACCGCGCTCCAGTCGTAGCCTGCGGACCAGGTTGCCGACCTGCTCGTCCGAGCCCGAGTCAGCCATTCCGCGCCTCCCATTCTGCGCCTTGCATACGCATGCTCACGGAGTATCACGATGCGACATTTTAGTCACCAAGTGTCAAGCGGTGTCGGATGTATCGCGTTCGCCGAATTTCGTTGTCAACCAGCAATCCGGCCGCGCGCTCATTCGCCCGCCGCCGCGCGATCGAAGGTTGCCACATGCGCTCAGAAACAGGCTTTTCGGGCTCCAGCCAGCAGAGATTAGGAACATTTCCGTCGATCTTCGACACATATTGGGCTACACATCTGCTTCAAGGCATCAACGCGTATCAAATATCATCACGAAGCGCTAAAGCTTCGTTGACAGCACGACGTGTCACTACCTAGCCTGGTTCTCGAAGCCACCGCAATTCGACATCGGCGCAACGGTTTTCCCACCGGCCCGGCTCGGCGGCTCGACAACTCTAGGAGGTGCCGGATACGGATACCTCGTTACCGCGCGGGCCGATTCGAGCAGGCCGCACCCGTGGCCAGACATGACCACCCCGCCCGCAGCGCTCGCGCCTGTTCTCCGAAAGCAATCGGGCATTTAGTCATTCAGGCACGGAGGAAACCACCGCGTTCGGGCCGTGGCCGAGCACGGTCACCGCCCTTCAAGCGAGCGGCGCCTCCGCGTCCTCCCGAAACAGAGTGAATGAGAGCGAATCATGGCACTCGACATCACCGATTCGATCATCACCAGCGACATCACTCCGGAAAAAGCGTGGCTGCTTCCCTTGCCCTCCGGCGCCGCCTGGGAACTCAGTTGGCTGCCCTCCGTCAGCCTCACCCGCGAGCAGGCCATGAGCGGGATGGTGCTCGACGAGATGCTCAGCGATCCCGGCACGCTCACCAACGACCTCGCACTCGAACTGGCCGCCATCCACGCGGCCGAACTGGGCGTCACTCTGCGTGACGTGCTGATCCGGTTGTACATCCGCATCACCGAACGCGACGCCGAAGCTTCCTGCCGCGCGCACACGCCCCTGCCCGCCTGATCGCTTCCGGCGACAACTGATTCCGTCCTCCGGTCAATTCCCAGCTCAGAGAACAGAAGACACGGTGACGAGGAGGATTCCAGAGGACAATGTTCTCTCTCGGTGTCGTAGACACAGGTGAAGGGTTTGCCGGGACATGGGTCGATCGTTGCGGGTGGACACGGACCTGCTGCGAGCCATCAACCCGGAACTCGCCGCCATCGCCGACGCGGCACAGGAAGAACTCACACGTCTGAAGGAGAGGCTCGCCGCCGAGGGTAGATGCTGGGGCGACGACGAGCCGGGCCGGATCTTCGGCGACAGCTACGAACCCGCGGCCGACAAGGGGATCACCGGCTTCGAGAACCTGGTCCACAATCTGCACGGGATGAGCACCAGCGTCGCCGACGCCGGCGACGTCCTGCAAGACCAAGACCAGAACATCGGTTCCCAGCTCCGGAAGCAGAACCCATTCGACTCCGATCCGGTCAGCAGCGCTCCGTACGACAAATGGCAGAATCCGGCGCCGTATCGGCCGGTCTCCACGCCGAATGCCGCCGAGCCGAATTCCACAGGCGACACCACTGCGCCCACTTCGGCGAACGACCCCACCGCTCAGGCATACGATCCCACCGCCTCGGCGAATGACCCGACTGCCGCGCAGGGAACCGGCCAACCCGGATATCAACCGACCGTCCCCGGCTCCACGAACCCCGGCGACTACGGCACGACCGGCAGCCCCGACTCGTCCGGCCAGGAACCGTACCCCAACTCCGCCTCGACGCCATGGGTCCAGGACCGCGCGACGCCGACCGCGCGAGGCGCCACGCCGACCGCGCGAACCCCGACGTCGCCCGCCCCCGCGACACCTTCCGCCGCCGACGCGGCCCCTGCCGGGGCGACACCCAAATCCGGCGGATCCGAACCGGCCGTCCAGCGGCCACCGGAAAACCGATGGACGAGACCACCGGCCGATTCGCCTTGGATGCGAAACTCACCCGGTACGCCGTGGTCGCGTGGTCCCGGTTCGTCACCGGGCCAGGTCTTTCCACCGCGCCGCAAGGGTCCCCGGCCCGGCGGAGTCGAGCCGGGGAAACCTGGCAAGGAAGCGAAACCGCGCAAGCCGAAGCAGGAAGCGAAGGAAGCGAAGCGATCGCGCGTACGGACCGATCCCGGTGCGGTGGCCGCCGTGCAGGCGCTCGCCGCCCGCCATGGCCTCCGGATCAAGGGGTTCGACACCTCCGGTGTGTCGAGACGTACGGTCGATGAGATCGCGGCGGCCGTCGACGGCATCCTCGGCAAATATCCCTTCATCGAGCCGGCCGGAATCGAGATCACCGACCTCACCGACGGCGCGGTGTCGCATGTGGTGCTGGACCGCGGGGCAGACGAAGGTAAGGATCCCGCCACCGGCGGATGGATCCTGCTCGACCGGGTCACGGCGGCGAATCCGGCGCTGCTCGCCGAAAAAGTCGAGACCGCGATCCGCTTCGGCGAGCGGGTGGCGGGATCCGAGGAGCGGCCGATGTATTCGACCATCGTGCGCGACCTCGGCCGGATCCTCGAAGCGGGGGCCGGTCCCCATGTCCGGCAGTCGGCGCATCGATCGTTGCTCATGGAGTACCAACGCATCAGCGGGCCGTGGGATCGCGGGGACACCTTGGCCTCGATCGTCTGCGGTTACCGGGAGTGGCGCGCCCAACTGACCCGCGCTTGCTTCTCCGGTGCTCGCTTGGATCCCCGAGTGGCGGTGGTGGAAGCCTTCACCGAAGTCGAGCTGCGCGGCGACGGCGCCTGCGGACCCGCGAAAGTGTTGCACCGGCTGGTCGTCGAGCACGCCCGCGGACAGTCGAGAGCCTGATGGTGCAGATCCCGGACTATTTCCCCGACTGGCTGACCGCCATCGTGCTGGGGCACTTTCCGGAGGGTGACCCGGAGGCGATGCGGCGTGACGCCGACGCGTGGTCGGACGCCGCGAACGCGCTCGTCCCGGTGCTGCATCGGGTTCAGGCGGCAGCGGAGCGGTTGGAGAAGGCGGTCGAGGGCGAGACCGGTACGGCGATGCAGCAGCAGTACCGGAAGATCATCGACCAGATCCGGGCCCAGATCGAGTTCAACAACGCCACCGCCCGGCAGTTGTACGACAACGCGACGGCCATCGAGTACCAGCAGTACGTCATCATCGGCATCGCGGGTGCGCTGCTCGCCCAAGTGATCATCGATATGGCGATGCCGCCGCCCGGCAGCATCGTGAAGGCGATCTCCGACCGCGCCGAGGCAAAGGTGGGGATGGAACTCGCCCAACGCGACCTGGTGCTGACCATGCTGGGCAGGGCCGCGCGGTTCGTCGCGGAGCATCCACGACTGATGCTGGCCACCAAGGGTGTGTTCCTCGGGACCGCGGTCGGCGGCGGAGTTCCCTATGTCGCGCAACGTGTACAGATCGCGCAGGGCCACCGGGAGACGGTGGATTGGCAGAAAGTCCGGATCGGAGCGGCGGCGGGCGCCGTTGGTGGTCTGGTCGGCGTCGAGGTCGGCCGTCGCTTCGCACCCATGGCGATCAAAGCAGGCGGGCGTGTGCTCGGCACCGTGGCGGCGGGCGGCGTGGGCGGTATGGCCGGTGGTCTGGCGGGTGGTCTGACCGCATGGGGGTTGACGGGCGGCGAACTGCGCGGCAGAGACCTGGCCACCATGGTGTGGACCGGGTTCGGCTCGGGACTCGTCGGTTCGGTCGGTGCATCGGTGCGAGCCGCGCGGGCCGGGGCGTATACAGGTCCGCCCGAACAGGTGGCGTCCGGGGACTCGGGCCGTCCTCCTGACGCCGCACCGGCAGCCAGGATCTCCGCGCCCGGGGATGGTCAGCCGCCCCAGACGCATACAGCGACTCCAGAACACGTCTCCACGACCAGCGAGGTGGACGCGCCGCGGCGTCCCAACTCCGAGACAGGCGATGGTTCCGTCCGCCGACCACCCGAGCTGACCCCCGAGATGATGGCAGAGGGTGAGCAGATCTTCCGCGACCTGTTCGACAACGCGGAGGGAGCGGATCGCGACGCCCTCGTAAGTTTCATGCGAGGCGACGGTCCCGGGCAACTGCCGGACGGCAGCGGCGGAACCACATGGAGTGCGCCGGACCACCCGTCCGGTGGACCGTCGCACCCCTGGTCACCGTCATCTTCCGGACGCGGCGGCGCATGGCCCGCCTGGGGCGACACCGGCGTCGCGCGCAGCTCGGTCGCCGTGGCCGCACCTTCCGAAGGCGGTCCGGCCGCACCCATTACGGCCCGTCAACATCAGATCAGCGATCCTCAGGTGCGTCCGGAGCAGCGGGGCATCGATGTAGGGACCGGCACCCGAGCGGGCACCCCCGCATTCGGCACCGAAGTCCTCGTCGACGGCACCAGTCCGTACATGATCGAGCACGGACGGGCCGGAGACATGCGCTTGCTCGCGCCGGAGGGGACGGCCGGAAACGCGTCCCCGGAGACCACGGGACCCCGACCGGCCGGTGAAACACTGGACGAGGGAACGACCACCCAAGAGGGACAACCACTTCACAAAGTCGATTTCGACGCGGAGTTCGCCAAGCTGGAAGCGGAACTGGCGCAGAACTCCCCGTCAGCGAGTGCGGATACCACCGCGCCATCGGTGGAGATGCCGATTCCAGCGGCGGACGTCACACCGTCGCCCGCGGCTCACACCGGAACGGACGACGCCGTCGCGGGGCACGCGCAGTCGGTTCCGGACGCCCTACCCGCGGTGTCCGCCGGGTCCGATACGCACAATCCCGCCGCCCAGACCAGTACTCAGAGCCCGAAGGCCGACCCCGCGCCGCCGCATGCCTCCGCCATGCCGGAAGCCCGAAATCCCGTCGCCCAGGCGAGCGCGTCGAAATCGGCACCGCCTTCCGCAGCCGCCACACCGCCCGCAGCCGCCGCACAGGCGACGACGAGCGGCACCGCACACACCAGCGTGCCGAAACCACCGCCGGGGCCCACGCCGCCCGACGGCGCGCACGGCTCGGACAGCACCGCCCCGTACACGGGATTCGCGTCGACCGATCCCGACACAACGACACCACCACTTGCGCCCACTGCCGCAACCAGCCAGCCCGGCGATGACGACGAACCCGAAGCCGCCCCAGAGGAGTTCCCCACCCCACCGGGAACCGTCGTCGACGACCCCCGCGAGCACAACATCCAGAAAGACCCCCGAGAGTACAGCGTTCAACAAGACCCCCGGGAGCACAGCGTTCAGAAGATGCCCGCCGGGGATTACGTAACCATCCCCGGCGTCTCCTACCCGCTGGACAACGAACCACCCGCCGACGCGATACCGGTCATCCCGCGCACGCCCTCTCTGACTCCCCTGCCCAACGATTCCGTCGGCTTGGGCCGCCTCTTCCAAATCCCCGACGACCCCGAGAACCCCCCTGGCCCCACATCGCCGCGCGCCCCGGACATCACCAACCCCCTGTCGGATCGCCATTTCGCCGCACCGGAAACCGGTCTGGACGCCGGCCTGGGGAAAACGCCCGACTCACTCGCGATGCCGTCCCGCTACGCGACCGAACCAAACCCCGAAACCCCGGGCACTCCGCAGAAACCTGTCGCCCCACAACTGAACCCGCACTCCCTCGAATACAGCGAGGACCCCAGCCGCCTTCCCACCATAGGCGGAGTGCCCCACCTTCTACCTGCCCCGCAACCGGAAAAGAGGGAAGGAAAGCGCCTGGTCACCCGTATGGGTGGCGTGCCAGGCGGCAAATCTGAACGACCCAAGAAACAACCACCGCCCTCACCCCCACCGCCGTTGGAAGACGCGAAGAAGACGCCTGCCATGGTGCCGACGCCGGACGTACGGTCTGATGCGAAGAATCCCGGCAATGGTGCCGGTCACCCGCGCGACACGAACCAGCCGGGGCAGAACACGAACCAGAAAAAAGCCAGCCCTCCTCGCGACTTCACTCGCGTACGGGATGGAATCACCGCCGCCTACCGGCAAATCGAGGGTACTGGGGAGCTGCACCCGGTGAGCCAGGCGCTGGGGCGGATGCATCCACGAGATCTGGCCATACTCAGCCAGTTGAGTCCGCTGGTACGCAGACGTGTCATCGACGTCGTATCCGCCGTCGAGAAGGGCCAAGAGCTCTCACCCCTGCAGAGCGACGCGATCAAAGCATTCGTCCGTTTGCTGCCCATGGAGCCACTCGACAGCACCGGCACGCTGACCGACCTAGAGTTCACCGAACTTCGGCTGGTCGCGGAGGATAAATCCCTCCGGGAAATCGGCGTTCTGATCGGATTGAAGGAAACCACCGTCCGGGCCCACCTCGTCCGCATCGAACACAAACTGGGAGCGGAGGACCGGGTAACGGCGGTGGTGCTGGCGATCCGCAAGGGCATTTTGCGGCAGACGCTCGACGAGCGCGCGGATCGAACTCGCTCCCCCTTGCCTGTGCTGACCCAGCGCGAGACCGAGGTCCTCGCCCTCGTCGCGGAGGGCGCATCGAGCCCCGAGATAGCCACGCAACTCGACATTTCGGTGGCCGCAGTGGATTCGCTCGTGGAGCGGGCCGGTGAGAAGCTCGGCTCCTCCACCCGAGCGGGAACGGTTGCGGTGGCCGTAAGCACCGGCGTCCTTCCTCGCACCGCACCGGGAGGCGATTCGGGCCAGAGTCTTCCTGGGCTCACCCAACGCGAGATCGAGGTGGTCACCCTCATCGCGAAAGGCAAGACCAGCGCTGAGATAGCCGACGACCTCGGACTGACCTCGCAGACTGTGGAGTCCTATGCGTCGAGGATCAACCGAAAACTAGGAGCAAACACCCGAGCCGGCTCGGTGGCGATCGTCATCCGCACCGGCGTCATCCCCCCGATCGAAGCGACTGCGTCAGGTGGCACCGCCCGGCCCGAGCTGACGCCTCGGGAACGAGAAGTGCTCGAGCTGGTAGCGAAAGGCGAGAACGACACCGAGATAGCCGCTGCGCTGGGTCTGACCCGGCAGAGCGCGAAAACTTACGTCTTCAACATCAACCAGAAGTTCGGTACCCATCACCGCGCGGGGATGGCGGCTTTCGCGCTACGCACAGGCAACCTTCCACTGACGGATACCGCGCCAGTCGTCCCCGCCGAGAAAACGGCGGGTGGCGGTTCCCATGGCGGACGACGTCCGACCCGACCGCATGGTGCAGTCGACAGCTATTACGACGCCGATCCGGCGGCCGCACTCGGACTATCGCCCAGAGGCTATCCGGGCGCCGCATCGTACGTCCCCCGCGACGTGCCGCGCTGGGCGATGGGATTCAACCGCAACCCCGACACCGGGGCGGAGTGGGGCGACGCATCGGAGAGCTCAGGGCATCCCGAACCCGTCGAGGAAGTACCCGGCCAGCCGGCAGAAAGTTCCAAGATCGGGTCATCTGCGATCCGGGACAGCGATGCATCAGCGCTTCCCCGTTCGGTGATCGTCGGTTTGGCGGCGCGGTTGTACGAGGCTCACGGCAACGGCACCACATCCACCGCCGATTCGCCGTCCTTCTATGCCCTGCCGAGCGAGGCTCAGGCGGGCTACGTCCACGATGCCGAGGTCGCGCTCACCGTGGTGTTCGGCGCGCTGCGCTCAGGCGCCGACATTCGCGACGACGACTTTCTCGAACGCGCGAGCAGCAAGATGCACGACGACTGGCTTCGGCGCAATTGGCACGAAGCCACGCCACAACAGCGACTACCGTACGACGACCCCGGGTTCCCCGCGGAACAGCGAGAACCTCATCGCGACGTCGTGCGCGTGGCGCGCGAGTTCGTACTCTCGGAACGGGCGCGCGCGGACTCCACCGACGGCTCCGAAATCGATCCGTACGAGCTCTGCACCACCGGCCCGGAAATCGCCGCGGTGTTGCGACGCAGACAGCACGTCGACGTGGTCGGATTCGGCCTGCCGGACGTTCCGATCGAGCTACTTCGGGAGTTCGCACGCACGATCGATGAACTGCTGACGAAATATCCGCACGTGCAATTGCAGCAGGTCGGCATCGGGCCCACTTCCTCCAGAGATCGCTTGTTCGCGATGAGCGACAACGTCGTCGGAAGCGACACGATATACCCGCATACGCGGTCGCTCATGTTGAGCGAGGCGCTACTCACCTATCCTGAGATGCTCTATCCGGCGTGGACCTCGATGATCAACGCTGGAAAGGCCGTCGGGGCACCCGATCAGCCGGTGCGTGGATTGCTGCTCAGAGAATTCGCCTATGCGCTGAACGTGACGGGCGGTCTAGCCGCGCAACGCCAGGCACCATCGGTGCTCGCGAAGCATTACGGGTCCACGGTCGAGCAGATGGTCGCATGGCGCGACCAGCAATTCCGGGCCTATGGCCAGGATCAAGAAGGGCAATTCGACTCGGCGAAGTCGATCAGCGGCGCGTTCGCAGCCACTGCGTACAACCGTTCCACCGCCGAGGTCACGGAGCAGATGCTGCACGATCTGTTGATACGCACCGCCGAGAAGAGCGCCGAAGAGCACCGCAAACGGCACAATCTCGCGATGGAGTACCACCCGGTATCTCCGGCGGAGCAACAAGCCAAGCTGGACGGCATCGCCGCGACGCAAGCCGAACACGGTATCCGGCTCGTCGGGTTCGACAACCCAGGCCTGAGCCTGGATACCATGCTTCAGATCGTCGCGGCCGCGCTCCATATGAACGCCAAGTTCCGGGTGCTCGACGTGTCGCAGATCGAAATGGCGCCCTTGGACGTGGACACCCTCGCCCAAGAGTCCGCCGACGGAGGCGTCGTCTTCAACGAGGTTTGGGCCACCGCCCCGGCCGCGGCGTACGCCGATGCGGTGCGGCAAGTGGCCAGCGGACGAATGCGCGGCCACCCGCATCGCTGGTTCTACAGCATCGGTATCCACGAGATGACGCATCTGCTTCGACGGCTACTACCGGGTTCGGGGTCGGACGCCTATTCCGCGGTGAGCGCGCACTACGCGGACATCTACGGCTTGACGAACTTCGACGAGCTGATCCGAGTACTGCGAGCTCTGCTCAGCTCTTACAGCTTCACCGGAGACAACACGCTGGCTCCGGAGGAAGCGGAGGCGGAAGCGGTCGTCGCCGTTGAGGACCCAGGTCCGCCTCCGACCGAGCCCGAGCGCGTGATGCACCAAAATCTCGTCGCCCTGTCCGAAGCGGAGTTTCAGCGTCGAGAAGCGCTGCGCCAGGGTGACGAAACAGCGCGGCCGCCGACCATCGGCGGCCCCGGCACACAGCCCACGGCCACACCGGTCCGGCACGATCCGGTCCGTCCGGAGGACGCACTCGACGTCCACCGCCCGAACCGAACCGGTGGGCAGCGGACCGATCCCGGCATGATGAACGCCTTCGGTGACAAGGTGGGCCCGGAGGCGTGGGCCTTCAAGAAGCCAGGGCAAGGTGGCGCACCGAACCGAGCACCGGACAAGGAGGGGATTCGAGAGAACGAATCGGAGACGACGTCGAGCGACCATGGCCAGGAAGCGCCCGCCAGGCCAGCGCTGGTACGCGCGGCTCGAAATGGCGACGGTGTGGCGTTCGACCGGCTGCGCGCGGATTTGGCGGATCCGATCGTCCGGTGGATGTCGACCAAGACGGACGGTGACCGAGCGGCGGCAGAAAGATTGACCGACGAGGTCTTCGCCCGTGCCGCCACCGGAATCGGACAGTTGCGTGAAGGACAGGACATCGAGCAGTGGCTCGGTGTCATCGCTCGCAATATCCTCGTCGAGCACCGAAGATACGAGCGACTACGGGACGGGATATGGGCCTCCTACGCGGGCCCTCGAAACGCCGAATCGGGCCCGCGGGGCGGCCTCCTCGCAGAAGCCGATCGCGCGACGGTATTACGTGCAGTGCACCGATTGCCGTCGGATCATCGTAAGGTCCTCGTCTGGCGGTTCGAGCAGGACAAGACGGCGACGCAGATCGCCGCATCGATGCCGTCCTCTTGGGGATCGCGCACGGTTCGGAGCGTAGAGCGCAGGGCCGCGCAGCGCGTGGTCGAGGTGGTCGCCGCCGAACTCGGTGTGGTCGTGGGCGGACGGAGTGCCGAGCGCCAGCAGCAATGGCGGACGGTCCAGGAGGCGAATCCTGGCGAACTCGAGCGGCATATCCACATGCTTCCCGAGCGACAGCGCGAGATCGCGGGCCTCCTGCTGCGGACGGCGTCACATCGAAAGGCGGCGAAGGCGCTCGGCATTTCACCCAGACAACTCAGGGACACCTTGTACCAACAAATCGTCCCCGCCTTGGCAACATTACTGACGGGTGGGGTGCTGCTCACCGACCATGAGGCGGTGATGCTCACCCGAGCAGCGCAGCGGCACGATCCAGCCGTATTGGCACCATACGTGTCGGGACTCGACCCAATTCACAGGGAAACCTTCGAGCAGTTCTTCATGCGGCGACGGACCGTCAACGAGATGGCCGCAACGCGAGGCATCAAGCCGAAGACGATCTACATGCGGGTGTACCGGGTGGCGCAGTTCATGGCGCAGAAGGTTCCCGGTGAGCTGCGCGAAAGTTATGTGAGTCGAGGACTGCTCCAAGCGGCCACGGCGCGCGACGTCGCTCGCGAGGCAGGGGTCAGTCAGAGTACTGCCGAGAAGGTGCTGCGAGGCGCAGGGATTTTCGCGCCGGAAACCAGACGTCGCGTGCTCGAAGCCGCGGACCGGCAGGGGGTCACTTTCGCGCAGCGCGAGGGAGTTGCGCCGCCGCTGCGCGTTGTCGGGCCGGCGGACCAGTACCGGTATCTGGGTGGCGATTCCGGGTACCGAATGACTCGATACGAGGCCCACGTGCTGTTCGAATCGGCAGTGCGCAGTGGAAATCCAACGGTCGGCGATTTCGTCGTGCGCATCCCGGATGCGACCGCAGCCGATGGCAGACCGTTCCTTCCGGAGCATCGGCTGTGGCAGATGATGCCGCCGCACGTTCAGCGGTTCCGCAAGGTTCTGCATCTGCTGACGGACGTCCGCCTACCGGATGGCCGGGTTCTGGATTCGTCGACGCCGGTGTTCGTCGAGCAGCGACCGCCTGGCGCGGTTCCGTCCGATTTCCAGTTCGATCGGCTGCGGGCCATGGTGCTGCGGAGTGTGGAAGGGCTGCGGCGGGCGCTGGGCGAGGTACCGGTGGAACCGCTGCGACAGTGGCTTCCCGAATTTCCGGAGGATCGAGACACCGAAGGATTCCTACGGTTTCTCGCCGCTGAATGGACGGACCAGTTCGCACTGAATCGGCAAGCAGGTTGGGCCGAGATGTTCACCGATCTCGAGATTCCTGGCCGAGACCCATTCGCCGCGGTACTCGAGACCGCGATCTTCATGATTCCGGCACGGTTCGAGGTGCTCCACGGGCGTCTCGGCAGAGAGAACATTTGGATCGACCGAGGCCGAATAACCGGGATAACGGGCTGGGCGGGAGCCTTGATCGGAGATCCGGCGTTCGATTGGGCGGGGCTGAATCACCGAGGGACTGGTGATTATGTGCCATCGCGCCTCAGACCACCGAATACGACCATTTATGAGAGCTTGCTGGATGTCCGTCATGTCATCCACGGCGCGATGGAACTTGCCGCACAGCGCGAACCGGACCCCAATAGAATCGCGGAATACGCGGCGAGTTATACCGTAGCTCGCCGACTTTGGGGGCTACCGACCCGAAACACGGGGCTGCTGCGGGACATCTTCGAGGCTCAATGCCGCAGGCTTGCGGCCCAGGATGCCGCACCGACGGAATCTCGCTCAGGTCGGCCCGAGAACTCGAAGATTGTACGCCGACAGACCCCGTGGAGCGGCGATGCGCCTTCGCCCCAGCCGGGTAGTTCGCCGCGTGTCCAGTACAAGCCCAGCAGGCCGACACCCTGGCACCGATCTACGTCGCCTACGCGGACGCCCGCGACGCAGAACGCGCCGATCGACGGAACTGCATCACCGGCCGACCACACCGCTTCGACCGATGATTCCGCCCCACAACCGCAACAGCGGGTCGAGGGCGGACCGTCTACCGGACGACGGACCGGGGCGTCCGATGACGCGGACCGGAGACGCAAACCCGCCACTGCCCGGCCCAAAGGTCTGATCGGTGGCGTCCCCGACCTGATGAACCCCTTCGACGACCGCGGCGCACCCTGGGATCGCGGCGGCCCGGTGCCAAGACACAAACGAATGGCGCGGCTCGCGGAACCCCACGCTGATGGCGGTGGGTGGCCCCGGGGCGGCGGGCAATCCGACCCGGCGAAGGAGGCTACCGGTGCCGTTCTGGGCGACGCCCTTACCGGCGAAGGACAACCGTCCGGAACCGCCCCGCAACTCAGCCCGGGCAAGGCCGCCGCGGATGGCGGAGACGAGCGCGACACACGGGCTGAATGGCTCACCGAGCAACTGAAGAAGGCTGCGGGCCAAGCCCGCGAGCGAGCGTGGAATACGTTGCAGGAGAGGACCAACGGTTTGCCGTTCGGTCCCGAAGACGTGCTTTCCGGGTCGTATCGGCGCTATCTCGATGACCCGGTCAAGTGGCGAGAGTTCGAGGCGTCGACATCCGGGTCGACTGCCACGGATCGTATGTCGCTGATCGCGACCCTGGAACAGGCGGCGGCCAAGCATCACGCAGCGGGTTTGCCGATAAACGTCGGTACCGGCCCTCTCGTCATGCGCGAGATGCCGATCCTCGCCCGGCCCGAAGATTTCACTCCGGCGGAGGCGGGAGCGATCGTCGCGGACGTCATAGAAACACAGTTGCTCGGTAGGCAAGCGATCTGGGCCAGCGGAAAGCTCCCCATAGAGTTCCATGGATTCGATCGCTGGGCACTCACGGCCACACCCGATTCCAGGCCGCCGGGACTCACCGTGAACACCACGATGAACTGCATCAAATTGGCGCTGTACGGTGGCGTCCTCGGCCACGTTCTCGACCGCGACTATCTCCGGTCGTACATCCGATTCGAGTGGTGGAACGGCAGGGTCGTCCCGGAGCCAGGCGGCACGCAGATGCTGTGGCAGGACGGTTCGGAGATCACCCCGGACGAGAGTAGCCAGCACGGTAACTTGTCGTTGCTGTTCTTGGCCCCGCACGGTTTGCGTGAGTATCACGCCGACGGTTCGAACATCTCGCTGCCGCAGCGTGGTGATCTGGTGTTTTTCAACGGGCTGGGCCATGTGGCCGTGGCAACCGGGCAACTGGGCGTCGACGGATCGCCCGAGTTGTTCACGTTCTGGCCATACCACTCCTGGCCGATGCTGGAAACCGTCCGAGTGTCAACCGTCGACGCCGAGATCGCCCAGCTGACCGACAATCCGACCGCGCCGAACGATGACGCGGTCCACGTCGAGTTCGGACCCGGGCCGTGGGGGCGCGGAGGCCAGCGCTATGAAGCCGAACTCCAAGATTGGCTGCGTCGCCACGCGCCCGACACCGCGATCCGGTCCGAAGACCGCTCCATGTCCATGCGATCGCATGACTCCACAGACCAGCCACCGGCCGGACCGGCGCCGTCGGCGCAGACGCCCGGAGGTGACAGCTCCGCCGGACCTGCCCGCAACCCGGTCGCCGACCGAGCGCCGGCGAAGCAACTGCCACCGGGAGGGATACCGGAGAACCGCGCAGCATTCGGACTCGATGCGCTCGGCCCTGGAGCATGGGAAAACCAGCTGGATGTGGTGCCACAGCCACCCGAGCAACCATTCGGCCCCATCCATGTGAAAGGCCCGAACCCGGAGGGATGGGGAATCGGAGGCCGACCTGACCGGCAAGCCGAACCACAGGCCGGAAATTCGGCCGACGCAAACCCTTCAGTCGACCGAACCGGGCCGGACGCACCGAACGAGATCGACCCCGCGACAACGACACGATCCCCGAGCACCCCAGCACCGCGCGGCATTTACAACCCAAGCGATGCCGAAGCAACCATGGCGGCCCGGCACTTGATCACCGATGTCGACTTCCCCGAGAAGGGCTACACCAGCTCGGTGGTCCGCAAGATGCTTTCGAGCGACGGGAAGATCAACATCTACAAGCCCGAAGCGGGGGCGGACAAGGAGGCCGAGAGCGCCAACCCCGAACTGGACACGTACACCGCCAACGAGGTTGCAGCCTACCGTTTCAGCGAAATTGTCGGCTTCGGCCGAATCCCTGCGACCGCGCGCACCGAGGGAGTCAGCGGCCCGAAAGATCGCTCAGGGCCGGGAATGATCCAGCAGTTCATCGATTCCACACCAGGCGAGGCAATCGACAAGTATTCGGTCGTCCAGCAGCAGCAAGCGGCTGTCATCGATGCCACCATCGGCATGATGGACCGCCGGGGCAACTGGCGCACCGTCAAGCGCGGCGACCACCGCGACCTGGTCCTCATCGACCACGCTTGGTCGTTTCCCGCTTCCACCGATCCATTCGATATCGAGATCGATTCCCCCTTCGTCGCCGCCCACAAGGGCGAGCAACACCCACTCGAACCAGAGGTTCTCGAGGCCATGCGAAATGTGGACACAAACCACCTGCGTGCAGCGTTCGAAGACGCCGGTATGCACCCCAGTAGCGCCGACGGCGCCGTGGCCAGGTTCGTCAGGATTCGAGATCTGGGCTACATTCCCGACGACATCAAGACCGCCACCGACGGCAACCCGGTCGAATCCCCGGTGCCGATCGAGGCAGCGTGGCCGCAGCGGCGGCGCGGCGAGTCTCACGAACAGTTCACCGGACGTATCGATCGTGCGCTCGAGGCCGAACAGGCGGCCCAGGACGAAGCGCGCGAACAGCCTGAACCACCCCGGGATGTGCGCGGTTACTCACTCGGCCTCCCGTGGCGCAAGCCACGGCAGCCGAAGCGTCCCGGCCGGAACCGGGGGCCGGGTACCTGGTTCGCCATCGATCCGGACCTGCCCCCGGACGCGGATGCGCATGCCACCGGCCCACAGAAGCCACCCGCCGCACACTAACCCAAGACATGGTCAGATTCGCCCAGGTCGAAAAATTCAAGCGGGTCATGAACGACACCGTCGAACTGGCGCCGCTCGCTGCCGCCGGACAACTCACCCCGCAACTGATCGAATTCATAGACACCGAATTGATCGAATTCATAGACACCGAATTCAGTGAGGCCGTGATCCAGATGCGTCAGCTGTCCGGCCACACCAACTTACTGCCGCCACGCGCGGACCTCGAGATTCTCCGTTCATGGCGACCGTGAAGAAAGGCGGAGGACACCCGTCGCGCCCGGCTATCTTCGACGTTCGCGTCGCCGGCACAGACGGATACTGCTTACCCGGCCGTGTGCGGCGCGACCAGTAGCTCGGTATCGATACGGAGGACGATGTGCCAGACGAACCCGGTGGGCTGACCGCCGAACACCCGCTTGCTCGTGCGCTGGCGGCGCACGCGCCGACGGGCTGGCAGCGGGTGGACGCGGTGTTCGCGGTCACGGTGGCGGGTGAGCTCGCCCAGCTCGTGTACACAGTCGGCGAGCAAGTGATGCCGGTGGACCCGCCGGAGCCGACGCTTGCCCTGGTGCGAGAGCATCGTGCGGTCGCCGCAAGCTCCGGTCGGGAACCGTGGTGGCGGATGACGATCGCGCTGCGGATTTCCGGCGAGATCGACGTCGAATACGACTACGGCGACGAGCCCTTCCCGGACGGTCAGCTGTTCGTCCCGGAGGCATATCGGGCCGATCTCGAGGCGTATCCGCGCCGGAAAGTACCTGTGTGGTTGGCCGCCTATATCGGCCACGGCGACCGGCAGCGGCGCACTCCACAGCAGGCCGCCGCCCAAGCGCGTGCCGACCGGGCCGAACAGGTGTGGGCGGTGCTCGCGGAGAACGAGTTCCCGCCGTTCCCGCAGATGTGGGCCCGATGGACGACCATCGCGGCGGCCTTCGTGGCCGCGAAGTCGGAATGGGGTCCGCGGATGCTGCCCTGGGTCGGCGTGTTCGAAGGCACCGCACGCGGTGGGTCGACGTTGCACGCGCTTCCGGCCGGGCGAGCCGTGTTGTCCGGCGGAGTATGGAATGCGCCGATCTTGGACGCCGTGTACAACGCGGGCGCACCGATGCCGGAGCTGTACGGCGGCGCGCCGGATTGGGTCGCCGACCCGGTTTTGAATCCGCGGGCTGCTTCGGGCCTGCTGTCCTTCTGCTACTGGTGGGAAGCGGGGCGCTGGTACCGCGGGCAGTCACCGTCCGCGCAGGAATGCGCGCCCGCGGTGCCGGGCGTGTGGACGCGGGAAACGACCATCAAGATCGTGGCGGGCCTGGTCCCGAACCAGGACGCGTCGGAGGCCATCGGAGCCTTACTGTCCGCCGCCGAGACGGGAGGGGTGACGCGAGCGGCGCTGATCGCTGTCTTCGGCGATGACAGCCGTTTCGACATCGACGGCGCGCTCTATCAATTCTCGGCCGCCGGGCTGCTGTCCACGGCGCCCGAGCCGATGCCCGCCGAACAGGCGATCAGCCGGGTACGGGACTACGTCACCGGTCGGCAGCTGGACACCACCGGATACCCGCTGGCGCAGCTGACCGCCGACCGCTTGCGCTTCGGCTGGATGGTGCACGTGCCCGCTCCCGAGAACACACCAGCCCACCGAGCGGTGTTCTATATCGCCGACGACGGCGAATTCGTGCACTCGTCGTCGACCATCGATCATGGGCAATTCGTCGCCGCGTTCGAACAGCGCTTCCTCGACCGCCACGGGCTGGTGGTCTGACGCGGCGCACTACATTTGCTGATAGTTCGCAATAAATCTTGTTGGGTATGCCCATCTCGAATGAGACAGGTTGCTGCCACGCGACGCGAGACTCGGCGAACCGCCTCGACGGTTCGCTCGACCCGCGAGGAGGAGGCCCGATCATGTCGCTGGAAACCAACAAGGCACTGGTCCGCAGGTTCTATCGGGAGATCGACGAGGGAAACATCGACGCCATGGACGACCTCGTCGCGGAGGACTACATTGATCACTCGCCGCCGCCGTTTCCCGGCATCGGCCCCGGCCGAGAAGGCCTGAAGCAGGCCTTTCGCATGTTCTGGGCCGCCACTCCAGGGCGGCACGAGATCGAGGACCAAGTCGCGGAAGGCGACCGGGTCGTCACGCGGCTGACCGCGTACGGGCGTCACACCAGGGACCTGCCCGGCATACCGGCGACCGGGCGCGAACTGACGGTGACGGGTACCGCGATGCACCGGATCGCCGACGGCAAGCTCGCCGAGAAGTGGTCCGACAAGGACGTGCTCGGGTTCTTGCAACAGTTGGGAGTGCTACCCGCGGTGGGAAGACACTGACCGGCCGGGTCGGGACATCCGTCACACGATCGACGCGGCCTTCCGACTACAAAGAGAAAGCCGCGCATCAGCACTTGATGCGCGGCTTCCGTCTGTGGGCGAAGGGGGACTTGAACCCCCACGTCCCGAAGGACACTGGCACCTGAAGCCAGCGCGTCTGCCATTCCGCCACTCGCCCGAGCGACTGGGAGACAGTATCACGGCGGCGCGCTGGATACGAAATCGCCATTTCAGAGGCCTGACCGGGGGGCTGAACGGGTCCGGGAACCTGGGGCCGTCGCCAAGAGTTACAGGTGTGGACGATCGTGGATATCATGCAATGAACGTGGTCGATTAACGACACGCCATACACGCGTGTCGTTGTTACGAATCAGGAAGAGACGCGCACCGAAGGGAGGCCGAGATGGGCATCGTTTCGCGATTCGAGCGTCGCCTGCAAGGCGCCGTCGGTGACGTGTTCGCCAGAGTCTTCGGCGGCAGTGTCGTACCCCAGGAGGTGGAGGCGGCGCTGCAACGCGAGGCCGCCGATCATGTCCAGGACCTGGGCGGCGGGCACCTGCTGGCACCCAACAGCTATGTGATCACGATCAACGCCTCCGATCACCAGCAGTTGGATGCCGACCACGACCTCACCACCCGCGCATTCGCCAAACATCTACAGGACTACATCCGCGAGCAAGGCTGGCAGACCTACGGCGAAGTACACGTGGCGTTCGAGGCATCACCTACGCTGCACACCGGACAGTTCAGGGCGAGTGGCCGCGTCGATCCCGACGCCGGACACAGAGCCAGCGCGGCTCGCGGCCCCGAATCACCGCCACAACGACCTGCACACCCGCAACCAGGAGCTGGCCCCATGACGCAGAACTCAGGCTACGACCCGAGCCGTGAGCCCGCGGAGTCCGATCCACGCAACCGCGGGTACGCTCCACCGCCTGCCGGACGCGGCGGCCCGCAGAACGGCGCGTACCGCGACGACTACGGCCGTGGCGGCGCATACGGGGCGGATTACCAGGCTCCGGACGCGCAGCAGGGTTACGGCGACTATCAGAACGGCTACGACTACCCGCAGGGTGGCCAGGGCTACGGGCAGCAGGGTGGTTACGGCGAGTCCGGCTACGGCGGCCAGCAGGGCGGCTACGGCGAGTCCGGCTACGGCCAGCAGAGCGGCTACGGCGAGCGCGGGTACGGCCAGCAAGGCTACGGCGACCAGGCCTACGGCCAGCAGGGCTACAGCGACCAGGCCTACGGCCAGCAGGGCTACAGCGACCAGGGCTACGGCCAGCAGGGCTACGCCGACCAAGGCTACGGCCAGCAAGGGTACGGTCAGCCCGGCTACGGGCAGTCGGGGTACACCGATCCGAGCTACGGCGATCAGAACTACGCCGACCAAGGCGGCTACGCTCAGGACGACCAGGGCGGCTACGGTCAGGCATACTCGCAGCAACCGGGGTACGGCGCGCAGCAGGGCTACGCGGGCGGGCAAGGCTACGGCGCCGCCCCGCAGGCCGGTTCGGGCTATTCGGCGACGCTCCAGCTGGACGACGGCAGCGGCCGCACTTACCAGCTGCGGGAAGGCAGCAACATCATCGGCCGCGGCCAGGACGCGCACTTCCGGCTGCCCGACACAGGCGTCTCTCGCAGGCACATCGAGGTGCGCTGGGACGGGCAGACCGCGATGTTGTCCGACCTCGGCTCCACCAACGGCACCCTGGTGAACGGCTCCCCCGTGCAGGATTGGCAGCTCGCCGACGGTGACGTCATCCGTGCCGGGCACTCCGAGATCCTGATCCGTATCGTCTGATCCCGTAAGCTCGCGGTGCAGGTCACGACATGGCTCTCGAGGGAATCGTCGGTCGTATCGTGATCGAAATCGACCGACGGCCCTATGATGCTGCCAACACACGCGCGGCGCCGACACCGGGGCCGGCAAGACCAGCAGGCTGGTGGGGGTGGTCGAACCGCACCTACGGCACCGACGTACACGGTCGAACAGGAGGTGGAGCGCCGTGCAGGGACTGATCCTGCAACTGACCCGTGCGGGGTTCCTTCTGCTGTTGTGGTTGTTCGTGTGGGCTGTGCTGCGCACGTTGCGCAGCGACATCTACGCGGCATCCGGCATTCGGATCCAGCCCAGGGCCGCACGCGGTTCCGCGGTGCTGCCTTCCTTCAGCCGGGGCCAGAAGGGCGCCAAATTTCTTGTGGTGACTCAGGGTTCACTCGCCGGCACTCGCATCTCGCTCGGCACCCAACCGGTGCTGATCGGGCGTGCGGACGACTCCACGCTGGTACTCACCGATGACTACGCCTCGACCAGGCATGCGCGACTGTCTCCGCGTGGTGACGACTGGTACGTCGAGGACCTCGGCTCGACGAACGGCACCTACCTCGATCGCGCGAAAGTCACCACCGCCGTCCGCGTTCCACTCGGCACGCCTGTCCGTGTCGGCAAAACAGTGATCGAGCTGCGATCGTGACACTTGTTCTCCGCTACGCAGCGCGCAGCGACCGCGGTCTCGTCCGAGGCAACAACGAAGATTCCGTGTACGCGGGCGCCCGGCTGCTCGCACTCGCCGACGGCATGGGCGGCCATGCCGCGGGAGAAGTCGCGTCCCAGTTGATGATCGCCGCGCTCGCCCACCTCGACGACGACGAGCCCGGCGACGATCTGCTCGGCAAGCTCGACGCGGCCACCCGAGAAGGCAACGCCGCCATCGCCGATCAGGTCGAGGAGGAGCCCGAGCTCGACGGCATGGGCACCACGCTCACCGCGATCCTGTTCGCGGGCAAGAAACTCGGCCTCGTGCACATCGGCGACTCGCGCGCCTACCTGCTGCGTGGCGGCGAGCTCGGCCAGATCACCCGGGACGACACCTTCGTCCAATCGCTGGTCGACGAGGGCAGGATCACACCGGAGCAGGCGCACACGCACCCGCAGCGCTCGCTGATCATGCGCGCGCTCACCGGCAACGAGATCGAGCCGACGCTGATCATGCGCGAAGCGCGCGCCGGTGACCGCTACCTGCTGTGTTCCGACGGTCTCTCCGACGTGGTCAGCGACGAGACCATCGCGAACACGATGCGCGAGGGCAGCACCGACGAGTGCGCCGACCGGCTCATCGAGCTGGCGTTGCGCAGCGGCGGTCCGGACAACGTGACCGTCGTCGTTGCCGATGTCATCGACCTGGACTACGGCCAGAGCCACCCGATCGTCGCGGGCGCCGCCTCCGGCGTCGACGAGGACACGCCGCCGCCGAACACCGCCGCAGGCCGGGCCTCCGCGTTGCGCCCGCCGCGCGCCGCGCCGCGCCGGGCCGCCGCCGCGCCCGAGCCGCCCGCGAAGAAGTCGCACCGGTTGCGCTGGATCGTGCTCGCGCTCGCGCTCATCGTCGCGGTCTGCGTGGGGCTCGTGGTCGGCTACAAGATGATCCGCAGCAACTACTACGTCGGCGCCGACGACGGTTCGGTGGTGATCCTGCGCGGGCTGCCCGGTTCCATCCTCGGTTACTCGATCCACGACGTGAATCTCGTCGGATGTGTGACCCGCAACGGGGAACTCACCCTGACCGAGCCCGGCGAGAGTCTGCCGTCGGCGTGCAAGCCGCTGAAGGTCACCGATCTGAAGCAGACCGGCCGCGAGCAGGTGGACAAGGGCTTGCCGCCGGGCTCGCTGGACAAGGCCAGGGACTCGATGACCTACCTCGCCCAGCGAGAACTGCTGCCGCCGTGCCCGGTCAAGGAATCGGCGCCGCAGCCGGGTGTCGTCCCGTCGCCTGCCGAGACCCCAGCCCCCGCGCCCAACGGCGCTCAGCCCGCACCGGCCACCGCCGCGCCCGCGCCGGCACCGGCACCGGCACCGGCACCGGCACCGGCGCCGGAACAGGGTGACGCCAGGGGCACCGAAATCAAGACACCGACGAAGTCGGAGGCTCCTGTCCCGCCGTCGAGCACGTCGCCCGCCCCCCAGACCGCGGGGGAGAACTGCCGGGTGACGGACTGATGTCCGCGCCGGCACCGCCGTCGGCTGGGGCTTTTCCCAGTCCCCCTGGCGGCTTCGCTCCCGCGCCACCGCCGAGCACCAGACGCAACGTCGAACTTCTGCTGCTCGGGGCGGCGGCGGTGATCACCACGGCGTCCCTGTTCCTGGTCGAGGCCAGTCAGGAACAGTCGATCACCTTGGATATCGCCAAATACGGCTTGGCCTACCTGGCGTTGTTCGCGGTGGCGCACCTGGCCGTGCGGCGGTTCGCCCCGTTCGCCGACCCCCTGCTGTTGCCGATCGTGGCGTTGCTCAACGGACTCGGTCTCGTGCTGATCCACCGGCTCGACCTGGCCGACCAGCAGACCGCCGCCTACAACTCGTGGGCGACCCCCTCCCCCGACGCCAATCAGCAGATCCTGTGGACCGCGCTGGGCACGCTCGTGTTCATCACGCTGCTGATCGCGCTGCGCGACTACCGCACCCTGGCCCGCTACAGCTACACCCTCGGCCTCATCGGCCTTGTCGCGCTGGCCATTCCGGCTCTGCTGCCGAGCGCGTTCTCCGAGACCAACGGCGCGAAGATCTGGATCCGGCTGCCCGGGTTCAGTGTCCAGCCGGGTGAGTTCGCGAAGATCCTGCTGATCATCTTCTTCGCCTCGGTCCTGGTGGCCAAGCGCGAGATCTTCACCGCCGCCGGTCGCCATGTGCTCGGCATGGAGTTCCCGCGCGGCCGCGACCTCGGACCGATCCTGGCCGTCTGGGTCGTCTGCATCGGCGTGCTCGTGTTCGAGAAGGATCTCGGCACCTCGCTGCTGATCTTCAGCACGGTGCTCGTGATGCTCTACATCGCCACCGAACGGGTCGGCTGGCTGGTCATCGGCGGCGGACTGCTCGCGCTCGGTTTCGTCTTCGCCTATCAATTGTTCGGCCACGTGCGGGTCCGGGTGGAGACCTGGCTGCACCCGTTCGACGACTACAACAACACCGGCTATCAGATCTCGCAGTCGCTGTTCGGCCTGGCCACCGGCGGTCTCGCCGGGACCGGCCTCGGCAGCGGCAGGCCGAACCAGGTGCCGTTCGCCAAGACCGACTTCATCGTCACCACCATCGGCGAGGAACTCGGCCTGATCGGGCTCGCCGCGGTGCTGGCGCTGTTCCTGGTATTCGTCGTGCGCGGGCTGCGCACCGCCCTCGCGGTGCGCGACAGCTTCGGCAAATTGCTCGCGGCCGGCCTGTCGTTCACCATCGCGATCCAGCTGTTCGTCGTGGTCGGGGGTGTGACCAAGCTGATTCCGCTGACCGGTCTCACCACCCCGTTCATGTCCTACGGCGGGTCTTCGCTGCTGGCCAACTACGCGTTGCTGGCGTTGCTGATCAAGATCTCCGACGCCGCCCGCGCACCCGCCCCGGTGCGCAAGAAGGAACCGGCGCCGATCGCCGACGCGCAGACCGAACTGCTGCGGCGCGATGGCGGGCGACCGGAGGCGGGGCCGCTGACATGAACACTCCACTACGCCGAGTCGCGATCGCGGTGATGGTGATGGTCGTCGCACTGCTGGCGAACGCAACCTACGTCCAAGTGATCAAGGCCGACGACCTGCGCTCCGATCCACGCAACTCCCGGGTTCTGCTGGACGAGTACGCCCGCCAGCGCGGGCAGATCTCGGCAGGCGGCACCGTGCTGGCCGGCTCGGTCGCGACCGATGACCGCTACAAGTACTTGCGCACGTACCCGAGCGAGCCGGAGGCGTACGCACCCGCCACCGGTTTCTACTCGATGCAGTACGGCAGCACCGGACTGGAGCGTGCTGAGGACTCGGTGCTCAACGGCTCCGACAGTCAACTGTTCGGCAGCCGCCTCGTCGACCTCATCTCCGGCCGCGACCCGCGCGGCGGCAACGTGGTCACCACGCTCAACCCGCTGATGCAGCAAGTGGCCTACGACCAGATGACCAGCAAGGGCTACACCGGTTCGGTGGTGGCGATCGAGCCGAGCACCGGCAAGATCCTGACCATGGTCTCCACGCCCAGCTACGACCCGAACCTGCTGTCCGGGCACGACGGTGCGCGCGGCACCCAGGCGTGGGAAACGCTGAGCGCGGATCCGCGCCACCCCATGCTGAATCGCGCCATCTCGCAGACCTATCCGCCCGGATCCACGTTCAAAGTCGTGGTCACCGCCGCCGCGCTGTCCAACGGCGCCGCGACTCCCGACGACCAGTTCACCGCCGCGCCGAACATCACGCTGCCCGGCACCAGCACCACGCTGGAGAACTACAACGGCTCCACGTGCGGTCCCAACCCGACAGCTTCGCTGTTCGAAGCGTTCCGTCGCTCGTGCAACACCGCGTTCGCCGAACTCGGCGTCAAGGTGGGTGCCGCGAATCTCAAGGACGAGGCGGCCGCGTTCGGCATCGGCCCGCACCGAGGGATCCCGATGCCGGTGGCGGAGAGCACCGTCGGCACCATCTCCGACGACGCCGCCCTGGCCCAGAGCAGCATCGGGCAGCGCGACGTGGCGTTGACCCCGCTGCAGAACGCGGTCGTCGCGGCGACCATCGCCAACGGCGGCGTCCGGATGGAGCCCTACCTGGTCGATCAGTTGCAGGGCCCGGATCTGAGCGAGCTGTCGAAGACCAAGCCGGTCTCGGTCGGCCAAGCCGTCAGCGCCGATGTAGCGTCGACCGTGACCAACCTGATGATCGCGTCGGAGGGCAACACCTCTGGAGGTAACCAGACCCGTTATCAGATCGCGTCCAAGACCGGCACCGCGGAGCACGGGAGCAACCCGCGCAACACGCCGCCGCATGCTTGGTACATCGCGTTCGCCCCCGCGCAGAACCCGAAGATCGCCATCGCGGTGATCGTGGAGAACGGTGGGGACCGGGCGCTTGCCGCGACCGGTGGCTCGGTCGCCGCGCCGGTGGCTCGCGCGGTTCTCGACGCCGGTCTTCGAGGGGGCTGAACGATATGGATGTGCGAGTGAAGGTACGGGGACCTCGATGCTGAACAACGGTGCGATGATCGCCGACCGGTACCGGCTGCAGCGACTGATCGCGACCGGCGGCATGGGCCAGGTCTGGGAAGCGCTGGACACCAGGTTGGACCGCAGGGTCGCGGTCAAGGTGCTGAAGTCGGAGTTCTCGGCCGACCCGACGTTCCGGCATCGATTCCGCACCGAGGCGAAGACCACCGCCCAGCTGAATCACCCCGGCATCGCGGGCATCTACGACTACGGCGAGACGATCGACCCGCAGGGCAGCGAGATCGCCTACCTGGTCATGGAATTCGTCCAGGGTGAGCCGCTGAACACGGTGCTCAACCGCCTGGGCAGGCTATCGGTCGCCCAGGGCCTCGACCTGCTCGAGCAGACCGGCCGTGCCCTGGAGGTGGCGCACCGCGCGGGCGTGGTGCACCGCGACGTGAAGCCGGGCAACATCCTGGTCACCCCGACCGGTCAGGCGAAGATCACCGACTTCGGTATCGCCAAGGCGGTGGACGCCTCCCCGGTGACCAAGACCGGCATGGTGATGGGCACCGCGCAGTACATCGCACCGGAACAGGCGGTCGGCGAGGACGCCACCGCGGCCAGCGACGTCTACTCCCTCGCCGTGGTCGGCTACGAGGTGCTGGCAGGCCAGCGGCCGTTCACCGGCGACGGCGCGCTCACCGTCGCCATGAAGCACGTGCGTGAGACGCCGCCCCCGATGCCGGCCGATCTGCCCGGCAACGTGCGCGAACTGGTCGAGATCACGATGGAGAAGGACCCGGCGCGCCGCTACGCCAGTGGCGGCGAGTTCGCCGACGCGGTCGCCGCGGTGCGCGCGGGCCGGCGTCCGCCGCCGCCGAGTGGTACCCATTCCGGCGCGCCCTTGACCGGCGCCACGCGGGTGCTCCCGCCGGGCCCGACCGCCGTGATCCCCTCCACGCCACCCGACTTCGACGGGGCGACGGTGCGCTACTCGACGCCCGCGGCCGGTGCGGTGGGCGCGGCGAATCGCGCGGGCACGATCGCGGCTCCGGCCACCGTGCTGAGCCGTGGCACGGCGGGCGATCGACCGCCCGGTGGCGACAAGAGGTTCACCACTGCCCAGAAATGGCTGACCGGACTCGGCATCGGCGCCGTCCTGCTCGCCGCGCTCACGGCCTACCTGCTCTTCGGTGGCGACACCAATCCGGATTCCACGCCGTCGCCGACCGCGACGGTCGCACCGAACCCGAAGCCGGTCCCGCCGGTGGCCACCACGACTACCCCCAAGCCCGCGCCAGCGCCGGTGGAAACCGAGACCTACGAACCGACCACCACCGAGCCGAAGACCACGACACCGGAGCCGACGACGACCACCGCGCCGCCCACCACCACGGCACCGAGCACGACGAAGCCGACGACCACCGCGCCCACTGCCACCGCAACGCGCCCGCGCATCCCGACTCTCGACCTACCATTCCCGGAGATTCCCGGTGCCCGGGGGCCCTCGGCCACTCGCAGCGGATCCGCCACTTCTTCGCAAGGACTGCCATGACGACCCCGAAGAATCTCTCGTCTCGCTACGAGCTGGGCGAGATCATCGGGTTCGGCGGTATGTCCGAGGTGCACAAGGCCCGCGACATCCGGCTGAGCCGCGACGTGGCGATCAAGGTGCTGCGGGCGGACCTCGCCCGCGATCCCACGTTCTACCTGCGGTTCAAGCGCGAAGCGCAGAATGCCGCCGCACTCAATCATCCGGCCATCGTCGCGGTCTACGACACCGGTGAGGCCGAGGTGGACGGCGGCCCGCTGCCGTACATCGTGATGGAGTACGTCGACGGCGACACACTGCGTGACATCGTGCGCGGCAAGGGGCCGCTGCCGCCGCGCCGAGCGATGGAAGTCGTCGCTGATGTCTGCGCCGCCTTGGATTTCAGCCACAAGGCCGGGATCGTGCACCGCGACATGAAGCCCGCCAACATCATGATCAATCGGTCCGGCGCGGTGAAGGTGATGGACTTCGGCATCGCGCGCGCGATCGCCGACAGCTCCAACCCGATGACGCAGACCGCGGCGGTGATCGGCACCGCGCAGTACCTGTCGCCGGAACAGGCGCGCGGAGAGACGGTGGACGCCCGCTCGGACGTCTACTCCGTGGGTTGTGTGCTGTTCGAAATCCTCACCGGGGAGCCGCCTTTCACGGGTGACTCCCCGGTCGCCGTCGCCTACCAGCACGTCCGGGAAGATCCGCGGCTGCCCTCGCACGTGCACGCGGGGGTGCCCCGCGAGCTGGACTCGGTCGTGCTCAAGGCGATGAGCAAGAACCCGGCCAACCGGTACCAGTCCGCCGCCGAGATGCGCGCCGACCTGATCCGGGTACTCGGCGGCCAGAAGCCCAGCGCCCCCATGGTGATGACCGACGAGGACCGCACCACCTTCATGAGCGCGGACGAGCCTCCGCCGCGGAACTACCGCACCGTCGAACGTCACGACGACACCGCAGAGCAGGACCCGGCCGAACCGAACGGCCAGCGCCGAACCGCCTACATCGCGCTCGGCGCCGTCGCGGCCGTCGCCGTGGCTTTCGCTTTGTTCTGGGTGCTGCTCGGGCCGGGCAGCAGGCCGGACCAGGTAGCCGTTCCCGATCTGTCCAACAAGTCCTCGCAACAGGCGCAGGACGCGCTGCAGAAGCTCGGCTTCACGGTGGCGATCCAGCAGAAGCCCGACGGCAAGGTCGCCACGGGCAACGTCATCGCGACCCAACCCTTGGGCGGCTCGCGGATCGACGAGGGAAGCACCGTCACGGTTCAGGTGTCCTCCGGGCCCGCCCAAGTGCAGGTGCCGAAGCTCACGGGGCTGACCCAGGAGCAGGCCGAGCAGGTGTTGAATTCCAAAGGCCTGCGGATCAACTCGAACATCGAGCGCAAACCGTCGAGCACCGCCGAGAAGGATCAGGTGATCGAGCAGAATCCGTCGCCGGGTTCGAAGGTCGACGTGGACTGGGAAGTCGTCGTCACGATCGGCACCGGACCGGAAGCGGTTCGCGTCCCCTACGTCGTCGGCCAGACGATCGACGTGGCTCAGCCGAATATCGAGGGCAACGGTTTCAAGGTCGTTGTGCAAGAGGTGCAGTCCTCGAAGCCGAAGGGTGAGGTGGTCGCCTCCAGCCCGGCCGGCGGCAGCAACGCGGAGAAGGGCTCCACGGTTACCGTCCAGGTGTCCGCGGGCGATCTGAAGATGCCGTCGCTGGTCGGTCTCACCGTCTCGCAGGCGGTGGAGAAGCTGCGCGCGGAAGGTTGGACCGGCAGCACCAGCCAGATCAGCCAGTCGCCGCAGGGAACCTTCGACGCGGGCAATGTCGGACGCATACTCAGTCAGCAGCCGTCCGCGGGCAGTTCGATCCAGAAGAACAGCGCCATCCTGGTCGGTGTGGGGGTACTCGGTCCGCCGTGATCGGGCGTGGTCACCGGTATCCAGAAAACGAGACCAACCGGTGTGAATTGCGGGAGAATGATGCTGCTCCATCCCAATCAGCGCAGCTGAGCACGAGGAGGTAGCTCATGACCACTGCCAGGGACATCATGAAACCCGGCGTTCAGTGGATCTCCAAGGACACGACTATCGAGCAGGCCGCGCGCACCATGGCCGAACTCAACGTCGGGTCGCTGATCGTCTCGGACGACAACGAACGGATGTGCGGCATCGTCACCGACCGCGACATCGTGGTGAAGTGCATCGCTCAGGGCAAGATCCCCGCGAACTGCCGGGTCGAGGAACTGTGCGAAGCGACGCCGCGGTGGGTCGATGCCAACGCCGACATCGAGGAAGTCCTCGATGAAATGGAGAGCAACCGGGTCAAGCGCATGCCCGTCATCGAGGACAAGCGGCTGGTCGGCATGATCAGCGAAGCGGACCTGGCCAGGCATCTGGACGATAACCAGCTCGGCGAGTTCGTGACCGCCGTCTACGGGCGTCCGTAGATTTCGAACCGGCGCGGAGGGCGGTATCCCACCGCCCCCTCGGATCGACCTGTGCACTTCGACAACGGTCTGCCGTCCGGCGATGCGAACTCGAGGGAGTTAGGGCGGGCAGCACAATCCGGTCGAGGTGTGGTGTGAGCCGACGCCCGGCCGCGGACGGCGGACCGTCGTCCGCGGTGCGTCGCGCCTTCGTCGTGGCACGACCCGGCGTCAGATCCGGTCGGCCTTCGGCAGATACCGCAGCACGGCGACATCGCCGACTTGCGTCACGCCCGCCAGCCGCATCCTGCGGTGGGGCGCCCCCGGGAAATCGGCCGGGTCGAGGAAGCGCGGAGCCGCGACGTCACCCACCAGGATCGGGGCCACAGCAAGGTGCAGTTCGTCGGCCAGATCGGCGGCGAGGAACGCGGTATGGATGCGGGTGCCGCCCTCCACCATGAGCCGGTCGACACCCCGGCGGCCCAGATCGTCCAACATCGCACCGAAGTCGAGTTCGGTGCCGAGATCCACCACATCGGCCAGTCCGCTCAGCCTGGTGGTGAGCTTCGCCGCACCCGCCGCGGTGGTGTAGACGAGCTTGCCGCCGCCGTGGTGCCAGAACCGCAATTCGGGATCGAGCTCGCCGCTCGCGGAGACCGTCACCTTCAACGGATACTCCGGCTTGCCCGCGGCGAGGCGGGCCGCCCTGCGCTCGGCGCTGCCGACGAGCAGTCGCGGATTGTCGCTGCGCAGGGTCTGCGCTCCGATGAGAATGGCGTCGGAGTCCGCGCGGACTTGGTCGACACGATCGAAGTCCGCCGCGTCGGACAAGTGCAACCGCTCGGGGCTCGCGTCGTCGATGTACCCGTCGATACTCGTCGCGACCGACAGGAGCACATGCGGACGGGTCACTGCAGCACCAGCGCGGCGACCTCCGCCTCCAGCGTCTGCACCAACCCTTCGGCGGGACGCTCACCGCACACGCCCAACCAGTTCGCCAGCATTCGGTGCCCGCCCTGGGTGAGCACCGATTCCGGGTGGAACTGCACACCGTGGATGGGCAAGGTGCGATGCCGCATCGCCATCACGATCCCGCTCTCGGTGCGCCCGAGCACCTCGATCTCCTCCGGCAGGGTGTCCTCGAGCACGGTGAGGGAGTGGTACCGCGTGGCGGTGAACGGGTCGGAAAGGCCGGCCAGCACGCCGGCGCCGATGTGGAAGACCTCGCTCGTCTTCCCGTGCAGCAACTCGGGAGCCCTGGTGACGGTGGCGCCGAAGGCCTCCCCGATCGCCTGATGGCCGAGGCACACGCCCAGCAGCGGGACATTTTCTTCCGCGCAGGCGCGCACCAACGGGATACTGGCGCCCGCACGGTCCGGAGTGCCGGGGCCTGGACTGATCAGAATGCCGTCGAAGTCACGGACCACCGCGGCGACGTCGGCCAGATTCGGATCGTCGTTACGCCAGACGACCGCGTCGACACCCAGTTGACCGAGGTACTGCACCAGGTTGAAGACGAAGCTGTCGTAATTGTCGACGACCAGAACACGCATGGCATCGAGATTACGTGCCCGCACGGCACCGCGTCGCATCCATTACCTGTTGGGATAGCCTAGAGACCACGACCTGCACGCCGAATACGAGGACGTCATGCCCAAGTCGAAGGTCCGTAAGAAGACCGACTATACGATCAACCCCGCCAGCCGGACGCCGGTGAAGGTGAAGGCCGGGCCGTCGCCGGTCTGGTATGTCGCCATCATGCTCGGATTCATGCTCGCCGGGCTGGCCTGGCTGCTCGTCTACTACTTGGCGGCCGAGCAGATCAGCTGGATGAACGATCTCAACGCCTGGAACTTCCTGATCGGCTTCGGTCTGATGGTGGTGGGCCTGATCATGACGATGCGCTGGCGCTGAGCGGCGACATCGCGCGGATTACAGACGTGTCATTCATGCACACCTGTGGATGAGCCTGTGGACAACTCGAGGAGCGATTGGGGAGTGCCGTGAGTTCGGAGTCCGCGGTCCCCGGCTCGCCGGACCATGACGAGCCGAGCCTGGCCTGGACCACGCCGACCTCCGCGCTCGTCGCGGTCGCCGCGGGCGGCGTCGCGTTGGCCGTCGCGGCGGTGATCACCAACGAGGCGGCGAGCCGCCTGCTCGTAGGACTGGCAGCGGCCGGATTGCTCGCCCTCGCCGCGCTCGGGTTCCGGCAACGCCCGCGACTGTCCGTGGTGCCCGGCGCGCAACCACGCATGGTCGTCCGCACCCTGACGGGGCCCGACGAATACACCCCCGAGCAAATCGTGCGCGCCCGTGTGGTGAGCTACCGCCGTCTCGGGCGGAAGATGCCGATGCTGGAACTCGACGTCCAGCACGACGGGGTGGACCGGCTGCTGATCTTCGGCCGCTGGGATCTGGGCGCCAATCCCGAGTTCGTATATCAAGACCTGGTCGAAGCCCTGCGGCTCACCCAGGACAAGACCCGCTGACGACGCCGCGGCCGGGACATTCGGCAAACCCGGCCGCGAATGTTTCACGTGAAGCGAATCCCCCTGTCAGGCAGTCGAAGTGATCGCGCCCACAGCCACCAGCCCCAGCGCCGCGAACGCCACGAGCGCCACCGCGATCCAGCCGACCGTCCGTGCCGCTTGCGGAGTGCGCACTCGCAGCCAACCCGGCAGGAACAGAATGCCGAGCGTGGCGACGGTACCCGCGGCCAGACCGCCGAGATGACCCCAGAGCGAGATGCCGGGCAGTGACAGGCTGATGAACACGTTGATGCCGATGATGATCAGCATCTGATTCGGGTTCTGCCGCAACCGGAGCAGAATGATCGTGATCGCACCGAACAGGCCGTACACCGCGCCCGACGCACCCGCCGTGAGACTGTTCTGCGCCAAAAGCATGACCCCGGCGGATCCGCCGAGCAACGAGACCAGGTACACCGCCAGGTAGCGCAGCCGGCCCAGCACCAATTCGGCATCCCGGCCCACCACATACAGCGCGAACATGTTCAGCAGCAGGTGAATGGGGCCGTAGTGCAGGAACCCGGAACCGAGCACCCGCCACCATTCGCCGTCCGCGACCGCCGGCGCGAACAGCACCCAATCGAAGAACAGCGCGGAGCCACGCTGGTTGTCCATCAGGCTCTTGGCCTGCGCCGCGGTAATCGCGTAGATCACCACGTTGATCGCGATCAGCGCATAGGTCACATAGGGTGCGGACATCCGGGGCGCTGCCGCGCCCGAGACCGTCCGCACCGGCGCGACGTCGCGCTGATCCGCGCGCAGACAGTCGACACAGTGCTGACCGACGGCCGCGGGTCGCAGGCACTCCGCACAGGACGGCCGCCCGCACCGCGTGCAGGCCAGGCCGGTCGGGCGATTCGGATGGCGGACGCAGGTGGGTGCGGGCGGCTGGGGATTCATAGTCTCATTCGATCGTGATCTTGGTGATGACGACGGGCTCCACGGGCCGGTCGTTGCGATCGGTCCTGGTGGTCGCGATGGCGTCGACGACCTTCCGAGATTCCGGGTCCACGACTTCACCGAAGATGGTGTGCTTGCGGTTGAGGTGCGGCTGCGGACGAACGGTGATGAAGAACTGGGAGCCGTTGGTGCCCGGCCCCGCGTTGGCCATCGCCAGCAGGTAGCCACGGTCGAACCGCAGCTCGGGGTGGAACTCGTCGCCGAATTCGTAGCCGGGGCCGCCGCGACCGGTCCCGGTGGGATCGCCACCCTGAATCATGAAACCGGCCATCACGCGATGGAACAGGGCGCCGTCATAGAACGGGCCGCTGTTGCCTCCGCTGGCGTTCGCGGTGGTGTAGGGAGCCGAACCGTCGGCGAGACCTAGGAAGTTGCGGACCGTCTTGGGCGCGTGGTTACCGAAAAGCGCGAGCTTGATATCGCCGTGATTCGTGTGCAGCGTTGCCACGGATGTCTGATTCGGTGAGGTCACGCCGCCCATCGTGCCACGGTCGGCGACGCGGCCGCGGAACTGGGCCGGACCGTGCTGTGAGCTGGGCCTCCTGCGCGAATCACCGGGCTGTGCATAGAGTGGTCCAATGACCTCTGGGCGCCTGCATGTCTCGTCGCGTTCACGTAATCGGCTCCTTCTCGCCGCCGCCGTCGCGTTGGCGGGTGGCGTGGCCTATCTGGCCCGCACCCGGCGGCCTCAGCCGCCGGAACCCGCGCCCGCTCCGCCGCGCATCGGATACTCCCGCAACGGCTCCACGCCGACTCCATTGGCGGAGACCGGCGTGGAAACCGAGCACTGACGAGACAGCGGCGGATCAGCGACTGACCGTCTTCTTGTACTGACGCAGGGCCAGCGGCACGAACACCACCAGGATCACCACCACCCAGGCCAGCGAGGTGATCACGGGGTGCTGCAACGACCAGGCATCCGGCGTCGGCGCGAGCGGGCTCGTGTTCCCGAACAGCTCACGCGTGGCCTGGGTCAACGCGGACACCGGGTTCCATTCCGCGATCACCCGAAGGACGGTGGGCAGTTTCTCGCTGGGGACGAACGTGTTGGCGATGAACGTGAGCGGGAAGATCACCATGAAGCTGGCGTTGTTGAACACCTCCGGCGCACGCACCAGCAGCCCCACCACAGCCATGATCCAGGACACCGCGTAGGCGAACAGCAGCAACAGGATGTAGGCCAGCACGGCGTCCAGGAACGAACCGCGGATGCGCCAACCCACGAGCAGGCCGGTCAGCGACATGACGGTCAGGCTGACCACGTTGATCACCACATCGCTGATCGTGCGGCCGACCAGCACCGCCGACGAGGCCATCGGCAGCGAGCGGAATCGGTCGATGATGCCCTTCTGCATGTCCTCGGCCAGCCCCGCGCCGGTGAAGGTCGCACCGAACACCACGGTCTGCGCGAAGATGCCCGCGATGAGGAACTCGCGATATCCGCCGGAGAGGCCTGGCACGTCGATGGCCGCGCCGAAGACATAGGCGAACAGCAGCACGAACATGATCGGCGAGAGCGTGGAGAAGATCAGGACGTCGGGTACCCGCTTGATCTTGATGACGTTGCGTTTCGCGATGGTCACACTGTCGCTGACCACTATGGACAGTCGCGCGCCCAGCGAGGGCCTGCCCAGGACCGGGGCGGTGGCGGTCATCGGATCGTTCCTTCCGTAGCTCCCAGCTCGTCGTTCGCCGCGTCACCGGCGGCGATCGCTTCCGCCTCATGACCGGTGAGGGTGAGGAAGACGTCGTCCAGCGACGGGCGGCGCAGACCTACGTCGTGGATCTGCACGCCGTGCTCGGCCAGCCGCCCCACTGCCTCCACCAGTGCCTGCGACCCGTCGGAGACCGGGACGATGATCCGGCGCAACCCCGGTTCCAGATGAATCTCCCCGTCCGCCAAACTCTTCAGCGCGGCCTCGGCCGTCGCGAGATTGTCCACGCGATCGACGGTCAACTCGATGCGGTCGCCGCCGACCATGGTCTTGAGTTCGTCCGCGGTGCCCTTGGCGATCACCTTGCCGTGGTCGATCACCGCGATCGAATCGGCGAGCCGATCCGCCTCCTCCATGTACTGGGTGGTGAGCAGCAACGTTGTCCCACCCGCGACCAATTCCTCGATCACGTCCCAAAGATCCAAGCGCGCACGAGGGTCCAGTCCGGTGGTGGGCTCGTCGAGGAACAGCACGGGAGGGTTCGCGACCAACGCGCCCGCCAGATCGAGGCGACGGCGCATGCCGCCGGAGTAACCCTTGACCGGACGGTCCGCGGCGTCGGTGAGCCGGAATCGTTCGAGCAATTCGCGCGCGCGTTCCTTACTTCGCTGCACCCCCATGTGATAAAGACGTCCCACCATTTCCAAATTCTCGAAACCGGTGAGGTATTCGTCGACCGCGGCATACTGTCCCGACGCCCCGATGCGGGAACGCAACGTCTGCGGATCGCGCAGCACATCGATTCCGGCGACCGTCGCGCGTCCGGCATCCGGCACCAGCAGAGTGGTGAACACGCGGACGGTGGTGGTCTTGCCTGCGCCATTGGGTCCGAGCAGTGCGGTGACGGTGCCTTCCGGGACTCGCAGATCGAGTCCGTCGAGGGCAACCAGCTGGCCGTATCGTTTGACCAGACCCTCGGCGACTATTGCGTCGGGCATGATTCTCCTGAAGTTGACGAGTTCGATGCGAATGAGCGCGACCCCAGGAGCCCCGGGCGCCGATCAATTCGCTGGATCGGATCACCGGCCGATACCCGGCACAGTATCGTCCCGCTCGCCGACAATTTCATCCGATTTGTTTCCGGAGACCTGTCTGCCCCGGAAGGACGACTCGTGCAACGCGAGAAGGCCGCATTCCGATCCGGTCGGTGCTCGGGGGTACCGGATCGGAATGCGACCGGTTCGATGATCCCGCGCGCACGGGTACCGGAGCGCGCGTAGCGGACTACCCGAATCGCCGAGGACCCGTACTCGGATGACGGAAATTCGCATGCGCGTTGTCGCGGCGAGCGGGGGCGCTCCGTGCGAACGGTCCAGTCGGTGATCACGAACACATGTTCGCATCGGGGTACGACACATTCGATCCATGCGCGCGGGCGGCACCACGCCCGGAATGGCAGACACGCCCGAACGTTCTGGTGGATTCCTTTCTTCGGCGACCGGTCGGCATGTTGTGCCCAACGCATATCCGCAGCAGGTCATGCTGCCGTACAGCCATGGAAACGCTTGCTTCACAACACTTTTGGCAAACACTAAGCCAACAGGCGGGAATGGCGTTGGCGACCGAGGGGCCAGTGACAACTGCCATGCGGCATCCAGAAAGTAAGCCCACCCAAAAAAACTTGGAGCGCGGCCGTCCCCCCGCACACACAAACGCACATCATCGAGTAGCATCGTTCTCGTCGGCCCCTCCCCCCCGGGCCGACCCTACGCGGGCCTCGGCTAACTCCCCCCCTTCGCCGAGGCCCGCTCCCCATTTTCAGACCAGGTCAGACCCCTGTTCCCGCTTGGTCGTCGCCCGGTTCCACCGCCCGCCACGCGGCGGTGAGGCGTTGCGCGCGCACGCGCCCGGCGGTGGCGAGCAGTGGCCGGTCACGCTCCCACCGCTGCCGTGTCACGGGGTCGGCGGACTGCCACAAAGGCTCGAGTTCGGCCAGCACGTCACCGAACGAATCGAAGACCCCGCCGAGGGCGATGTGCACCCCGGCAGCACCCGGCGCATCGATGTCCAGGCCGCGCACGGCGGCCACCAGTGTCAACAGTCGTTGCCGACTCGCGCGCGGCCACTGCGACACCCGAGCCACCCGCACCAGCCAGCCCAGCGTGGCGGCCAGCACGTGGATGTCCTCGATCGTCCGGAACGGCTTGAGGTAGTCCAGATATCCGTCACCGGGAAGCGGCAGCGCCGGCACGCTGGTCAGCACGACCGACGCGTGCGGGACCTCGGGCGCGAACGACAGCGCGGGATGATCGGTCAGGCGCACGCCTGGTTCCCCCGTCTCGACCGTGCAGGCGCGCAACCGGTTCCGCCCGTCCGGCGCCGTGCCGACACTGGCGATCACCACCAGCTGTCGCGCGTAAGAGCCCATGGTCGCGAACGACTTGGCGCCGTCGAGCAGCCAGACCCCGTCCCGCTCGGTGAGCGTGGTGCGGATCGCGGCGGGGTGACCGCCGCCTTCCTCGGTGGCGCACATCGCGACCAGTTCGTCGTCCGGCAGGTCGGGAATCAGCGTCCGCAGCGCTTCCTGATAACCGGACAGGAAGGCGAACCCGAGCCGGTCGGCTCCGAAGCCGCCCGCGATCGACACCTCCACCGGCTGCTCGAAACGATTCGCCGCCACACGATGTCGCGTCCACGCCGCGGCGACGTCATCGAGCGGCGCGGCCGCCACCGGCTCGGTCAGCAGGAAGTCGAGCAGAGTATCCACCTCAGCACGGTAACCGAGCAGCGACTCGCTCGAGAGGGCTCGGTGCGGACGACGGCCCGCCGACCAGGGTGAAACGGCGCTTCGATATCGCGTGCGAGCATGCGTCGACGGAACGTGCCCGGAATGCCGGCGATCTATGAGCAACGGTCGGCCCTGCGTGAGCCGATTCCGTCGACGAGCCTGCTTGACTGAACTGCCGCGCCGTACCGGAAGGAGTTCGACCTGTGCCGGAACTCGAAGAAGATCGCAAGAAGGCACTTTTCGACTCCGAAGCCAGACTGTCCTGGGTGCTGGCGGCACTCGCCGGGTTGATCGGTGCGGCGGCGTTCATGCATACCGCCGGCTATTTCGTCACTTTCATGACGGGCAATACCGAACGGGCCGTCCTCGGGTACTTCCACGACGAATCGGACATGGGTTTGGCGGCCGCCGGATTGCTGATGTCCTTCCTGTCCGGTGTCGTGGTGGCCTCATGGTGCCGCAGACGCTACTGGTCCGGGCACCCGCACGGGCCCACTCTGCTCACCACTGTCTGCCTGGCGCTGGCCTCGGCCGTCGACCTGCTCGAATACCAGACGTCCAGCAAGCCGATCGGTCTGCTGCCGATCTTGTTCGTCGCCTTCGGCGTCGGCGCGCTCAACACATCGTTCGTCCGCAACGGTGAGGTCTCCATACCACTCAGCTACGTCACCGGGACGCTCGTCAAGCTTGGTCAAGGTGTCGAACGCCACCTCAGCGGTGGCGACTACGCGGACTGGCTCGGGTACTTCCTGCTCTATGCCGGTTTCTCGCTCGGCGCGCTGCTCGGCGGACTGCTGAGCCTGCTGGTCGCCGGCTGGGCCATGCTGATCACCGCGACAGTCGTGTGCCTGCTCGTCACCGGCTTCACCTATCTGCACCTGGATCGGCACGGTCCCCTCCCGCGGTAAGCCACCGCCGAGTGACCGCGGGACTTCGCGACTACCGTGGCCGCGTGCAGAATATCGAAGACGAAGCCGCCGCCTTCGCCGCGCTCGTCATGCAGCATCTGGCGGCGCTGGGCGAAACCGATGTCGAATACGACCCGGACGAGTTCGCGATACGCGTCGGCGATCTGTTTCTCGACCTGCACAACATCTTTCGGGAAACGCGTGAGCTCGATGCCACGGAGCGCGATGCCCGGGTCGCACAGCACTGCGACGCCGTGCGTGAGGTACGCGCCCCCGCGCCGGGTTGGCCTTCGGTGCGGTCCATGCTGCGGCCGGTATTGCGTCCCAACAGCTTCGGCGCAGGCGTCGAACCGGAGTCGCGGCCGATCGCTCGCTCCGCGTTTCCATTCGTGGACGAGATGGTGGCCATCGATTTGCCCCACACCCGATCGATCGTCACCTACGCGTCGTTGCGCGAATGGGATGTGAGTCCCGAGGAGGTTTTCGCGGCGGCGCGCGAGAACCTCGGCGCGATAGTGAGTTTCACCGACATAGAGGAAGACGGCATCCTGCAATTCGTCGACGACGGCGACGGCTACTGCACATCATGGCCGCTGTTCCCCGGCTGGCTCGCCGGTTCCGGCTTCGGAACCCGACCACCTGTCGCCTTCATGCCCGATGTCGACACGCTCATCATCGCGACCGGCGCGGACGATCTCGAGCCGATCTTCGAGGTGGTGGAAGAGCAGTACCGTGACGCGGCCCGGCCGGTCTCGCCACAGGGGTACACCGTGGACGACAGTGGCGCGGTCATTCCGCTCGATCGTTCGCCCGCGCACCGCCACCTGCCCGCCGTGCAGCGGGCCCGATGCGGTTTGGCGGTCACCGAATACGACGCGCAGGCTCAGATTCTCAACGAGATCGTCGAGCGCGATCTGGAATTCACGCCCTATGACCTCGAGTCCGCTTATGTCGGTTCGGTCATGTACGGCCATGGCGACAACGGTCCCTTCACGATCACCGTCTGGGGGGAGGGTGTCGACTATTTGCTCCCGGAGGCCGACTACGTCGCCTTCTGCCGTGACGACCGAGGTGAACTGGAGCGTCTTTTCGAGGTCCCGTTCGATGCTGTCGTGGGACTGACCGGCCTCACTCCGGTCCCGGATCTCTCACCTCGCCGCTACGAAATCCGCCACTGGCCGGATGCCGAGACGCTGGCCGCACTGGAAGCGGCGGCGGTCTCTCCCTGACCTGCGAACCGCGGTGCGGCTGCACCAGAGGGAATCAGAATCGGCGGGCGCCTGTCACCGGCATCGAGGAGAGGGGGGAAGTGGTCACGCCCGTGCCGTATGTCGATGCGTGGATGACTTTGCCGTCGCCTGCGTAGAGGGCGGAGTGGCTTCCGCCGTAGAACGAGACCATGTCGCCGGGGCGCAGTTCGTCGAGCGGTACCGGCGTTCCGGCGGCGAGCTGGTCGTAGCTGGTGCGTGGCAGCTCCACGCCGGCCTGCTCGTAGGACCACTGCACCAGCCCGGAGCAATCGAAGGAGTCCGGGCCGACGGCGCCATAGCTGTAATCGGAACCGAGTTTGGTTCGTGCCGCGTCGACGGCCATCTCACCGGCGGTCCTCTGCGGAATCACCGCGGCGGGCGGAGTGGGCGCCCGAGGCATGATCTGCGGGAGGTCGCCGAGGAAAGGGATTTCGATCTCCGGAAGCACGCCGATCAGTGGGATCTCGATCGCGGGCACCGTCGTCGGTAACGGCAGCTCGATTACGGGAATCTTCACCGAAACCGGGGACTCGATCGCCGGGCCGAGCGTGGCAGGCGCGATCTCGATCTGCGGAACCGGGGTACTCGCGATGTTCTCGATATCCGAGAACCCGGCGGTCACCGGAGATTCGGTGACGGGGAGTATGGCGTTGTTCAGGGGAATGTAGTCGGAAATCTCGAACGTTCCCACGCCCGGAATGGTCACCGGCTGGGCCGATGCCTCCCCCGCGTTGCACAACACGCCGATGAATGCGGCCGCTCCGGTGGCGAGTGCCCAGAGCACAGCACGTCGCAGGTAGCGGATATATCGGTCGTCGGTCGATGATGCCATGATGCGGTCCTCCGATGCTCATATCGCCGGCCTCCGGCGGAGCCATACGACGCCGCCATGCGTGGCGCGACGGACTTCACCAAAGACCTCGAATTGATTCGAAAACCATCACGGTGCTTCGTCAGTCCAGCGGATCCGATCCGAGTATTCACCTTTCGGCATAGTTTGCATCACGTAAAGCACAACACACCTTTATTTCCATAACGAAATAATAACTCGTTCCGACACTCGCAACGATAATTCCGCGTCTCGCAATTCGTTCCCCCTATACGCAATGACCCCGCAGGGAAAACATTCCGCTGCGGGGCCGTCGCCGACTGCGATTTCACGCGGTGATCTGTTCCTCGATCTGCTCGGCGATCGTACGGAGCTTGGCCGCGAATTCGCGCGCCGCGCGTGGGTCGTCGCTGGACCCTTTGACCACGCGCTTCGTCAGCGCCGCGAGCCGGGATTCCATGGCGGTGAAGATGTCGGCGGAGCGATCGGTCGGGTCGCCCGGCAGTTCGCCGCGCAGCCACGCTTGGAGACGCTCGACCACCACTTCTTCGTCATAGCGTTCGGGCAGCAGGGCCACCGCCTGCCGGAGCTTTCCCGCGGTGACCTTCACGTCGGCACCCGCCGCCACGGTGGTGTAGATGGTGACCGCCGCGTCTTCCCCGTATTCGGCCGCCACCGGCAGCAGTTCGCGGACCTGGCCCTCGTTGATCGCGGGCGCGACCGGCTGCAGCCGCGCGGCGAGCGGCCAAGCGCGAATCAGCTTGTGCGCGTATGACCGCTGCATATCCCACCGCTGTTCCACGTAGTCGTCGAACGTCTCGTGACTGTCGCGGTAGAGCCTGCCGTCCCGCACGATCTGCAGCGCACGCCCGGCGGCCCAGAATGCGATCCGCAGCGTGTCGATCGACGACTCGCACGCCGTCAACTGCGCCCGTTCTCGGTCGCTCAGGGGTCCGTCACCCGCGTCCGGCACCGGCATGGTCAATACATTCGGGCTCACGGCCGGCTTCGACCGCCGCCATTCGGCGTCGCGCAGCGGGGACACCGGTGGCGTGTGCTCGGCCCCGTCGGATAGCGGATTCGCCCCGCCGATCGAACCCTTCCTGCGTTGTGGAGGCATCAGGCAGGCACCTCCAGCAGGGCGCGATACGCGCTCAGCAGCTCGTCGCCCACCTTGCGGTACTCGCCCAAATCCTCGATCGGATTCTCGGCGCCCTCCCCCACCTCCCCGTCGGCCGCCTCCCGATACCATTTCCAGGCGCTCAAATAGGAATCGAATACGTCGTAGCCCGCGCTTTCCAAATGGCCCCGCTGCGCACGGTATTCGGTCGAGACATTGACGCCTTTCTTCATGATCACCGGGACTTTGGTCATCAGCACCCGCACCCGGATTTCCCGGTCGGTGTCGGCCGCCGCCTCCTCGGCGGCTTTGAACGTACTCGGCACGCGTTTGACTTCCGACGGGCTCACACTCGTCAACAGCAACAGCTCGTCGCTCTCCGGAACAGCGGCCTTGAAGATATCGGCCGACTCACCCCCGGCGTCCACGATGATGACGTCGAAATCGGCGGCATTGTCGGTGATGCAGTCGCCGACATGCCGCGACGGGAACGCGACCAGATGGAACGGCACTTCGATGCCCCCCTTGACCAGCCGCCGGTACCAGGAGTAGCCGGTCTGGCTGAGCGGGTCGGCGTCGATCACCAGCACCCGCAGTTCGTGAACAGAAGCGAAGTAGCTCGCCAAGAAGAACGCTGATGTCGTTTTGCCGACACCGCCCTTGAGATTCCCCAGCGTGATGACCAGAGGTTCGGGCAATTCGAGTGGCGCAACAGAATTCGTCATTGACGTTCCTCCGAGGGTGAGGAGTGTATTACTGTGCCGGGCCAGTCTGGCACAGTATCGACGAATATCGTCTGATTGCGGCGCCTTGTCGCGGCTGTGCCGCTGCCGCTCTGTGTCCAATTGGACACAAAGGTTCCGGCTATCCGGCCGGAAATTTCACCACCCCGCCGGGACGGCGAGCCCGTGTTCCCGCTGCTGTCGACTCGAAATTCGTCGGGGGGACACCCGTTATCCGTATCGGCCTCGAAGCTCGGGTGCGCACACCAACGCACCAGCCGGTAGGCCGCCGCACCGGAACGAAGCGTTTCAGGTAATCAGTGGAGCCTAGGGGAATCGAACCCCTAACCTCTGCCTTGCAAAGGCAGTGCTCTGCCAATTGAGCTAAGGCCCCTCCCGGGATCAGCGGGTGGTCACCTCGTGCCACATGTCCGCGTCGCTGCGCTGGCGCAGCTTGGAGATGCCGAAGAGAACCAGGACCACGACACAGGCGGTGAGAAGAAGTTTCATGGTTTCCACCCTACTGCGGTGCCCGAAGCCCGCCCAGAAGGACTCGAGCCGGATCTCTGATGGATTCGTCAAGACTGAACAATGAGTTATCATCATCGAGGCTGCACCGGAGAATCCCGACTCTGAGCAAGGTGTTGCTCAACAACGGCCTGACGCTCACCGCCTCGGAGAAGAGACTCGCACCGCGCGCTCGCCCCGACGTCGAGGCCGCCGCTCGCATCGGCCGTTTCCGCACACCGGACGCCGAACTGGCCATGACGATCGTGGCCGGAGCCGCTCTGTGTCTCGGCCGGTTATTGCACGATCACCCCGACCGTGACGACGCGGCCGCCACCGATCAGGTCACCGAAGACCTGCTTCGGATGTTCGGCGTTCCGGCCGACGAGGCGGACGAGATCTGCTTGCGCCCCTGCCTTCCCTCGCCGAGGTGCTCGAGCGCGGCGCCTGACCGGGCGTCACCCGGGCGCGGCCGACGGCGCTCGGCTTGACGCGACAACCTGCCGTTTTGACCATCTCAGCGGCGAGAAGGTAACGTTTTGCAGGCGTATGTACGCGCGGGGCCTTAGCTCAATTGGCAGAGCACTGCCTTTGCAAGGCAGGGGTTAGGGGTTCGATTCCCCTAGGCTCCACTCGTCGAAGGCTCATGCTCACGGAGCGTGAGCCTTTTTCGTGTGGTTCCGGTGTGGACCGTTCAGTTCTCCGGCGGGAACTGCCCGTTCGCCTGCACGGTGGTGCCGTTCAGGGTGAATGTCACGACGCTCGGTCCTCCTTGCGGGCAGCACAGCGCGTCGTCCTTCAACGGCCAGCGGTACTGCACGGACACGGTGTCGCGGGTCTTGCCCAGAACTGTCGTGTACCCATACGGCCGCGCGCTCGCGGTCCCGAGATACTTCCCGCCGGTGAAGAAGAGAACGTGTGTGCCGGGATGAATTCCCGGCCATTCCACAGTCATCCACGACAGCACCCCGGAACATCCTGCCGCGATGGGATCCTCGCTCGCCCCTTGGATCGTCCACGACCCGCCACCGGGCGGCGCGGCCAACGTGGCGACCGAGGACGCCGCGAGCGCCGAGTTGACGTCGAAGCACAGGCCGTGGCCGCTACCTTCCGGCGCCGACTGCGTAGCGGGAGACGAGGTCGCCGCAACGGATGGTTCCGGGACCGCGGTGGCCCCGGGAGCCGGTTGTTGCGCCGTCGCCGGCTGTGGTGCCCCTCCCGCTTGCGGTACCCCTCCTGGTTGTGGCGCCGCCCCCGGTTGTTCGCCGATCGCTGTTGTCCGCGTCGCCGCCGGACCCGCCGATGACGCGGTGGTCGTACTTCCCGCCGACGTCGCGGACCCGGCCGATGTGCTCGAATCGGTCCCACACGCGGCGGTTGCGACCACAACGGTGGCCGCGATCGACAGCACAGCCGATAGTCTGACGTTCATTGCGCACCCCTCGAAATTGCTGACCGAGCCTCGGTTTCGATATTCGTTCGTGCCCGCGATCACCGGCGCGCCGAAGCGACGCATTGCGGCATCGCAGCGCTACGAATGTTCTTGTCCCTCAACTATTGTCAGCGATGTCGCACCGACCGCCCTTGGTGTTACAAGGGTGCGTCCCAGCGGGAGTCTCCGGTCTGAACAGCAAGTGCCGATACGCGGAGACATCTCGGGCACGCGCGAGCCCGCCAGGAAGTCGCCTAGGCCCAGAACACCGTCCCGCAGGTGGTCATTCTGGGCCGGGGGCAGTGTCCGGGGGGCGAACGGTCGTTGGATAACACCGCTGTAACGGCGGAAGTGGAGCCGCCGATGGACTTGGCGGTACGCCTCGGCGGACCGAAAACCCAAGAGAGAAAGGAAGATTCGACATGACTCGAATCACTCGGCTCACCATCGGCGCGCTTTTGACCGTGGCTGTGCTGGCACCTGCCGCAACCGCGCAGGCGGAGACTTCGCAGCCCACTCCGTCTGTGTCCTCGATCGCCGCCGGCGACAGCGGCTCGGCGAGCGGTTCGTCGTCGGGAATCCTTTGCACCATCATCAAGCTGATGCTCATGAACCAGGGCCCCCAGTTCTGCCAGTAGAACCCCGAGAGCGCGGCCGGGATTTCGACGACCGACCGGCGTGTGCGCAGGGCACCGGCGATTGCCGGACGACGGTGCCCCCGGCGGTCGGCGCCGGCACGGCCGAACCCCTTCCGCTCGAGGCCTTCACCCCGGCACCGACCGACTCCGTCGCTGGCGGGCTTTGTGACGCACACCCCGCCCTCGCCTTGTGGTGCTTCATCAGCCAATCGGCGTAGAAGTCCTTCACGCATCAGCGCCGAGTAGACGGTGCGGTACCGGGCCGCTGGAGCGCGGGGTGAAGCAGCGGACGCGCCGGGTCTACAGGGAATGCGGCGAAGTCCGCTGAACGGCGGACGGCCGGTTGATGACGCAACGGTAGATCGGCTCGAGAAGACCGGAATGGCGCCTGATCTGGCACTGAGGGAGGTGGGCCTAGGAGGACTTGAACCTCCGACCTCTTCGTTATCAGCGAAGCGCTCTAACCGCCTGAGCTATAGGCCCGTAGTTTGTGTTGTTTGCATGAACAACGACGTGTAGAGACTACACAACACCTATCCACTGAACCAAAACGGCTGGTAGAAGCCTTAGCGCGGCGCACTTACGGCGGCAGCGACAGCCGCTGTCAGCGCCGCCGGTATGACAGTCCGTCAAGTGACAGTATCCACGAAAACGGCCGGCACTCTGCCCATTGGGCGAGTACCGGCCGTCTGGACGTTCCGGGACTAGTCGGGGTCGGCCAGGGTGACCTGGATGCCGCCGACGAGGTCGCAGCACTGGTTGTAGATGAAGCTGCCGACGGTGCCGAGCGCGGTGAACAGCACGACGTTGATCAAGCCGATCACGCCCGCGTACCCGAACACGGTGCCCGCGTCGATCAGTCCCACCGAACCGCTGTCCTGGGACACCATGTCGGTGAACGTGTTGTTCAGCCGCTCCCACACGCCCATGCCCTCGAGCACGATGTACAGCAGGCCGACCGCCAGCATCCACACGAAGAACATCGCCACGCTGATGACCAGCGAGATCTTCAGCGTCGACCAAGGGTCGATGCGACGGATCTGCACGGTGGCCCGCAGCGGCTCGCCGGAGGCGACCGCCGCGACCGCGACCGGAACCGCGGGCGAAACCGGCCCGGACTGCTGGCCCGCGGCTTCGGGCTGCGGCAGCGGATGCCGGATCTCGGACAGGTCCGGCATGTCCTTGATCAGTTCCGGCCGCGCGATGCTGCGGGTGGGGCCGTCGATGCCGACGGATTTCACCATCGCCGCTTCCTTGCGCGCCGCCTTGGCGGCCAAGTCGGCGGTGGTACGCGCGTTGGACGTGCCGCCGAGGCCGCCGCCCGCGCCGCCCGAGGTCGGGCGGCCGGTGACCGGGGCCTGCCCCGGGCGGTACAGGTTGGACTGCGGCTCCCGCTGCGGCAGCTGCGCCCACCCGTCCTGATACGGCGACTGCTGTCCGCCATTGGTGGCGCCCACCGGCTGCTTGTCCTCGCTCTCGGGCGCGGACTGCGGGGCCTGATTGGGGATCCGGGTCGTCTTCTGGTCGAAGCGATCCTGGCCGTCGCCTCCGGGCGTCTGGTCGGGCGCGCCCTGCTGCTGCGCGACCTGCGGATCGCGGATCTCGCGCGGCTGGTTGCCGCCGGGCTGGTTGCCCGGCTGGCCACCCGGATGACCGCCGGACTGCGGCCCGTTCGACTGGCCCTGCGGACCACCCGGCTGCGGCCCACCGGGATGGCCGCCACCAGGGTGACCGCCCGGCTGGCCGCCGCTCTGCTGGCCTTGACCGTTCTCGGCCGAGGCGACCGGCCGTGGGATCGGCCGCGGCGGAATCGGTGACGGTGCGATCCGCTCGGTCACACCGTTCGTCTGGTGCCGCTCGTCATTCGGCTGATTCGGAGTGGTCAATGGGAATCCTTAGATCCGTTCGTTGCCGCCGCTGTTGGGTTACTTCTCGGAGGAGCCGGTGTCGCCGCCACCGGAGACCTGATCGGGATCGGGCTCATCGGCATTGCGCGCGATCGCAAGCAAGGTATCGCCCTCGGCGAGGTTCATCAATCGCACGCCCTTGGTCTGTCGTCCAGCCTTACGAACCTGCTTAGCCGCCGTCCGGATGACGCCGCCCCCGGAGGTGATCGCGTACAACTCATCTTCGTCGTCGACGATGAGCGCCCCGACCAGGGTGCCACGTTTCGCGTCGAACTGGATGGTCAATACGCCTTTACCACCGCGTCCCTGCGCGGTGTACTCCTCGATCGCGGTCCGCTTCGCGTAACCGCCGGACGTGGCGACCAGCAGATATGTGCCGGCGCGGACCACGTTGAGCGACAACAGCTCATCGCTGTCGTTGAACCGCATGCCCTGCACGCCGGAGGTGGCGCGCCCCATCGGACGCAACGCCTCGTCGGTGGCGGAGAACCGGATCGACTGGCCGAGCGCGGAGACCAGGAGCAGATCGTCGTCGGCCGAGCAGAGCACGGCGCCGACCAATTCGTCCTCGTCGCGTAGATTCACCGCGACGATGCCGCCGCTGCGGTTGGAATCGAAGTCGGTCAGCTTCGACTTCTTCACCAGGCCGTTCTTGGTGGCGAGCACCAGGTACGGCGCGTCGTCGTAGGACTTGATCTGGATGATCTGGGCGATCTTCTCGTCCGGCTGGAAGGCCAGCAAGTTGGCCACGTGCTGGCCGCGCGCGGTGCGGTTGGCCTCGGGCAGTTCGTAGGCCTTGGCGCGGTAGACCCGGCCCTTGTTCGTGAAGAACAGCAGCCAGTCGTGCGTCGAGGTGATGAAGAAGTGCTTGACGATGTCGTCCTGCTTGAGGCCCGCGCCCTGCACGCCCTTGCCGCCGCGCTTCTGGCTGCGGTAGAGATCCGTCTTGGTGCGCTTGGCATAACCGGTCTCGGTAATCGTGACGACCACGTCTTCGCGAGCGATCAGATCCTCGTCGGCCACGTCACCGTCCGCCGAGACGATCTGAGTGCGCCGATCGTCGCCGTACTTCTCCACGATCTCGGCCAGCTCGTCGCGCACGATCGCGCGCTGCCGCTCCGGCTTGTCGAGAATGTCCTTGTAATCGGCGATCTCGGCTTCGATCTTGGCCAGATCGTCGACGATCTTCTGCCGCTCCAGCGCCGAGAGCCGCCGCAGCTGCATGTCCAGGATCGCGGTCGCCTGGATTTCGTCGATGTCGAGCAGCTGCATCAGGCCGGTGCGCGCGGTGTCGGTGTTGGCCGAGCGGCGGATCAGCGCGATGACCTCGTCGAGCGCATCGAGCGCCTTGACCAGGCCGCGCAGGATGTGCGCCCGCTCCTCCGCCTTGCGCAGCAAGTACCTGGTGCGCCGGACGATGACGTCCAACTGGTGGTTGACGTAGAACCGGATCATCTGGTCCAGGCGCAGCGTGCGCGGCACGCCGTCGACGATGGACAGCATGTTGGCGCCGAAGCTGGTCTGCAGCTGGGTGTGCTTGTACAGGTTGTTCAGCACGACCTTGGCGACGGCGTCACGCTTGACCGTCACCACGATGCGCAGGCCGACGCGGTCGGAGGACTCGTCGTGGATGTCGGCGATCCCGGCGATCCTGCCGTCCTTGACCTGCTCGGCGATCGCGTTGATGAAGTTGTCGGTGTTGACCTGATAGGGCAGCTCGGTGATGACGATCGTGGTGCGGCCGCGATTGTCCTCCTCGATCTCCACGACACCGCGCATCTTGATCGAACCGCGGCCGGTGGTGTACGCGTCGTGGATGCCTTGGGTGCCGACGATCAGGCCCGCGGTCGGGAAGTCCGGGCCCTTGATCCGCTCCATGCACGCGGCGAGGGTGGCCTCCTCGTCGGCGTCGTGGTTGTCCAGCGCCCAGTAGATGGCGGCGGCGAGCTCGGTCAGGTTGTGCGGCGGGATGTTGGTCGCCATGCCGACCGCGATGCCGTTGCTGCCGTTCATCAGCATGTTCGGCACGCGGCTCGGCAGGACCACCGGTTCCTGCGTCTTGCCGTCGTAGTTGGGGATGAAATCGACCGTCTCGTGGTCGATCTCGCGCAGCATCTCCATCGCCAGCGGCGTGAGGCGGCACTCGGTGTAACGCATGGCCGCCGCGCCGTCATTACCGCGGCTGCCGAAATTGCCCTGGCCGTCCACCAGCGGGTAGCGCATCGCCCACGGCTGCGCCATACGCACCAAGGTGTCGTAGATCGCCGAGTCGCCGTGCGGGTGGTAGTTACCCATCGTGTCCGACACCGGGCGCGCGGACTTCACGTATCCGCGATCGGGCCGGTACCCGTTGTCGTACATGGCGTAGAGAATGCGGCGATGCACCGGCTTGAGGCCGTCGCGCACCTCGGGTAGCGCGCGGCCGACGATCACGCTCATCGCGTAATCGATGTAGCTGTTCTGCATCTCCAGCTGGATATCGACCGGTTCGACGCGGTCGCCCGCACCGTCCGGCGGCAGGGTGATGTCGGTCATGAAGTCTCCTTAACGGGCTGACGTGCGAAAACTGCCGGGCGCCACCGCCATCGGCGGCGCCTCGGGCAGGTCACACGTCGAGGAAGCGGACGTCCTTGGCGTTACGGGTGATGAAGCTGCGGCGGGCCTCCACGTCCTCGCCCATCAGCACGCTGAACAACTCGTCGGCCGCGGCCGCGTCGTCCAACGTCACTTGACGAAGCACCCGGACACTGGGATCCATGGTGGTCTCCCAGAGTTCCTTCGGATTCATCTCGCCCAGACCCTTGTAGCGCTGGATGCCGTCGTCCTTGTTGATCTTCTTGCCCGCGGCGAGACCGCGTTCCAGCAGGCCGTCGCGTTCCCGGTCGGAGTAGGCGAACTCTGGCTCGCTGCGCTGCCACTTCAGCTTGTACAACGGCGGCTGCGCCAGGTAGACGTGCCCGTGCTCGACCAGCGGGCGCATGAAGCGGAAGAGCAGGGTCAACAGCAGCGTCGAGATGTGCTGGCCGTCGACGTCGGCGTCGGCCATCAGCACGATCTTGTGATACCGCAGCTTGCTGATGTCGAACTCGTCGTGGATGCCGGTGCCGAACGCGGTGATGATCGACTGGACCTCGTTGTTCTTGAGGACCTTGTCGATGCGCGCCTTCTCGACGTTGATGATCTTGCCGCGCAGCGGCAGGATCGCCTGGTACATCGAGTCGCGCCCGGACTTGGCCGAGCCGCCGGCGGAGTCGCCCTCCACGATGTAGATCTCGGACTTGCTCGGGTCCTTCGACCGGCAGTCGGCCAGCTTGCCGGGCAGTCCGCCCAGGTCGGTGGCGGACTTGCGCCGCACCAGCTCGCGGGCCTTGCGCGCCGCGACGCGGGCCTGCGCCGAGGACACCGCCTTGTTGACGATGGTCTTCGCGTCGGCCGGGTTGGCCTCGAACCAGTGGGTGAGGTGCTCGTTGCAGGTGCGCTGCACGAACGACTTCACCTCGGTGTTGCCCAGCTTGGTCTTGGTCTGGCCCTCGAACTGCGGCTCGCCGACCTTGACGCTCACGATGGCGGCCAGGCCCTCCCGGATGTCGTCACCGGTGAGGTTGCCGTCCTTCTCCTTGATGAGCTTCTTGTCCTTGGCGTACTTGTTGACCACCGTGGTCAGCGCCGCGCGGAAGCCCTCTTCGTGCGTACCGCCCTCATGGGTGTTGATGGTGTTGGCGAAGGTGTGCACCGACTCCGAGTAACCGGAGTTCCACTGCATCGCGACCTCGAGTTCGTGGCCGGTGCCCTTGCCGGTGAACCCGACGACCGAGTTGTGGATCGGCTGCTTGGTCCGGTTGATGTGGCGGACGAAGTCCTCCAGACCGCCCGGGTAGTGGTAGGTCCGGGACTTCACCTTGTGCTCGGCGGGCGCTGCGCCCTCTTCGGCGTGCTTGGGCGCCTCGGCGGTTTCGCTGACCACCTCGTCGGTGATCTCGGCGTCGCTGACCCGCTGGTCGGTGAGAACGATGGTGAGGCCCTTGTTCAGGAACGCCATCTCCTGCAACCGGCGCGCGACGGTCTCGAAGTTGAAGGTGGTGGTCTCGAAGATGTCCGGATCCGGCCAGAACCGGATGGTGGTACCGGTCCGCTTCGTCGGCTCGCCCTGGATGAGCTTGCCGGGCTTCGCGTCCTTGTATTCCTGGGTCCAGTGATAGCCACCGGTGTCGATCTCGGCCTCCAGCCGCGTCGACAGCGCGTTGACCACGGAGATGCCGACGCCGTGCAGACCACCGGACACCGCGTAGGACTCGGAGTCGAACTTGCCGCCCGCGTGCAGCTGGGTCATGACGACCTCGATGGTCGGGATACCCTGCGCGTGCATCTCCACCGGGATGCCCCGGCCGTCGTCGATCACTTCGACGCCGCCGTCGGCCAGCAGAGTGACCTCGACCTTCGTCGCGTATCCGGCCATCGCCTCGTCGACGGAGTTGTCGACGACCTCCCAGATCAGGTGGTGCAGACCGCGCTCACCGGTGGAGCCGATGTACATGCCCGGACGCTTGCGAACCGCCTCGAGTCCCTCGAGAACCGTGATGGAGGAGGCACCGTAGTCCTGCTTCCCGGTCGCTCTGGTCGAACCCGATGCGGTGGAGTCTTTGGCAGCCACTGGTCGGTAGCTCTCCTTACTTGCTGATCCCGGCATAGAGCGATCGGACAGCACACGCGGGGCCCTGGTGACGCCTGCTGGAGAATTAGGGTCCACGCGCGGACTGTGCGGAACGCGCCGAAGGTATCGCCGCTAGTTACGTCACCATCCTACTGGTACAGCCAACTTACAACCCACCTCCGACACCCCTCACGGCGGCGTGGATGCGAGAAATCGGAATTCGGCGACTCGGTTCCGCCTCCCGCCGGTTTCGATCCAGCAGAAGTGGGCTGAGAGTTGTGTTGGCAGGTCGCCCTTTCGCCCCCCCCGGATCAGCGAGCGGCGTCGACCCGAGCGATGAACGCGGCGGTGTGGCGCGCCAGCTCCGCTGGATGTGAGATCGGCGACCAGTGCCGCGCCGGGATCTCGACCCGGCTCAGACGTGGCACCCACCGGTCCGCCTCGGCGTTCACCACGGGCCGCACGGCGCGGTCGCCGGTGGCGACGATCAACTGGACGGGCACCTCGATCGGACGCGGCCGGGGATGACGCAGGTGGGTCCGGATGTTCGCTCGATAGAGCTTCAGGTTGTTGACCATATCTGTGCGCAGCGTCGGCGCCGTCTCGACCAGCGCGGGGTCCAGGCCGTCGAAGAACGCGAGGAATCGCGGCCAGCGGCTGGACAACACGCGCAGTGCCGGATCCGGCAGCTTGGGGATCTGGAAGGCGACGGTGTAGGCCGAGGCCACGGCTTGGGTCAGCGCGCCGCGCAGCCGCGCCGAGGTGAGCGGTCCACGCAGATAGGCGCCGAGGAAATCCAGATTCGGACCGGACACCGAAGTGAAGGACGCGATGACGGATGCGGCGTCCGTAGCGGCCACCAACTCCCACCCGATCACCGATCCCCAGTCGTGCCCGAGGACGTGCACCCGTTCACCGGGCGCGACCGCGGCGATGACCGCGCGGACATCCGCCGCGAGCTCTTCGATCCGGTAGGCCTCGACCGCTTCCGGCGCCGAACTGCTCCCCGCGCCCCGGTTGTCAAAGGCGATCACGCGATGACGGCCGCCGAGCAGGCCCGCCACCCGGCTCCACAGCAGATGAGTATCGGGCCAACCATGGATCAGCAGTACCGGAACGCCCTCGGGATTGCCGCACTCGTAGACCGCGAGCTCGACGTCGCCTCGGTGAACCGTCCGGGTCGCAGTCGCGGGGAACGGGCCGACCGAGGTGGTGATCGTCATCGAGATTCCTTCTGCGCGGACGCTCGATCCGACGCCGTGGGCTTCCGATGGGTCGAACCGGGGCGTTCCACGTGAAACGCCTCGAATAAACGTAACACTCGGTATCAGATACTGGCCACCGTGGTCATCCGTAGGTGTCGCGCGGTCCGCGACCTTTGATATGACGCTCGCCCTTGCGCCAGCTCGGCGCAGCGGGCCCCGAGATCTTCAGCGAGGTCACCACCCCCTGCCCGACCGCGGCATTGATCTTCGCGAGGATCTGGCTTTGCAGCATCCGCAGCTGCGTCGCCCAGGCGGTCGACTCGGCGGAGATACTCAATACGCCGTCCTTCAAGGTGACCGGTGTGGCGTGCGCGGCGATGTCCTCGCCGACCACGCCCGCCCAGCGACCGAAGACCATGCCCTCGGCGACTCGGCCCGACCAGCCGCGGCTCCTGGCGATGGAGCCGGCCAGCTTGGACAACAACTGTGGATCGCGATCGTCCGGACCCGCGCCCGACCATCCGGTTCGTCTGCGGCCACCCGTTCGCAGCCTGCGCTGAGGCGAGGAACGCCCCTGACCGACGGATTTTCCGCTCGCCCGTGCCGCCGCACGCGCTTCCTCCAGGGCACGCCGGGCCAGGTCGATTCCGCGCAGTTCGGGTTCCGGTCCGGTGGATTCGGCGGATCCGGGCTCCGGAGGCTGATCGTTCATCGCCCCTCTTTCTCCGCGTCCGATGATTTGTCCCCAGCCTCGATCGAGTTGTCCCCAGCCGTCGCACGAGGTTGCCTGCATCGAGAATCCTGCCTACTGCCTGCCGCAGGCAGCGGTTTGGACGCTCTATTCCCCGCCCAAACTGGCTTTTTTCGGCAAAGTTCAATGACTTGCTCAGCTGTTGCTGGGTGAGGTTTCGGGGAAGCGGGCAAGCGTGACCGGACGAGTTTTCCACAGGTGTTGGGGAATCGGTCTCAACTGTTGAGAACTCGATCGACGATCCCGACGAGAGGTCACTGTAGTGGACCGGGGCGGTGTATGGCGATTCTGTCCACTTCGCCTGTGGATGGGGCTAGGGCGCCCGCGATTCCGTCGATCCGGTGACCGGATCACGTTCGTCCTCGGCTGCCGGAGGCGTGGCGTGGTCCTGCCGTTGTTTGCCGTCGAAACCTCCGCTGCCGGACCGATCCTCGGCGAGGAGCCGCGAAACGCGGCCGTCGGGGCCCCCCGCCGTCTCGACGTGCAGCGGCACCGCGGCGAGTTCGCCGGGCACGTCCTCCGGCACGGCCGCTGTGATCAGCACTTGTTCCGCGCTCGCGGCGACGGCCGCCAGCGCGGCGCGGCGACGCCGGTCGAGCTCGGCGAACACGTCGTCGAGCAGCAGGACCGGTTCGGCGCCGGTAGCGCGCAGCAGCTCGAACGCGCCCAAGCGCAATGCCAGTGCGAACGACCAGGACTCGCCGTGGCTGGCGAACCCCTTCGCGGGCGAATCGCCCAACATCAGGTCCAGGTCGTCGCGGTGCGGACCGATCAGGCAGACACCACGTTCGAGTTCCCTCGGACGCGCGGCCGCGAGTTCACGCAGCATGATCGCCGCGAGCTCCTCGGTGTCCTCCGGGCGTGGTGGCCTGGCCGGATCCAGGAACTCGGGGGGAAGCGCGGCGCTGCGATACGCGATCGACGCGGGCCGGGATTCGGGGGCGATCGACGCATACGACTGGGCGAGATAGGGCGCGAGATCGTGCACCAAACGCAGCCGTTGGACGAGCAGGACGGACGCATGCTCGGCGAGGTGCCCGTCCCACACGTCCAGAGTGCTCAGGTCGGCCTTCGACCTGGCCTGCCGCCCAGCGGTTTTCAACAGCGCCGAGCGCTGGCGCAGCACCCGGTCGTAGTCGCTGCGGACCGCGGCCAGCCGAGGGAGGCGAGTTGTGCACAACTCGTCCATGAATCGACGGCGTTCCCCGGGATCGCCGCGGACCAGAGTGAGATCCTCCGGGGCGAACAACACCGTCTGCAGGATCCCCAGGATCTCCCGCGTCCGGCGGACCGGCGAGCGGTTGATCTGCGCGCGGTTCGCACTGCCCTGATTCAGCTCGACATCGATGCGCAGCTCGCGGCCGGCGTTGACCACTGTGGCGCCGATCCGGGCGCGCTCGGTCCCGGTCCGGATCAACGGAGCTTCCGTGGCGACGCGATGCGACCCGAGCGTGGCCAGGTAGCCGATCGCTTCCAGCAGGTTCGTCTTGCCGTTGCCGTTCGATCCCAAGAAAACGGTTCGACCTGGGGATAATTCCAGTTCGGCATGCTCCCACGAGCGGAAGTCACGCAGCGACAGAGCTCGGACGAACATCCGCTATCGCGCCCCTGCCTGCGTCGAAGCGGACATTTCCGCCGGTGGAAGCATTGCTGGCGCGGCGTGCGCATGCCACTCGGCGAGCCACACCCCTGTGGAACACCTGTGGATAAAGTGGACCCTCCGATTTGCGGAGACCGATTTCTCTGCCGTCGCTGGGGATTCTCCAGCGACGCCACCGCTCACCCGCGCTGGATCACGCGGAGCGGATCCGCCGGGAACCAGATCCTGCACAGGCGATCAGCCCGGGAGCCGGACCGGCATCAGCAGGTAGATGTACGGGCTCGACAGCGCCGCGAACGTCCCCGAGTCGAGTACCTCGGGCTCTTCCTCCGACGCGGGCAGCAGCACGGCGGGCCTGCTCGGCGTGGTGAAGCCGAAGGTGACCCGGTCGGCGTGCAGCGCGGACAGGCCGTCGATGAGATAACCGGGATTGAACGCGATGGTCAGGGATTCGCCGCGGAAATCCGCCTCCAGCCACTCCTCGGCCCGGCCCGCATCGTCGCCGCCCGCCGACAGCAGCAGGCCGTCGGCGGAGAACTCCAGCCGCACCTGCGCGCCGCGTTCGGCGACCAACGCGACGCGCTTGATGGCGTCGGTGAGCGCGGCGACGGCCAGGGTGGCGATCGAGGTGTGCTCCTTGGGGAGCAATTGGCGGAACTTGGGGAATTCCGCGTCCAGCAGGCGAGTGGTGGTCCGGCGGCCCGCGTTCACGATGCCGAGCAAGCCGTCCGACCCCGCACCGGTGCCGAGGGACAGCTGGACGGGCGCGTCGGAGGGTCCGAGCGTCTTGGCGGCCTCCGACAGCGTCCTGGCCGGAATGAGTACCGAAGTCTCGATATCGGCGCGCGCGGGCTGCCATTCGATGTGCCGGACGGCGAGGCGGAACCGGTCGGTGGCCGCGAGCACGACCTGCGATCCCTCGATCTCCACCCGGATACCGGTCAGCATGGGCAAGGTGTCGTCGCGGCCGGCGGCGACGGCGACCTGACCGACCGCCTCGGCGAAGACATCCACGCTCAGTGCACCGGTCTGCTGAGGCACCTCGGGCAGTTGGGGATAATCCTCCACCGGCATGGTCGGCAGGGAGAACTTCGCGCTGCCACAGGTGATCAGCACGCGCGTGCCGTCGACGGAGACGTCGACGGGCTTGTTGGACAGCGCCTTGGTGATGTCGGCGAGCAGACGACCGGAGACCAGCACCTGCCCGGGACCCGCGACCTCGGCCGCGACCCGTACCTGTGCGGAGACCTCGTAGTCGAAGCCGGAGACGGTCAAGCCGTCCTCGTCGGCGACCAGCAGCACACCGCCGAGTACCGGAACCGGCGGCCGGGACGGAAGACTGCGCGCCACCCAGGCGACGGACTCGGCGAAATCCTCGCGGGCGACCCGAAACTTCATGCTTGCAAGCTCCATCGCCCGATCTGTCCTCTCCCGGTTCCGTGATCTGTTGTCGGCTCGTCAGTGTCGGTGCTCGAAAGGGTCCTGCCGAATCGGCCGCCTTCGAAGTCTGGCACAGGCGACCGACATCAAACCGTACCCGCGCGAGGGACATGCACCTAGCCCGACCCTCCGGTGCCGCCGATGGCCGAGCCACGAGCGGACGCGAGCGGGGCGGCGAGGGAGATCGGGCCGGGCGTGCGGTGGGCAGGCGGACGCCGCATGGCGATCGGTCGTGGGGATGGGTGATCCCGCTCCGGGTCGGTTCCTCTTCCCTTGCCGGAAACCGGGAGCGGACGGCGAAGTGCGTCGCTCGATCGACTTTCCACACACCCTGTTTTGAAGAGAGATCTCTAATGAAAAGAACTGAAGTAGTAGTAGGCGCTGTGGATTCTGTGGACTGCGACCGAAACCGCTGTTCAGGGGGCGTGGTGCCGTGGGGATGGCCATGGAGTGTCTCGAGGATGAACACGAGGCGTCTGTGGAGGTTCCGTGGTTGTCCCAGATTCATCCTCGAGCGCTCCTCGAGTTGTTCCACCGGATTCACCCGGTTGTTCACACATGTGCACGAGATCGTGGACAGCTCGAGGAATCCTCGAGGACTCCACACGGACTCCTCGAGGAATCCACAAGGCCCGATCCGGACACTCCCCTGGTCAGCGGCTGTGCGCAACTCTGCCTGGGGAAACTGTTGAATTCGCCCTGTGAGTGAACTCGAGGGAGCGGTTGCCCCGACCTGTGCACGGATCCGTGGACAAACCGGTGGATTCCTCGAGGACTCCACAAGGATTCCTCGAGGAATCCACAACCCACAAAAAAGCACCGCCCCAGGTCAGGGGCGGTGCTCAGATGTGGATAGCGCTCAGCGGGAGCGCTGCTTGATCCGGGCTGTGAGTTCTTGCACCTGGTCGTAGACGCGGCGCCGCTCGGTCATCTCCTTGCGTACCTTCTTCTCCGCGTACATCACCGTGGTGTGGTCGCGGCCGAATGCCTGGCCGATCTTCGGCAGGGACAGGTCGGTCAGCTCGCGGCAGAGGTACATGGCGATCTGCCTGGCTTGGGCCAGCGGCCGCGCCTTACCTGGACCGGTGAGTTCTTCGAGTGTGGTGTTGAAGTACTCCGCAGTGACGGCCATGATCGTGGCCGCGTTGATCTCCAGGGCCGCGGTGTCCGGCATCAGATCGCGCAGCACCACTTCCGCCAGCGGAAGGTCCAGCGGCTGGCCGTTCAACGAGGCGAACGCGGTCACCCGGATCAGCGCGCCCTCCAGCTCGCGGATGTTGCGCTCCACCCGGCTTGCGATCAGTTCCAGCACATCGTGCGGTACGTCGAGCCGGTCCATCCGCGCCTTCTTCCGCAGGATGGCGATGCGTGTCTCCAGCTCCGGCGGCTGTACGTCGGTGATCAGTCCCCATTCGAACCGGGTCCGCAGCCGCTCTTCGAGTGTGGCCAGTTGCTTGGGCGGACGATCCGAGGAGACGACGATCTGCTTGTTGGCGTTGTGCAGGGTGTTGAAGGTGTGGAAGAACTCCTCTTGGATGCCTTCCTTGCCCTCGATGAACTGGATGTCGTCGACCAACAGGATGTCGGTCTCGCGGTAGCGGCGCTTGAACGCGACCTTGCGGTCGTCACGCAGGCTGTTGATGAAGTCGTTGGTGAACTCTTCGGTCGAGACGTACTTGACCCGCATGCCGGGGAAGAGACGCTGTGCGTAATGGCCGGCCGCGTGCAACAGATGGGTCTTGCCCAATCCCGATGCGCCCCAGACGAACAACGGGTTGTAGGCCCGAGCCGGGGCTTCGGCGATGGCGACGGCCGCGGCATGCGCGAAGCGGTTGGACGCGCCGATGACGAAGGTCTCGAAGGTGTACTTCGCGTTCAGACTTGCCGAGGACGTCGACGGAGCGGGTGCTTCCTGCGACTTGGCGAAGTAAGTGGGCCAGGAGTTGCGGACATTCACCACGGGCTCGTCGTCCTGGTCGCGGTCACCCACCGGCTCGCGCACCGGATCGTGCGCCAAGCCCGTGTCGTCGTCGGTGGTCTCGCGCAGCGGCGCGCGCAGCGGGCCGCGCACACCGCTCGGCGACGGCTCCGGATTGAACAGTGACTCTTGCCCCGGAGGGATGGCGGGCTCTCGCCGCGGCGGAAGCCCGGGTTCCCGGCGCGGCGCGGCGTCGGGCCCGGACATCATGGGCAGCTCGGCCGTCGTGGCGTACTCACCGCGCGGTGGATAGTCGGCGTGCGCGTACTCCGGCTGGCGGTACTCCTCCGGCGGGGCGAAGTCCTGCCCGTATTCGGCGCCCGGGTAGTCGGAGCCGTCGTGGTACGCGGGCGCCGCAGGAAAGTCGGTGGGCTGTGCATAACGTGGCCCCGGGTAGGCATCGCGACCGGGAAACTCCGAACCCGGGTAGGCGGCGGGAGCACGGCCCTCTCGGTTGCGCTCCGGCCTGCTCGTCATCCGCGCGTGCCGCGGCGTGTTGGTCTGCCGGTCGACGGTCGGGGTGGTCGGGGCGGCGATGCGAACGCCGAGCCCTTCCACCTGAGGCCCGAGCCGACGGCCGAGAGAACGGAGGATGGGCTCGCGCAGATCGCGTTCGATGGCCTCCTGGGCCAGCGACGAGGGCACGGAGAGCAGCGCGAACCCCTGTGCGACCGTCAGCGGCTTGACCAGCTTCAGCCAAGCCTGCTGTGCTCGGGTCACCGGAGGAATAGCGCCGTCGGGCGACCCGGTGGTCAGCTCGGTGACAACCTCGGGCCACACCGTGGCCAGCACGTTCTGCTCGTCGTCCATGCAGTTTCCTCCCCGGAGTAGGTCGATAGGAGCAGACGGCCGGGGCACGCGTGGAATGTGATGCTCGGGATGGATCCCGTGATCCTGCGTACGTCCGTAACCGGTTCGGACGCTGTCCGGGTCCCCCATCTGGACAGCGGCGTGGCACCGTCGGCCCTACGAATATGCCACTCCAGGGGTCTTTCCACACAATTATCCACAGATGTGGAGAACCCTCGGGAACTGTGAAACGCGCGTACGCGCGGGAAGGGCAACGCTACGACCTGGGGTTCTGCAGCAATCGCCTGGCTACGTACCTTAGTGGTGCGGGGTGCGCGATGGCTAGGGGTGTGGACGAACTCACGGTCATTGCCAGAATGCCTGACTCCGGCGAGCCGATTCCGCCTGGTCGCTGGGGCGAGCGAAGCGATGGGGCGAGTTTGACCCGCCCCGAGCCGATCAGTACCCTCGTACAGTCACCCCTTGGTGCGGTGGCGGTCTTGTGCTGACCGCGTTTAGGTCGTGATCGACCGACTGTGCGCCAGGACCGACGCGCGCCGATGATGACCAGACCTGCGATTCATTCGCGCAATATACGTATCACCGACAAGCTTCGGGCACTACCTGGTGCCCGCCTACTCGAGGAGTGTTGACCGTGGCCAAGGGCAAGCGGACGTTCCAGCCGAACAACCGTCGTCGGGCGCGGGTTCACGGCTTCCGCCTCCGGATGCGCACCCGTGCGGGCCGCGCCATCGTGTCGGCGCGTCGCCGTAAGGGCCGCGCCTCCCTCACTGCCTGATCCTCGCTCTCGGACGCTCGGGTGTTGCCTGAGCCGTATCGGTTGCATCATCGTGCCGACTTCTCCCGGACGGTGCGCCGCGGCCAGCGAATCGGGAGGCGTGATCTGGTCGTACATGCGCTCGCGCACGGGTATGACGGAATCGTGGGCGCGAATGGACGACACGATCAGGTCCCGGACGACGTGCTGATCCGCGTGGGCGGACCGCGCTTCGGACTGATCGTCAGCAAGGCGGTGGGCAACGCGGTGATTCGACATCGCGTCGCCCGCCGCCTGCGTCATATGTGTGCCCAGGTGGTCGATGAATTGCCCGCCGAGACCGATGTCGTCATCCGCGCGCTTCCTGGCGCCGCTACAGCGTCGTCGGACGACCTGCTGCGCCAGCTGCGCACCGCACTGCGCAAGCTCGGCGTCAGCGCTCAGGCGGGTATGTCGACGGGTGGCCTGGCATGAGCCTCTGGGCGAAGATCGCCAGACTGCCCGCGAACGTGCTGATCTTTTCGATCGAGCTGTATCGGACCTACGTCTCCCCCACCCGCATGCCGGTGTGCCGATTCACCCCGACCTGTAGTGAGTACGCGGTGACCGCATTGCGCACTCGGGGCCTGTTCGTGGGGCTCTTACTGACGGTCGTGCGCTTGGCCAAATGCGCGCCCTGGCACCCTGGTGGGTGGGACCCCGTCCCGGAGCGGAAGCGGAGTACGCATCGCGCCGAGCCGGCGGACGGGGCAGCGACCGACGCGACGTCGCAGGAAACGAGCCTGCTCACCGGACCGCGGTCGGAGCCGAAAGCTTGTAAAGGATCGCCGCACGCGGTGATCGGCGACACGAACGACGGGAGTGCATAGAGCCGTGCTCGACTTCATCTATTACCCGGTGTCCTGGATCCTCTGGTTCTGGCATCGGGTCTTCGGGTTCGCGTTCGGCGCGGACAACGGTCTCACCTGGGCACTGGCCGTGGTGTTCCTGGTGTTCACCTTGCGCCTGGTGCTCTACAAGCCGTTCGTCAAGCAGGTGCGCACCACAAAGCAGATGCAGGAACTGCAGCCGCAGATCAAAGAGCTGCAGAAGAAGTACAAGAACGACCGTCAGAAGATGGCGGTCGAGATGCAGAAGCTTCAGAAGGACAACGGCTTCAACCCGCTGATGGGCTGCCTGCCGATCCTCGCTCAGGTGCCGGTGTTCCTCGGACTCTTCCACGTGCTGCGCTCGTTCAACCGGACCGGGCACGGTATCGGCCAGCTCGGAATGACGCCGGAGCAGAACGCGAACACCGCGAACTACGTCTTCAGCGCCGCCGATGTCCAGTCCTTCCTGAGCGCTCGCATCTTCGGTGCGCCGATCTCGGCGTTCATCACCATTCCGCCCCCCCAGTTGCAGGCCTTCGCCGACTACGGCGGCGTGCCGACCAAGTTGAGCATCGCGCTCGTCGCGATCCCCCTGATGGTCATCGCCGGTATCGCCACGCACTTCAACGCGCGTGCTTCGGTCGCGCGGCAGACGCCGGAAGCCGCGGCCAACCCCCAGGCCGCGATGATGAACAAGCTCGCGTTGTGGGTGTTCCCGCTCGGCGTGCTCGTCGGTGGCCCGTTCCTGCCGATCGCCATCCTGCTGTACTGGGTCTCCAACAACATCTGGACCTACGGACAGCAGCACCTCGTGTTCGGCCGCATGGCGAAAGAAGAAGAGGCCAAAAAGCAGGCGAAGCTCGAGCAGCGCGCGCAGAACGCGCCCAAGCCCGGAGCCAAACCGGTCAACGTGAAGAAGAAGCCGACCGCCGCCGCTCCCGCTGCCGATGCCGCGTCGGACGAGGACACTGCTGTCGCGTCGACGAACGGCACCGCTAAGCCGCCGAAGCAGTCGGCGGGCCAACGGCGTCCGGCCGGGCAGAAACGGCCGGGCAACCGGGGCAGGGCGAACCAGAAGCGCAAGCGCTGATCGCACCATCGGTGGGCCGAGCCGCCCACCTCGATCGCTGAGCAACCCCCTTGATCGCGAATACCGCCCGGCGGCGATTGCCCGGCGCGCGCGATGAGCAGATGAAGGAAATCAAATGACTGTTGAGACCGACGGAGGGGACGCCACCGTGGCGACGACGACGGCGAACGCCGGAGCGGACACCGACGATGTCGTGAATGATGCCGAGGAAGCGCTCATCGAGGAAGGCGAGATCGCGGGCGACTATCTCGAACAGTTGCTCGACGTGCTGGACTTCGACGGCGACATCGATCTCGACGTGGAAGGCGATCGCGCCGTGGTGAGCATCGACGGCGGACGTGACCTGACCAAGCTCGTCGGACGTAACGGCGAGGTGCTCGACGCGTTGCAGGAACTGACCCGGCTCGCCGTCCAGCAAGCGACCGGAGTGCGGAGCCGGCTGATGCTGGACGTGGCGGGTTGGCGAGCCAAGCGGCGGTCCGAGCTGAGCGAACTCGGCGCAGCGGCGGCGCAGCGCGTACTGGACTCCGGTGAGCCGGAGTCGCTGGCGCCCATGACTCCGTTCGAGCGCAAGATCGTGCACGATGCGGTGGCGGCCGTGGAGGGCGTGAGCAGCGAGAGCGAAGGTGTGGAACCGAACCGGCACGTGGTGGTCGTTCCCGGCTGAGTCGCGACATCCCCGGAGCGGGCGGCGTGTTTCGCGGCCCGGATGGGTAGTGGTTGGATAGGGCCTCTGGTCTTCGGACCGGGGGCCTTGTTCGTGTCCGGAGCCCGATTGCTCGTTCGTAGATCGACCCGAGTTCGGAAGGATGTTTCACGTGGAACGAGATCTCGGTGGAACCACCGCGGAGCCCGCGGAGTTGGAGCCACCCGCGTCGGCTGCGACCGTCTTCGGCGACCGACTCGATCTCGCGCGTCGATATCACACGGCGCTCGCGACCGCGGGCGTGGAGCGCGGGCTGATCGGCCCGCGCGAGGTGCCCCGCCTCTGGGATCGCCACATCCTCAACTGTGCGGTACTCGGCGAGTTGATCGCCGAGGGCGCGTCCGTGGTCGATATCGGCAGCGGTGCGGGCCTGCCGGGCATCCCGCTCGCCATCGCGCGTCCAGATCTCCGGATCACTCTGGTCGAACCATTGCTGCGCCGCACGATCTTCCTGAGCGAGTTCATCGAATCGGTCGGACTGGACGTGACCGTGGTGCGAGGGCGGGCGGAGCAGTCGGGCGTGATGAAGGAGGCCGGTGGCGCGGACGTGGTCACGTCCCGCGCGGTGGCCCCGCTCGGGAAACTCGCCCAGTGGTCCCTTCCTCTCCTCCGCGACCACGGGCACATGCTCGCCCTCAAGGGAGCGAGCGCGGCCGAGGAACTCGAACGCGATGGCGACGCGCTGACGAAGGCCGGCGCAGGTAACGCGGTCGTCCTGGAATGTGGCGTCGGTCTGGTGGCGACGCCCACGATGGTGATCAGCGCAGAGCGCCTCCCCCGAGCTGAGCGAGCCACCCGACGGCGCGCCGAACGAGCGGTCGAGCGTGGCGGAAAGGCCGTCCGCGCCGCCACGACGGAGCGTGCGCGTAAGCGTGCGGCACGCAAGGCCAAGTAGAAGCTTCGATCGCGAAGGCTCGACCGTCGACCTCGGATCTGGGATCGTTTCGTCACTCTGACGGAATGGCACGGTTGAACGCGCGTCGGATGGACTCGGCGGGCGATCTACTCGAACTTGATTTGCTTTGTCTAGATCCGTCGACTGGACGGAGGGGTCCCATGCGGTACCTCCGTCTGGAACGGCGTGGCCGCTTGGAGGCTGAAGTCGAGGCGTCCGTCTGCCGTGGCTGTGGAAGAGATCGCTACTGGCGTCGCCGGTTGGATCAAGTCCGTTGTGCGTCGGGTGAGAAGTCGTCGTGTTGTGTGCGATGGTTGCACAGACTCCCACGCGGACTGGATTCACGTGAAACATCGGCGGGAAGTCGGCCCGCGACGAGCCTAGAGCAAAACCCCGAAGTTCCATGCGAGCGTGTCCGAGTCACACTCGACTTCATCGGGGTGCGTCTCGAACTACACCTCGAGCATGAGGCAAAGGTGGGTTGCGGACCTAGCGGGTGCTTCTCGGATCAGGAGGCCGCGGCCCATGTTTCACGTGAATCAAAGTCCTTCGGAACGAGTTCGCCGGAATCCTGAGCGCGTCTGGAATTGCCGCCCGATGTTTCACGTGAATCGGTCTTGCCCCCGCTGGAGACGCGATCAGTCTCCGAACACAGCTGAGGGTCAATACGTGTGGTGCTCTGGCCGCTCCGTCACTCTCGAAGCGCGGCAGCGCGTACCCCGGCGTCGGCAGTCTGTCGATGCGCGACTGAGCTCAATCCATTCGAAGTAGCGCGGGACAGTGTGCCGGTCCGAGGTCGTCAGCCGAAGCATCTGAACCAGGTCGGTCGAACAGCCACTGCGAGTAGTCATCCGCGATCCGCGATCGGTGACGCGGCATGCCTTCTGTCTCACGCACCGGTCCGACGTCAATGTTTCATGTGAAACAGCGCGCGCGTCGAGGCGAATTCGTGCGGATTTGCGTGTCGCTTTGCGCCTCGCCGCGATTCAGCTTTCTTAAACCGCTCAGTGCTGGCAAGCTAGTGTGCGTCGGGCGTGAGCGTAGGTGCCACGAGGGATCTGGTTGTCACAGCGGCGCGCAGCTCCGCTCGGTCGATCGGGCGCCGCGGAGCCAGTTGTGCATCGTGTTCGAACCGACAAAGGCTGTTGCAGATACGACGCCGACCCGTCCCGTCGCGCGCACGTGTTCTGAAGTTTCTCGGGTTAGGAGCTGTCTATGTCGAGCGGTCCGGCGAATGTTTCACGGGAAACAACGTCGCGCGTGCCGGGGATGCTGGACTCCAGCAATTTCGACACGGAGGCATTCGGAAGTACGCCGTTCGGGCACATCTCCCCCAGCGAGACCCCGATAGCCGCCGAAGCCCAACGTGCGAGTCAGGTCCTCCATCCAGGAAAGGTGACTGTGCCGAAACCCCACGAGCAACGGATCATCACGATCGCCAATCAGAAAGGCGGCGTCGGGAAGACGACCACCGCCGTGAATCTGGCGGCCGCCTTGGCGCATCAGGGGATGACGGTGCTTGTGATCGACCTCGATCCGCAGGGCAACGCCAGCACCGCCCTGGGTATCGAGCACCACTCGGGTGTCCCCTCCAGCTACGAGCTGCTCATCGGCGAGGTCTCGGTCAGAGACGCTATCCAAACAAGTCCGCACAGCGAGCGCCTCCTCTGCATCCCCGCGACCATCGACCTGGCGGGCGCCGAGATCGAACTCGTGTCGATGGTGGCCCGGGAGGGGCGCCTGAAAGCCGCTATCCAAGAGGCGAATATCGCCGGATACGACATCGACTACGTGATGATCGACTGCCCGCCTTCCTTGGGCCTGCTGACGGTCAACGCGCTCGTCGCGGCGAAAGAGGTGCTGATTCCGATTCAGTGCGAGTACTACGCGCTGGAAGGCGTGGGTCAGCTACTTCGCAATATCGGCTTGGTGCAGGCGCACTTGAACCCGGAACTGCACGTCTCGACCGTGATCCTCACGATGTACGACGGGCGCACCAAGTTGGCCGACCAGGTCGCCGAGGAGGTTCGCGGGCACTTCGGCGATGTCGTACTGCGGTCGGTGATTCCACGCAGCGTGAAGGTGTCGGAGGCGCCTGGTTACGGCATGACGGTGCTCGATTATGATCCAGGCTCCCGGGGCGCGATGAGCTACCTGGACGCCGGACGCGAAATGGCGGCCCGCGCGGTGGCCCCGCGCGTCGCCGCGACGAAGTCGGCGGAGTGATTCGGCCGGCCGGGTCGACGCTCGGCACAGTGCGGTTCGGTAGTGGAACGAGGAAGGGGTCGGTAGACCGATGAGTCAGGCGAAGAAGGGTGGTCTCGGGCGCGGACTCGCCGCGCTGATCCCGACGACACCGACGGCATCACCGGGCCTCAGTAGCGCTGCGGCGAGTGTCATCGGTCTGGATCCGGTCGGGCCGCAGCCCCCCTCGGCCTACCTGCACCGGGTACCGGATCCCGCCGACAACGCTGAACTGGAAGCAGGCGGCGCCGTCTACCGGGAGATCCCGCCGGACCAGATCGAGCCGAATCCCAAGCAGCCGCGCACGGTCTTCGAAGAAGACGCGCTGGCCGAGCTGGTGCATTCGATTCGCGAATTCGGGTTGATGCAGCCGATCGTGGTGCGCCGGACCGAACCGGGTGTGGACCGTTATCAGCTGGTCATGGGCGAGCGGCGGTGGCGGGCCTGTCAGGAGGCGGGCCTGGCCGCGATTCCCGCGATCGTCCGGGAGACCGCGGACGAGTCCATGCTGCGCGACGCCCTGCTGGAGAATATCCACCGGGTGCAACTGAACCCGCTCGAAGAGGCGGCGGCCTACCAGCAGCTGCTGGAGGAATTCGACGTCACTCACGAAGAATTGGCTTCGCGAATCGGTCGCTCTCGCCCCGTCGTGACGAATATGATCCGTCTACTGAAGTTGCCGATCCCGGTGCAGCGCCGGGTCGCGGCGGGCGTACTGTCCGCCGGGCACGCGCGGGCACTGCTCGGTCTCGAAGCGGGTGCGGACGCTCAAGAGGTGCTCGCCGCCCGGATCGTCGCCGAGGGACTCTCGGTCCGGGCTACCGAGGAAGCCGTCATGCTGGCGAACCGAGAGCAGGACGCGGCCGCGCCCTCTCCCGTCGCTCGGCGCAAGCCGATCGAGATGCCAGGCCTACAAGCCGTGGCCGAACGGCTGTCCGGTTCCTTCGACACCCGGGTCCTCGTGAGTATGGGCAAGCGCAAAGGCAAGATCGTCGTCGAGTTCGGGTCGGTCGAAGACCTCGAACGGATCGTCGCCCTGATGGAGCAGAACGCACCCGCAGTGTGACAGAAGTGACGAAATTTAACTTGTGGTTTCGATAGGTGCGAGTACCCGGCCGAAACGTCACTGTGACGGCAGGGGTACGGCACGGCTGCGAGCTTCTATCGCTCCCAGCGGAGCAACACAAGTTCTTCCGACCAACAGCACAGCGACATGGAATGAGGCAGGTTCCCGTTGATCGCTTATTCTTGCTGGCGAGCAAACATTGATGCGACGTGAGCGTGGATGAATCGGACAGCTGGAGGCTGAGCAGAGCGGTGTCGACCAGCGTCACAGCACTAACCCTCGGCGGACTCGAGAAGCTTCCCGCGCATGCGCGGCGCTGTGTCTTCTGGGAGATGGACCCCGCCGTGGCCGAGGACTCGCGCAACTTCAGCGATCCGGTGTTCGAGAAGGAAGCCTGGCTGTCCACGGTCATGCTGGAGTGGGGTTCGTGCGGGCAGGTGGCGAACGTCGACGGCAACGTCGCCGGCTGCGCCTTGTACGCGCCACCGAGCGCCGTGCCGCGCGCTACGCTCTTCCCCACCTCCCCCGTGAGCCCGGACGCGATCCTGTTGACCACGCTGCGGGCCGAATTCCCCTATCAGGATGCCGATGTCGCCCACAGCCTGGTTCAGGCCGTGGTGTCCGATCTGGTGCGTCGCGGCGTGCGCGCCTTGGAGGCTTTCGGTATCCGCACCGACCCGACGACGCAGGCACTCTCGGAGCGGTCCGGCTCGATGACACTGCTCGAGCGGATCGTCGCGCCGATCAAGAATGCGAACCCGGCGGGCGCGACGACCGAATGCTCACCCGAGAGTTGCATGATCGATGCCGACTTCCTGGAGGATGTCGGCTTCGAGGTCGTGGCCCCGCATCACCGATTCCCGCGCTTGCGGTTGGAGCTCGCCTCCGATCACGGCTGGAAGGAAGACGTCGAACGGGCGCTGGATCAGCTGCTCGCGGCGGCGTCGATGACCGAGCCGACCCGCATCGGAGCGCGTTGAGCTGAACATCGGAGCGCCCCCTGCCGGGCTCGAAAGGGCAGGGGGCGCTCCGACTTACGAAAGACCGATGGCTACATCCGGTCGGCGGCAGCCAGCTCCTCGGCCAGCAGTTCCGCGAAAGTGTATGTGCCGGTGGGCTGGTCGTCCTGACCGAGCAGATACAGCCGCTTCACCGAGATCAGAATGGCTTCGGCGATCACGTCGCGCATGCGCGGGTTGGTGAGCACCGAGGCATCGTATTCGTTTGTCAGATAACCGATGTCGACCTGCACGGTGGGCATCTTGGTGAGACGCAGCAGATCCCAGGTTCGCGCGTGAGTGCGGCAGTCCTGCAACGACGTTCGGGCGACGACCTCGCGCTGAATGAACCCGGCCAGCACCTGCCCGATCATGGACACCGAGCCGTGTGAGTTGCCGAAGTAGAACCCGGCGACGCCGTTGGCGAGCGGGCTCGGGTTAGCGGCACAGCGCAGGGAGATCATCAGATCGGCGTCGAAGGCGTTGGATGTTTCCGCGCGTTCGGCGTCGGTGGGGTTGGCGCCCCACGGCCGCGACAGGAAGGTCTCCATGCCCGTGGCAGCCATCCGCCCCTCGAGACGGCTGGCGAGATCCCACAGGATCTCCGACTCGTAGACGTCGCCGTACTCGGTGGGCACGGCACAACCCTTGTCCGGACCGCCGAGACCCGGATCGATGACGATCCGCTTGCCGGTCAGCTGCGGCCCAGCCCGGTGCACGACCTCTTCCTCAGCGATCCGGTGCGGATTGCCGCCGGTGACCCTGGCGCCGAGCAGGTCGAGCGAGCGCAGCGTGTCGGGACCGCAGATGCCGTCGGCCGACAGGCCGATCTCCCGCTGGAAGGCGGTCAGCGCGTCGTGGGTGTGCGGACCGAAGTAGCCGTCGACCCGGTGCACGTAGAAGCCGAGGTCCTGCAGCCTGCGCTGGAGCGTGGCCACATCGTCGCCGTACAGCGGCGCGGACAGCTGGTAGATCAGCGTGCGCGCACCGAGTCGGTAGGACGCTTCCTTCAGTGCCCGGTAGGTCGCCGGACCGACCACACCGTCGACGAGTAAACCGCGATGCTGCTGAAACGCGCGAACCGCGGAGTCGAGGTGATGGTCGAAGGACACTTCGGTGTCCTTCCAATATTCGCGTGCGTCCGCGTTGTCGGCGGCGATGTGCGCGTGTAGGAACCCGAGGCTTGCCAGGGTGCTCCGAACCTCTGCTACGGCTGGACCGGAATCGCCGTGACGAAGTCGGTGCATGCGTGAGAGCCCTTTCCTTCCGTCAAACCCGCGGGTACCCACTCATGCGATGGGATACACCTTCGCACGACCGGAGCGTCGGTCGATTGTCTCAGACCCGGACCGGGTTTCGACAATCCCCGGGTCCAGGCATCCTACGGCGCGTCCTCAGATGACGTCTTCGAGTTCGCGCAGAAGAGCCGCTTTGCCCTTCGCTCCGACGATCTGCTTGACCGGCTTACCGCCGCGGAACAGCATCATAGTGGGCAGCGAGAGGATCTGATAATCGCGGGCGGTGCTCGGGTTGGCATCCACATCCAGCTTCGCGACGGTCAGCTTGTCCGCGTGCGCGCCGGCGATCTCCTCCAAGACGGGCGCGACCATCTTGCACGGGCCGCACCAGTCGGCCCAGAAATCGACGAGGACCGGCTTCTCACTCAGCAGCACGTCGTCGGCGAAGGACGCGTCGGTGACGGTGACCGTGTTGGCGGACTCGGACATGGGTGTTCTCCTTGCGATACAGCGAGACGGAAAGGTATGGCTCGTCCAGCGCGAGCTCAGTTGGCGGCCACCGACTCACCCGCGTGGGCGAGGGTGTTCGAGGTGATGTCGCCCTGCTCGGCCAACCAGCGCTCGGCGTCGATGGCCGCACGGCAGCCCGTGCCCGCGGCGGTGATCGCCTGCCGGTAGGTGTGGTCGACGAGATCACCCGCGGCGAAGACGCCGGGGATGTCGGTCGCGGTCGTCGGCTCGTTTACCAGCACGTATCCTTCGTTGTCCAAGGCGACCTGGCCCTTGACGAGTTCGCTGCGCGGATCGTGGCCGATCGCGACGAACAGGCCGGTGGCGGCCAGCTCGGAGGTTTCGCCGGTCCGGGTGTCACGCAGGGTCAGATGGGTGACGCTGTTCTCCCCGTGCACCTCGGCCACCTCGGCGTTGAGCACGAACTTGATCTTCTCGTTCGCCTTCGCCCGTTCCAGCATGATGCGGGAGGCTCGGAACTCCTCGCGGCGGTGCACGATGGTGACGCTGGAGGCGAACTTGGTCAGGAAGGTCGCCTCTTCCATCGCGGAGTCGCCGCCGCCGACCACCACGATGTCCTGGCCCTTGAAGAAGAACCCGTCGCAGGTGGCGCAGGCGCTGACACCGCGGCCGAGCAGCCGCTGCTCGCCCGGAACGTTCAGGTAGCGCGCGGCCGAGCCCATGGCGAGAATCACGGCGTAGGCGTGGAAGGTCTCGCCGCCGACGACGACCTTCTTGATCGGGCCGGTCAGGTCGACCGCGTCGACGTCCTCGGTGCGGATGTCCGCGCCGAACCGCTTGGCCTGCTCGCGCATCTCCTCCATGAGATCCGGGCCCATGATGCCGCCGCGGAAGCCGGGGAAGTTCTCGACCTCGGTGGTGGTCATCAGCGCACCGCCGAACTGGGTCCCCTCGAACTGCAACGGCTGGAGCTCGGCGCGGCCGGCGTAGACGGCGGCCGTGTAGCCGGCGGGGCCGGAGCCGATGATGATCAGGTCGCGAACTGGCGTGCCGGTGTCGCTTTTTTGCTCGCTACGCTCGCTCATGGGGCCCTTCCGGGGAGATTCGATCGGACGTGTCGGTCAACAACAGGGTAATGGCTGTTGTTCCCGCGTCGGCGAGGGTCACACCGCGCGGGTGGGCCAGATCGCAAGGTCAGCCGATGTCCTGCAGCGCCTTGCGCTGGGGATCGCCGGTAGCGCAACCGGTCCCGACGACCAGCGCGGTGATCTGCGGCGGGCGCGGGCCGTTCAGCAGGATGAGCACCGCGTTGCCGCCCTGGAATCGGATGTCGGTCGAGCCGAGGATCGTGCGGTCCAGGCCGTTCGCCCGTACGCAACGCTCGAGCGCTTCCGGGCCGGCCAGGGCTCCGGTGACGTTGTGCCTGCCCAGCGCGCCGAGGGCCACGGTGGCGGTGAGATCGTCACCCCAGTCGTCTTTTCCCGATGTCGGCTGCGCCGTGGGCGCTGGGTCGTCTCCGCCGCGCATCGTCGAAGCCCACACACCCGCGCCGACGACGGCGACGATCGCCGCGGCTGCCGCGGCCAACCAGCGCAACCTGCCGCGGCGACGCTCGTCCAGAGCCATCGGCGCGGATTCGAAATCTTCTGCTTCGCTGACGGATTCGCTTACTTGCGGGGGCGGAAGCTCATGAACCGTGGCGTCTTCGGGTGGCTCCAGCTCGTCGACGAACCGCGCGAGCCGGGCCGCCACGTCTTCCGGCATCGGATGGACTATGCGCTCGTACCCACCCAAGGCACGCAGCTCCGCACTCACGTCGTCCAGCGCGCGCAGATACCGCACCGCTTCCGGGTCGCGCGAGACGATCGGCCACAACTGCTCGCGCTGCGCGGGCGTTACGTTGTCGGCATGTAGGTCAGCCAGCAATTCGGACGCGAACGGAGGCTGCGGCACGGACTCGGTAGCCATCGCACCTCCGTCGTTCGCATCGGACATCGCGGGGACCCCCTCGCCTACGGGGCCTGTCTCTGATTCGTTCAGTGGTTCGTCACTGTTAATGACGCATCCCAACTAACCCCGGTTCCCCGGATCACGCAGAAAATCCAATCGCTCTTTCAACCGCTGCCGCGCACGAGCGCACCGGCTCTTGATCGTCCCCTCGGGCACGCCGAGCAACGCCGCCGCTTCGGCAACGCTATACCCCTCCACATCCACCGCCACCAACGCGGTCCGCTGATCCGGCGGCAACGAGAACAACGCTCGATCGATGACCAACGACATCTCCACCTCGGCCATCTCGTCGCGGGTGTCCCTCGGCTCCGGCATCGACTCCGGCGCCAGCGACAATGCCCGCCTGGTCTTGTTCCGCCGGATCCGGTCCAGGCAGGCGTTCACCACGATCGCGTGCAACCAACTGCGGACCTCCGCCTCGGCCCGGAACGAGCCCGCGGTGCGATGCGCCGACAACAGCGCGTCCTGTAGTGAATCGGCCGCATCCTCACGCGTGTAGGAGGTGCGCAGCGCGGTCTGCCACAGATGATCGTTGTATCTGCGCAGTAACTCCGCGAACGCGTACCGCTCACCGGCGACGTGCGCCCGCAACAAGTCCACATCGGTGCGTTCACCGAGTTCGAAGGCGCGCTCGCGACACATCACCGGCTGCGACGCCCCCCTGCCGAGCTCCTCGTTCACTTCGGACGACAAATGCCAACCCCTCGAGCCCTCACGGCGGCAACGGGCATGGTCGACCATCACCGAGACTTCGCAGCATCCAGGATCGAAAACGCCGAAACCTGGGAAGCTCCCCTGCTGAGAGCGCGCGAAGATCATATCGCCCGTAACGTTTTGGCAGCAACCAAGTGATCGGGCCGGATACGGAGGAATGCGCGGCGTTCGACGCCGCGTGACGAATGGCCCGCACGACCGATGCGCGGGCAGGGCGGGCTACGGCGCGGCGTCGAAACGGATGTCGGCGATGGCGGTCTGGAACTGTCCTCCGGAATTCCCCAGTCCGGTGATCCAGACGAGCACGTAGCGGGCGGCTTGGTCGGCGCGCACCGGGATATCGGTGACGCCGTCGTCCAGCCGGGCGGAACCGATCAGCTGGGTCTGATCCAGCGTCGGCGATCCGGTGGGCGACGTGCGGATCTCCACCGATGTGCCCGCGCTCGGCGAGTTGATCGAGACGTTCGTGAGCTTCGCGGGGGCCGGCAGCGTGGCGAGCAGACCGACCCCCTTCTTGAGCGCCGGGAACTGCTGGAAGTACTGATCGGTGCGCCACTGGGTGCCCGGATCATTGTCCAGCACCGCGTGGACGTTGGCGACGCCGTCGGCGGTGCCCTCCGGCGAGAACACCGACACGCCGGTCACCGGAACCGGCGCACCGGTCGAGGTGAGGCCAGGGCCCGCGGCGGCGGGCGTCGGCACCGGTTGGTTGTTCGTCGTCAGGCCGATATTGCGCTGTTCGTTCAGCGGCGCGTCGGAGGCGCTCGGCGCGAACACGCTGACCATCCACCAGATCACCACGCCGACCACCAGCGCGGCGAGGATGCCGAGGCCGACCATGATCCACATCATGCGTTGCGAGCGTTCGCGTTCGGCCGCGAGCAGTTCCGGATCGGCGAGCGAGTCGTCCATGTTCGCGGGAGCGCGCTGGCCAAGCCGCAGCACCGGGATGAAGTCGGTCTTCTGATCGACCACCGACGCCTGCTCCAGCACGTGCTGGACCGTCGCCGCCGTACGCACGCCCTTGTTCGACTCCAACGAGCGCACCGCGACCGCGGAGATCTCGAACGGCACTTCGGGACGGATCTGGCGCGGTTCCACCGGCGTGCCGTCCGGTCCGAAATCGGCCAGCCGCAGCCCGCCGACGGTCGCGGCGGTGCCCGTGACGCCGCCGGAGCGGATCGGCCAGCGGGCGGTGATCAGGGAGTAGAGCATCGCACCGAGACCGCGGACGTCGGACTGCGCGTCGGAGTCCGACAGCGTGCCGGGGAAGGCGAGCACCGCGTCACCGGACGCGCTGATGCGCACCCGGTCGGGATGGTCGATGGACAGCGACCCGCCGCCACGGTGCGCCAACTCGGCCGCCGAGGCGAGGGCGCGGATGGCCCGCGCCGCGCCGATCGGTGACGGCACCGTCTCGGCCATCTCGCGCAGCGAACGACCCGGCGTCCATTCCGCCACCACGATGCCGCCGGAACTGCCGCGCACGACGTCGAGTACGCGGGCGAGGCCCGGCGAGTTGATCCGGCCGAGACGCAGCGTCCGGGACAGGATCGCCTGGGGGCCGTCCTGCCCGGAGTTCTCCGTCGCTTTCTGGTCGGCGTCGACGAAGGTCAGCGCGACCTCGCGATCGAGTTTGATGTCCAGCGCCTGCCAGAACTTCAGGCCGCGGGCGCCGCCGTGACTCGCCAGCAGGCGGTAACGCCCGCCCGCCACCGACGCGCCCGGAATCAACTTGGGGCCGCGCGGGATTCGCCGGGCGCCCAGGTTCTCGCCACCCATCGGCGGCATCTCCGGCGAGCCGACGGGGATCATCCCGGTGTCGTACATCGGATCGCGCGGCGGCAGCTGGTTCTCCTGCGGTCTCGCCGCGTCCTGCTCCGGTCCGGCCGTGCCCGGCCCGTTGTTCGCGTACGCGGGATCCAACGGCTCCCCCGCGGTCGGCGGTACATCGGTGGACAGTCCGCCGGGCGTGGTCGCAGAAGAATCGGCGGCTGGGACGCCGCCCACCGCGTCGTCGCTCACCCTCGGTCCTCCTTCGCCCTGGTATGTCGAGGTTCCGGCGAATTCGCCACTTGTGCTTCTCTGCCGAACAGGGTACGGGAACTCACCCTTGCCGGTGCGGTCAACGGCATCGGGTCGGATCACAGGAAGCACCATGGTCTGGGCGTCCATGTACGGATCGAACCTCGGGTATGCCAAGTAGGGATCAGGCCTGCGCAGCACCTGCGTGACGTAGGGATCTTCGACCGGGCTCTCGAGGTCGAGTTCCGGCGCGGGCGGTGTCCAGCCGAGGCGCCGCGAGACGGCCACGGTGATGGCGACGATCTCCGGAATACCGGCGAGTCGCATCAAGCCGAAGGCCACCGCGAACATCACGATCGCGGTGATCGCCACCCGGATCAGCGAGCCGGGGCCGCCGAAGGACTCGGTCAGCCGATCCAAGCCGAGTACCCGGTCCACGATCCACATCACCGCGCCACCCGCGAGTGACGCAAGTACGACACGGGTCACTGTTCGGCCCACATTGGCCATTCGGAGGTCGCCCAGACTGCGGTGCAGTAGGAAACCACCCACCACCGCGCCGACCGTGAAGCCGAGGCCGTTCGCGACACCGAGCGCGATAACCACGTGCTCGGAGTCGGTGACCACCGGAGCCAGGGCGGAGAAGACGATCTTGGCGGCGGTGATGCCGAGGATGATCCAAGTGGGAATCCACGCCTGCTCCCTGGCGTAGAACACGCGCAAGTGGATCAGCACCAGCGAGTACGGGATCAGTGCGAACGCCGACCAGCTGACCGCGAGACCGAGACGTTCGGCGTCCGATCCGAAGTTGCCGTAGCCATAGAGGGCTTGTCCGACCTGCGGACCGGCCAACGTCAGGAAGGTGACCACGGGTACCAGAGCGATCATGGTCAACCGGGTGGCCGCGGAGAGATCGTCGACAACCGCGGGCGTGTCGTCGGCGGCGGCGTTGCGGCTCAGCCGGGGCATGATCGCGGTCAGCACCGTGACACCGAGGACGCCGTACGGCAGTTGCAGCAGCAGCCACGCGTTGTTGTAGATCGCCGGACCTGCCGCGTCGGCATGCGATGAGATCCGGGTGGCGAAGACGAAGCCCGCCTGGCTGATGAGCACGTACAGGATGATCGCCGCGCCCATGCCGCCGAACTGCTTGAGGCGATCATCGATGCCCCACAGCGGGCGCAGGTCGATGCCCGCCCTACGGATCGCCGGAAGGAGGCTGACGGCCTGCACCACAACGCCGACCGTGACGCCGACGCCGAGCACCAACAGCTTCGGGTCGCTCATGCGAACCGGATCCAGCGTGATCTCCCCCGGCATCAGGACGTACAGCCCGAGGACGGTGAGCACCACCAGGTTGTTCAGTACCGGCGCCCAGGCGCCGGGCTTGAACATCTGCCGGGTGTTCAGTATCGCCGTGAGCAGCGCCGACATGCCGTAGAACAGGATCGCGGGCAGCAACAGGAAAGACAGCGCCGTGGTCAGCGCGGTGTTGACCTTGCCGTCGTCGGACAGGAAGACGTGTGTGGTCAGCACCGGCGCAGCGGCCGTCGCCAGCAGCGCGGCAGTGGCCAAGACCACGAACGCCGCGGTCACCAGGCGCCGGACGAACGCCTCTCCGCGATCGGGATCCTCCTGCTCCGCGCGCACCAGCGTGGGCACCACGATCGCGGTGAGCACCGCGCCGAGCACCAACTCCGCGATCATGTTCGGGATCTGGCTGGCGACGGTGAACGCGCTTGCGATGGCCGGGCCGAGCACGGTCAGCAGCAGCAGTTGCTTGCCGAACCCCGTTATCCTGCTGATCAGTGTCGCGAACGCGATCGATCCGGAGTCGCTGAGCAGCCGGGAATTCGCACTCTGCTTCGGCTCGTCGGCCTTCGGTGGCTCCGCGGTGGCGGTGGCGGCGGGCCACTCCCTGGTCCGTGGGCGAGCCGGTTCCGCCGGTTCATGCCGAACCGGGGCGGCTGGCCGCTGACGCGGCGGTGGGAACTGCTGCGGCTGCGGCGGGGCGTAGCGCGGCGGCGGCACCCGATCGGATTCCGGCGTGATCGCAGGCATCGGCCCGGAACGGGGTGGGCGCGGCGCGGCCGGGATCGGACCGGACTGCGGAGGCCGTGGCACCGCGGGTATGGCGCCGGAACGAGGTGGACGCGGCGTGGTCGGGATCCCGCCGGACTGCGGGGGACGCGGCGCGGCCGGAATGGCGCCGGACTGCGGCCCACGTGGTCCGGCGGGCGGCGGCGTCTGCCGGACATTGCCAGGCGGGCCGGAAGGCGCAGGCACCTGGCGATTGGATCCAGGCGGAACGGGGCGGGGCTGGCCAGGACCGGCCGCCGGTGGCGGAGCCGGATATTGCCGTGGGTTCGGTACGGGGCCGGGTCGCGGCGGTGGCGGCACAGGCGGCCTCGGTTGTCCGGCGGGCGGTGGCGGCGGCATGTGCTGACCAGGCCGCGGCTGCGGTGCGGCCGGAGGACGGCTGACCTGCGGCACTCTCGGCGCCTGGCCGTCGTTGTACGGACCGCCGTTCACACCCTGGTGCTCGGCTTCGGCCGGAGCGGGGCTCCGCTCCCACGGGGCGACCGGGGCTCGGCGCACCGGTTGCCCGTCGAGCCGGTCGCTTGGTCGAGGGCGATGAGCCGATATGTCATCGTCGCTCATCATGCCTCCTGTACCAGCCGGGATTCCGCACCCCCATCGGTGCGGTGAGCCGCGGCTCGCCGCAATGGTTCGCCGTGTTCAGCGAACATTCTGTCCGTGGTCCCCGTCCGGATCGGACCGGCTCGGCAACACTGTGATTGTCCTCCACCGTGCCACATGACACTGCGGTACCCCACATCGGCGCAGGTAGCAGCGGTTTACGTAGCCCCGTCGGAGCGGGATCCGTCACCGCGTCTCCTGGGGGTGCTCCTGCTCTTTTTCCTGCGCCCGCAGCACACGTGAGCGCGCGCGCCGGTACCGGTTGACCCGGCGCCTGGTACTCGGATCGAATCCCTCGTCGGCCGGATCGGGCTGCCCGCGGAACCGGCGCCACAAACGGCGACCGGCCAGCAGGAGCAGCAGGAGTGCGGCGCATCCCGTAATTATCGCCAAGGCCTTGCCGTAGGCGTTCGAACGCACCGAGACCTGCGTGGGATTGCCGAGCGCGACGCCCTCCGGCGTGGTGAGCGAGATCGGAATGACGAGATTGCGGCTGTCGCTGACCTCCGTCGGGATCTGGAAGGACCTGGACCCATTGGCCGGGAGCTGCTGCTCGCCGGGGTCGGTGATCTTCGTCTCGGCAGGCGCCTCGATCCGGAACCTGACCCGGATGGCCACCGGCAGATCGTTGCGCGCGACCAGCAACAGGGGGCTCTGCTCGGACGCGAGCGTGTACACGCCGCCCGGCGGCAGTACGGTCACCGAGCGATAGAGCTTGTCCATCGTCCGGGTGTTCTGGTCCAGCCGCCGCTGGGCGAAGGTGTCCGGCGGTGCGGCATCGCCCGCGCGCCGATCCGAGAGGCTCAGTACGCGCAGCAGGTCGTCGCGCAGCGGCGTCAGGAAGTCGTGCGGCGTCGGCTCGGCCTCCGGCACGTCCACCAACGCGCGCATCATCTCGGTGATCCGGCGACTCTGTTCGCGTACCGGCGGCAGGAATCGGTCCGGCACCGCGTCCTGCGCTGCCTGCGGCAGATAGTCCAGCTCGTAGGGCCGCGGGTCCGGCGGCAGCGTCACCAGATCGTGGAACGGACGCGCGGTGGCGAGGTTGCCGCGCAGCAGCTGGTCGACTTGGCGCAGCAGTGCGGTCGCCTCGTCCCGGTTCGCACCCCATTGCTGCGGCGGAACGAGCAACAGCGAGCGCGACGGGTTCGCCTCCGGGTGCAGCGCCTTCCACGAAATCGCCCCGAGAGCGTCCTGCAAGCGCGCCGCTCGTGAGTCGTTGGTCACGTCGTAGCGGACCCGGGACGGGGTGAACGGCGGGGTCGGCGGGTTCGAACCCACCGCGGCGAGCGCGGTCGCGGACCAGATGTCGAACGTCACCGCGTGCAGCGCGGGGTCGGCGGCGGGCGCGGGTGCACTCGCCGTGGGCACCGTATTGCCCGTGACCTGCGGTGCGGGCGCCGGTGCTGTCGGCTGGCTCGCGGTGATATCGGGCAGGCGTACCGCTTCCGGAATCGCCGGGTCGGCGGTGGAGAGAACCTCGTTTCCACCGGATGCGGATCGGCCGCTCTCACTGCTCGACTGCGCCCAGTCCACGCTTCCCTGGGGGACGGCCGCCGTCGACGCGAGCACGGCGGTACCGAAACCGTGACTGCGCAACAGGGCCCCCGCGCCGTCATCGATGCTGCCGGAATCCGGCAGGCTGACCCCGCGCACCGACCGGGTCGACAGGATCGAGTCGATGATCTCGGCCGGTTCGTTGATCGCGCGCGCGGACAGTGCCGGATCGTTGACCGCGGCCAGCGCGGTGAGATCGACCTGCGCGAACGGCAGTGCCACGGTGCACATCGACCCGGCCATGGCGCGCAGCCGGTCCAGCCAGGTCTGGGCCTGTTCAGCGCCCGCACCCGCTCTGGTCGCGCCGTCGGGATCGGACGGACTGGCCAGCACGCGGTAACCCTTGGTCATCGCGCGCACCGTGAGCAGCAGGTCTGGGTCGATGGCGAGGCACACGGCCGAGGCCAGATCGGTGCTGCGGCCCGCGCTCGGGTTCAACGTCCCTTCCAGCGCGGCCAGCAGTTGATCGAGACGGCCGCCCTTGCCGAGTGAGGCGGCCAATTCGTCGTCGGTGAGCTCGACCTTGCCGTCCACGCTGCCCGGACGACCCCCGACCTGCCGCGGCCGATCGGCCAGCGGCCACAGCAGCGTGGTCGCCACCGGAGCGTCGGTGGGCGCCGATACCGACGGGGCTCCGTCGCTCGCGGCGGGCGGCACCCCGAGCACCGGGAGCAGGAATCGCGCGTCGTCGAGCCTGGCCTGCGTGCCGTAAGCGGGTTCGCCGTTGACGTTCAGCAGCAGCGGGTAGACGCCCGGCTCCGTGATCCGCAGCGACGTGGCGCCGGTCTCGGAACGCAACGGGATGCTCAGCGTGAACTGTTTGCGCTGCCCCGGGTTCAGCCGCTGCGCGACATCTTCGAAGTCGCCGTTCACGTCGTAGTTGACCTCGTCGAGGCGCAAGGTGGCGCGCAACCCGACCGGCGTGGTGATCGCCGCCGCCCGCTGGACACGGATGCTGACGTCGTCCACCACACGGTCGCCGATATTGGTGACCGTGCCCGCGACCGTGAGCACCGAATCGCTGCCCGCGGTCACTGTGGTCGGCGTCACCGAATCGAGGGACAGCTTCAGGAATTTGGGATTCGTCGAGGTGCCGGACCCGGTCGGTTGCGCTCCCGCCGCCGCGGAATCGAGCAGTGGCAGCGTCGTCACGGGGCCGAGGATGGTCAGGACCGCCACGAAGATCCGGAACAGTCCACGCGTCATCGCTTGCCGGTCTCCATCCGGTCGATCAGCTTGTTCGCCATCTCCGCCAGCCGCCGCTCATCGGCGTAGGCCAACCGAGAATCCAGTTCACTCAACGGAACCCAGGCGACCTGGGTCACTTCCACGTCGGCGTCGGACAGTTCGCCACCGACCGAACGCAGCAGATAATGATGCACCGTTTTGTGTACCCGCCGACCATCGGTCACGAACCAGTAATCGATGCTGCCGAGTTCGGCGACCACGACACCGTTGATGCCGGTCTCCTCGGCGACCTCGCGGATCGCGGTCTGCTCGGCGGTCTCACCTTCTTCGATATGTCCTTTGGGCAGCGACCACAGTAACCGCCCGCGGCGATCGGTGCGTCCGATGAGGGCCGCGCTTCGCGCTTCCGGGGGACCGTCCAGGCCGTCGACGACCAGTCCACCTGCGGAAGTCTCCCGCACCGTGCGCATCCGCGGCTTCGCGGCATTGGCGGCCGAACCGCGGCGCCGAGGCTGGCGGCGTCGACTGTTCGCGCGATCGGCCGGAGACACCTGGCAATCCTACTGTGTTGAATTTGCCGCGACTTCGTCGCGGCGTGTTCGCGGCCCCTTTGTGGCTCGCGTTTGCGCGGCCGCCGCTTGCTCCTTCGTCGCGTACACGGCGGCCGCGCAAACGCGAGCCGGGCCGCTAACGGCGGATGCTCGGTCTCGCTTCGCTCGAAAGTCGTGGTCAGGGTGCGCTGGGCGCGTATGTGCCGGAGCGCGGACCGGGTGTGGGCGGGTGGGGCGGCCGAGTGTCGGATCGGTCGGCAGGTGTGGTTCGACGTGGTTTTGACGGTCGTTCTGTGCGGCACGGGCGGTGATCGGCGGATGCTCGGTTCAGGACGGTATTTGTTCGGCCGCGACTTCGAGCCGTGTGTCCGCGGCCTTCGTGCGGTTGACGGCCGCTGGCGACTTCGAGGCGGTCACCGGGGCGGGAGCCGGGCCGCGAACGACGGATGCTCGGTCTCGCTTCGCTCGAAGGTCGTGGTCGAGGTGCGCCGGGGCGCTGATATCCGAGTATCCGGACCTCGGTGTGTGTAGTGCCGGGCGCATGTCGATTGGTGCTGGTGATGCGTCGTGGATGTGTTGGCTGGTGGCCGGTCGGAGTGGATTCGGTGAGTGGCTGACGGTGTGCGGGTGCCGCTGGCTGGGTTGATGTCGGTGTCCTTATATATCTGGGCCGCCGCGGCGGCCTTGGCTGCGATAACCGTTGGCGCGGCTCGGTAAGCTGCTCATTCGTGGTTGCGCCGAAGTCCAAGGACGCTGTGCTGGATAGACGTACCCGATTGCTGGCCGCCGCGGCGGTGACGCTCGGGGGGCTGTCGGATGTGCTGACGCCGCTGGGCGAGATGTTCGCGGCGCGGGGGCACGAGTTGTACCTGGTGGGTGGCAGCGTGCGGGACGCGGTGCTCGGCAGGCTGGGGACCGACCTGGATTTCACCACCGACGCGCGGCCGGACGCGGTGCAGGACATCTTGCGCGGATGGGCGGACCATCTGTGGGACACCGGCGGCCTGGCGTTCGGCACGGTCAGCGCGGCCAAGGACCGGCAGCAACTGGAGATCACCACGTTCCGCGCCGACAGCTATGACCGGGTGTCCCGCAACCCGGAGGTGACCTTCGGCGACTCGCTCGAGGAAGACCTGGTCCGCCGCGACTTCACGGTGAACGCGATGGCGGTGCGGATCGGCGCGGACGGCGCGCTGGAGTTCGTCGATCCGCTCGACGGCATGACCGCGCTGCTCGACGGCGTGCTGGACACGCCTGCCGCGCCGGAGGATTCGTTCAACGACGATCCGTTGCGGATGCTGCGCGCCGCGCGGTTCGTCTCCCAGCTGGGGTTCGAGCCGCATCCCCGCGTCCGTGCCGCGATCACCGAGATGGCCGACCAGATCGACCGCATCACCGCCGAGCGGGTGCGGGTGGAGCTGGACAAGCTGATCGGCGGGGCGCATCCGATCGACGGCGTCAACGTCATGTGTGAGACCGGGCTGGCGCAGCGGGTGCTTCCCGAAGTGCCCGCGATGAAGCTGGAGATCGACGAGCACCACCAGCACAAGGACGTCTACTGGCATTCCCTCACCGTGCTCGAACAGGCCATCGATCAGGAGGAGGGCGACCCCGACCTGGTGCTGCGCTGGGCCGCGCTGCTGCACGACATCGGCAAGCCCGACACCAAGCGCAACGAGCCGGGCGGTGGCGTCAGCTTCCACCACCACGAGGTGGTCGGCGCGAAGATGGTGCGCAAACGGATGCGCGCGCTGAAGTACCCGAAGCAATTCACCGAGGACGTCGCCCGGCTGGTCTTCCTGCACCTGCGCTTCCACGGTTACGGCAAGGGCCAGTGGACCGACTCCGCGGTCCGTCGCTACGTCACCGACGCCGCCGAGCTGCTCCCCCGCCTGCACAAGCTGGTCCGGGCCGACTGCACCACTCGCAACAAGCGCAGGGCCGCCGCGCTGCGCGCCACCTACGACGAACTGGAAACGCGGATCGAGCGGTTGCGGGAGCAGGAGGATCTGGCCAAGGTACGCCCGGACCTGGATGGCAACGCGATCATGGAGTTGCTCGGCCTGCCCCCGGGCCCCGAGGTGGGCCGGGCCTGGCGCCATCTGAAGGAACTGCGCTTGGACCACGGCCCGCTCAGCCGGGACGAAGCCGAGGCGGCGCTGCTCGAATGGTGGAAGACGCAGGCCTGAGTAGGTCAGAAGACGATCAGGGTGGTGCCGGCCAGGATCGCCGAGCGCATTTGGGCGAGGTCGAAGGACCCGGCGATTTCCGGCAGTTCGACGCGGAAGCGGATCAGGTCGCCTTCCCGTTGGGCGCGTACGATTCGCGCGTTCTCGGGCAGGTGCTCCAGTGGCAGAACGGGGACGTCGATCATGCGGCGCGGAACGCGGAAGCCGAGCCAGGTCACTCGCCGTACCGCGATGTCCAGTCGGTTGTCCGTGACCGACGCGTCCACCAGGGCGGTGACCAGTCGTCTGCGGTGCCTTGCTCGGATCAGCCCGCCGGAGTGCACGTCCAAGTCCCAGTCCAGCGGCTGGGTGTTGAGCCATCCGACCAGCGCCGCCGTGGTGACGGTGCCGATGAGGTCGAGCCGGGCGGTGCGCACCTTCGTCGGCACGCCCGGAATCAGGCGGACGCCGTGCGCGATCACCGTCACGGACTCGATCGGGTGATCGTCCCAGCGCAGCCGCGACAGCACGGTCTTGGTCTGGAAGTGCGCGCCGCGACGGCGCACCTTCAGCACTTGCAAGGTGGCGTGCAGGTCGTGACCGAGCAGGGTCGCGCTGACCTCCTGTCCGCCGAACCGGCTCAGTATGCCCTCGCTGAGCATGGTCATCAGCACGTCCGGCAGCAGCGCTGTGACCGTGCCCGCGCCGAGGTCGGCGACCGGATCCATCCAGGCCGTGCTGAGCGTGACCCACTGCTCCAGCCAGGACTGATCGAACAGGCGCTTTCCGAGATCGACGGCCCGAAGCGGCGACCAGGACTTCGGATCGAAATACGTGGCCATGATTGGATCGAGCGTACTTGGCCCAGGGCCCCGGACTCGTGCGCTGTGACCCAGGTCGCGCGGATCGGCCGTCCTTGCCTGGGGGAACGCTCGAGCACGAGAATCGAAAGGCCGGTCACACACCGCTGGGAGGACGCACATGGCGCTGGATCTGAACAGTGATCTCGGCGAGGGCTTCGGGCCGTGGACGATGGGCGACGACGCCGCCATGCTCGACATCGTCACCAGCGCGAACATCGCCTGCGGATTCCACGCGGGTGACCCCGCGATCATGCGCAGGACCTGTGGGCTCGCGGTGGAGAAGGGAGTGCGGATCGGCGCCCATGTGGGTTATCGCGATCTGGCCGGTTTCGGTCGGCGCGAGATCGCCGTGGCGCCCGGTGAGCTGCGCGACGAGGTGCTGTATCAGATCGGCGGCCTCGACGCTTTCGCGAAGGCCGCAGGAGACCGGGTGCGCTACGTGAAACCGCATGGGGCCCTCTATCACTCGGCCGCGCGCGATCGGAAGCTGGCCGATGCGGTGCTGGCCGCGATGGCGGAGTACGACCCGCGGCTGGCCCTGCTCGGCCCCGCCGGAACGCAGTTGGAGTCGGCCGCGGAGGCTGCCGGGGTGCGCTTCGTCGGAGAAGGATTCGCCGACCGCGCGTACACCCCCGATGGCTCGCTGGCACCGCGCGGTACGCCGGGGGCGGTATTGGGGCCGCAGGACGCGGTGGCTCAAGCGATCTCGATCGCCAAGTCGGGAGCCACGCGCACTGCCGACGGATCCGGCGAGGTCGCGGTGCGCGCCGCGAGTATCTGCGTGCACGGCGATTCGCCCGCGGCGGTGGAGATGGCCCGGCACATCCGCACCGCGCTGGACGAAGTCGGGGTGCCGGTGGAGTCGTTCGGCTGAGGCCGCGAGATGAAGACCACGGGCGCGGTGACGCACGCGCAGCGGAAGGCGACCGAGGAAGCGATCCGGTCGGCGGGTGATCGGGCGTTGCTGATCACTCCCCCTCGGCGAGACACGGTGGTGGAGCTCGTCACCGCGCTGCGGGAGCGTCCGATACCCGGCGTGCAGGATTTCCTTCCGGCCGCGGAAACCGTACTTCTGACGCTCGATTCACCGCGCGCCGCGGAAGCGGTCCACCGGTCGCTGACCACGCTCTTGGTCACCTTGAACGCCGAGCGGTCGGCCGCTGTTTCCCGTGGAACATCGGCCGATAAAGCTCTCCGCGTCGAACCGGTGTCGATTCCGGTGCGCTACGACGGCGCCGACCTCGACGACGTGGCCAGGATGCTGGACGTCACGACCGCGGAAGTGATCGCCGCGCACACCGGGACGGTGTGGCGGTGTGCTTTCGTCGGATTCGCGCCGGGCTTCGGCTACCTGGAATCGCCTGACGGACGGTTGTCCGTCGCGCGCAGAGCGCAGGCGCGTACATCGATTCCGGCGGGCGCCGTCGCCCTTGCCGGTGGATACAGTGCGGTGTACCCGCGGAGCACGCCCGGTGGGTGGCAGCTGATCGGGACCACCGACCTCAGGATGTGGGATGTCGAGCGCGACCCGCCCGCGTTGATCCGCGCGGGCGCCACGGTTCGATTCCTCGACGCGAGGGACGGCGGATGATCGTCGTCGAAGCGGTCGGTCCGCTGGCGACCATCCAGGATCTCGGGCGGCCGGGCTGGTTCGATTCCGGTGTCGGGCCCGCGGGGGCGGCGGATCGCGGGTCGCTGCGACTGGCCAATCGATTGGTCGGCAACCCGGAGGGGCATGCGGCGATCGAAGTGCTGCTCGGTGGCCTCGCGCTGCACGCCGAAGAGCACGTCATGCTGGCGGTGACGGGTGCTCCGGCCCCCGCTACCGTCGACGGCAGGCCCGTTGGTCACGCGAGCGTGTTGGAACTCGAACCGGGACAGGCGCTGCGGCTGGGCTACGCGTCGGTCGGGCTCCGCAGCTATGTCGCGGTGCGCGGCGGCATCGACGTGCCGGAGACGCTCGGTTCTCGTAGCCGCGACACCATGTCTGGTTTGGGGCCGGAACCGCTGCGGAAAGGTGATCGCCTCCCGGTCGGATCTTCTCCGCACACGATCCCGGTCGTGGACTTCGCCCCTGTCGCCGAGTTACCCGCGGACGTCGTCACCGTGCGCGCTGTGCTCGGTCCGCGCGACGACTGGTTCGCCGACGCCACGGCCTTGTTCGCGGGCGAGTGGGAGATCTCCCCCGACACCGACCGGATCGGCGCCCGATTGGAACGTCGCACCGGCCCGGCGCTGACCAGGAAGGTCACTCGCGAACTGCCGACCGAAGGCATGGCGCTCGGCTCGATCCAGGTGCCGCCGAGCGGACAACCGGTCGTCTTCCTGGCCGATCACCCGGTCACCGGCGGGTATCCGGTGGTCGCGGTGGTCGTCGACGCCGATGTCGACGCCATCGCGCAGACGCGGCCCGGTCAACCCGTGCGGTTCGTGCGGGCGGGCTGACCCCGGTTCGCTCCCGGCTGGAGCCGGGCGTGCATCAGGTACACGTTGTAGCTGTCCCACGCCGAGAGCATGAAGTACAGGTCCTCGCCGGTCGACCACGGATGGATGAACCCGCCGTAGGACTTCGGGTAGTCGGCGGTGGACACCAGCGGGATCGCGTCCGTCCACGCACCCTGCGGGCTCGCCGCGGTACGCAGCACGATCGCGCCCCGGGCCGAATCCAGGTACACCATCTGCCACTGCTCGGTCTTCCGGTCGTAGCGCACCGAGAGCTCGCTGGCGATGCCGAGCACCAACGGGGTGGCCTCGTTCTCGGCGGCGGGCGCCCAGGTGCCGCCCACCCAATACTGATACGCGGACTTGTTCAGCACCTGGTGCTTCGGCACACGCGCCAGCGCGATCGTGCCGATGCGTCCGTTGGGTGTGCCGAACATGTAGACGTAATCGCCCTGCGGCACCATCGCCGCGACCTGGAACTTGCCGAGCCCGAACAGGTTCTCCCACTTGGCGTGCTGGTCTTTCTTCCAGGTGCGCCCGCGGTCGTCGGAATAGGCGAGGCCGCCGTAGTTGGTCCACCACAGACCCGGTATGCGGCTCCATCTGTTCACCGACATGTAGCTGAGGTACTGCCGATTCCCGATGGCGAACCCGGAGGTCGGGATGGTGGTGGTCTCCCAGTTCTTGATCTTGCGGCTGCCCAGGATCTCAGCGGCGTGGCAGCGGCTGTCCTGCGCGAAGGTGTCCAGCGTCAGGCCGTCGGACAGATCGCGGTCGGTGCTGAAACCGATGACGTTGCTGCGCCAGTCCTGGTCGTCGTTGCCCGCGCCGCCGACACCCCAGCCCTTGCCGAAGGTGTCGCCGAAAACGACGGCGATCTCGCCGGGCGTCGTCTCCCACATGAGGCCGAGATCGGTGCCGTCGACCTGCCAGCGCATGTCGGTGCGGTTCTCCGAGCCGTGTCCGGTCACCTGGCCGACCAGCTGGACCGACTCGACCGTCGGCGCGGCCACCGGAGCCGCGAGCGGGCCGGGTTCGGCCGGATGTACCACCTGTGGCGGGGCCGGCTGTGGCTCCTCACCGGGCCCGCCGGGAACCGGGACCGGAATAGGCTCGGTCTCCGGCTTGAATTCGATGCGCGGCAGTTTGACCGGCGATCCGGAACCGGAGGAAGAACCGGAGTCATCGTTCGAACCGGAGCCGGAACCGCTGCCCGAACCGGATCCGGATGACGAGCCGGAGGAGCCGGGTTTCTCGTCGGTGCCCGTCTCGGGCGTCGGGCTGGGATCGGGATCGGGCTCGGGATGTGCGGGGTAATCCCTGATGTCCGGGCACGGGTTTTCACACGGATTCTCCGGCAGCGGGTCCGGGAAGATCCGTGTGTTGTCGTGCGGTGGGTCGGGCACGGGGACCGGAGTGAGTTCCGGGATCGGGACGGGAATGTCGATCTGCGGCGGCAGCGGTGGCGGCGGAGGCTGCGCGGGATCGGGTTCGCGGTTGAGCGGGTCGAAACCGACTTCACCGCAACTGTTGACCGGCGGCGGCGCCCACGGAAACGGTGCGGCCTGCGCGGTGGGCGTCGGTACGGTGAGGACGCCGGCGAGCAGTGCGCCGAACAAGGCGGGTACACAAGGCGATTTGCTTCCGGATGCGCGCATCAGGGTCGGCCCGGCCGCGCTCGTCAGGCGATCGGATGTCCGGTGGCGGACCGAGCCTCCCACGCGCTCAGCAGTTCTCGTACCGCATCGGGGTCTTGCACCGGAGAACCCATGTCGTGTTGTCTCCTGTCGGTCGGCTGCTGACGAGCCAACTTACCGGAACAACCGCTGGAAACGGGGACGGCGAATCGAAAAAGACCCGCGCAATGGAACCGGCGCCGGGCCGCGTGCGTCCAAGGACATATGAACGAGATCGAGTACGTGTTCGGCACCGGTGACGGAGTCGTGCACGTCTGGACGAGCGAGGCCGACCTGGAACTCGGCGACACGGGCGCGGCCGACGCGGTGCGGCTGGACTTCGACGGAGACGGCATCGCCGATGACGCGCTGTGGGATTCGGCTGGTTCGGGCCGCGCCGATATCGCCGCGCTGGATCTGGACGACGACGGCGTGCTCGACCATTTCTTCACCGATCCCACCGGCTTCGGCACGTGGAACCATCAGATCACCGGCCTACCCGGCGATACGGCGAGCGAGCCGCTGGACTGGAGCGTGCGCACGGACACGGAGGCGCCGGATCGTCTGCTCGGCGAAGCACGACTATCGGATTCGCGGCGGGAGGCCGATCGTTCGGAGGCCGACGCGTTGCCCGAGCACCTCGCACACCTGAACCGCGACCGGCGCGACCCGGGCGACGATCCGCTGCTCAGCTGACCGCGCGGCGGCGCGTGTTCAGCGCGATGGCCACGATCCCCGCGGCGTAGATGGCGGCGCCGGCCAGCACCACGATCGCCGATCGGCCGTCGTTCGGAATGATCAGGGCCGCGATCACGATCGCCAGCACGAACGCGACATTGAACACCGTGTCCTGCAACGCGAACACCTGGCCGCGGCGGGCGTCGTCGATGTCTATCTGCATGGTCGCGTCACCGGTCAGCTTGATCGTCTGCCCGGCGAGTCCCAGCAGGAACGCACCGATCAAGAGGAGTTCGTGCGCACGCTCCACCGCGGCGCCCGAGTCGGCGAACGCGATCGGCGTGACCAGCGTGAGTTGCACCAGCATCGCGGTGATCAGACCGGCCACCACAGTGCGCGCGCGGCCCAGCCGCGGAATGAGCAGCGGCGCGACGACGGCGGCCACCAGCATGCCCGCAGCGGTGGCGGCGATCGTGACGCCGAAACCGACCAGGCCACCACTGAGCCCGGAGCCGTCCACCGGGGTCTGGCGCAGCACCAGCACCATGATCAGCGTATTCATGCCGAAGACGATCCGGTGGGTGCCGATGCCCAGCATCGCCGTCGTGACCGCTTTCGATTCCCACACCGCCGTGGCCCCGGTACGCAGACCGGTAGCGATCGCGTGCACGGTGTTGTCGCCCTTCGCCGCGCCGGGCGCCGGGCCGAGCACGCGCGGCCGGAACCCCGCCGCCAGCGCCGCGCCCAGCAGCGACCCGATACCGCTGATCGCCACCGCGACCGCCGAGGCGAAGTCTCCCGCCCCGATCAGTCCGATCACACCCACTGCGACGGCCGCACCCGCACCAGCGCACCCGGAGGCCACTGTGGCCAGCACCGAGTTCATCGGCACCAGCCACGCCTGCGGCAGCACGCGCGGCAGCGCGGCCGAGACGCCCGCGAGCACGAATCGGCTGACGCCCACCACCGCCAAAGCCAGCAACAGCAGCGGCGTCTCGCCGGCCCCGGCCAGCAGCCCTGCGCCGACCAGCGCGATCAGCACCGCGCGCAGCACGTTGGCGACCAGCAGCACGGTGCGCCGGTCCCAGCGATCCAGCAGTGCGCCCGCGTACGGCCCGATCAGCGAATACGGCAGCAGCAGCACCGCGAAGCCCGCCGCGATGGCCAGCGGATCGGTCTGCCGTTCGGGGTTGAACAGAATCGCGCCGGACAGGGCCGCCTGGAACATCCCGTCGCCGAATTGCCCTGCGAAACGCACCACGGCCAGCCGCGACACGCCCGGGCTCTGCCGGAGTGTTGCGCGCAGTCCACCCGGCCGTTGCTCTGCGGGAGTGAGGCCTTCGGCGTGACCAGTCGACACGTTCGCGAGCGTACTGTGTTCGCCGACCACGCCGCACCACGCGCGTCGGCGCCGACAGCGTCTCAGACCCGGTCGACCAGCGTGCTCACCGTCGCGCGCATGTCCGGCGCCATCGGCAGCTCGTCGAGCGTGCCCGCGTCGATCCAGGCGAACGCGTCGTGCTCGCCCGGCGCGAGGGCGACATCGCCGGGTTCCGCCTCCACGACGAAGCTGTATTTCCGCACTTTCGACTTGGTACGGGTGGCGTAATCGAATCCACCGAGGAAGTCGAGGACCGCGCGCACCCGCAGCCCTGTTTCCTCCAGCAATTCTCGTTCGACGCACTCGGCGAATGTCTCGCCGGTTTCGACGCCACCGCCGGGCAGTTCGTACATACCGCCGTGATAGTCGTCGGCGACGCGGCGCACCACCAGAAGCCTGCCTTCGCGGAACACCGCGACGCCGACCACGAAATGCGCGATGCCATCCCGGTGTGCTTCGCTGCGGAGTTGCTGTTCGATCAGGGCGAGGTCATCGGGGTCCAGCACGTCGCTACCTCCGGTTGTCGTTGTGACGCTTGGCAATCGGGGCCGGGCCGGGATATCCGACGAGGTGGCCCGACGTTTCGACGTACCGGTTGGTTCTGCTCGCCTGCCGTTCACCTTCCGGTCGCTCGCGTAAAATGCCGAGTGCGGCACAATTTACTAGGAATGCGGAGTACCGCGGCGGATGTGCTCCTACCCTGAATGGCGATCGGTGCACGGTCCCGAGAGGAGGACCATGATGTCCACACTCACGACACCACACATCGATGTCCACCGTGGCGGCGACCGCATGAAGACGCGGGTCTCCTGGCTGGATTCGAAGCATTCGTTCTCCTTCGGGGAACATTACGATCCCGACAACACCCACCACGGCTTGCTGCTGGTCAACAACGAGGACATCGTGTCCCCCGGGCAGGGATTCGACACCCACCCGCATCGGGACATGGAGATCGTCACCTGGGTGCTCGGTGGCAGCCTGGTGCATCAGGATTCCCTCGGCCACAGCGGTGTCATCTACCCGGGCCTGGCCCAGCGCATGAGCGCGGGCACCGGCATCCTGCATTCGGAGAAGAACGACTCGTGGCGTCTGGACGGCCGCATTCCCGAACACGAGCAGCCGGTGCATTTCGTGCAGATGTGGGTGGTGCCCGACGAGCCCGGGCTGACCCCGGGCTACGAGCAGCTCGAAATCGACGACGAGCTCGCGGGAGGCGGTCTGGTCACGGTCGCCTCGGGTCTGCCCCGCTACCGCGATCGCACCGCGATCGCCATCAACAGCAGCCATTCGGCGCTGCACGTGGCGCGCATGACGAGCGCGGAGCCGGGCGCCGAGCAAGTGATCGACCTACCCGATGCGCCGTACCTGCACTTGTTCGTAGCGCGCGGCGAGGTGGACATGGAGGGGGTCGGCCCGTTGTATAAGGGGGACGCGGTGCGTTTGACCAGGTCAGGCGGCCAACGCGTGGTGGCGCGGCAGCCGTCGGAAGTTCTGATCTGGGAGATGCACGCGCGGCTCGGCGCCCAGTAGCCGGTTCGCATTAACATCCGTCCTCGGGAAGCGCGATCAGTAGGCGACCGCCGCGCACCCCGGACCACCTCGTCCGGACCGAGCATCGCGAGGCACCGACGGAGAGGAAGTCCATGTCGCAATATCCGCCCCCGCCGCCCGGTCAGTACCCGCCGCCGGGGCAATACCCGCAGCCGCCGGGCGGCCAGTATCCGGGCCGGCCCGACTACTGGCAGGAATCGCCGAAGGGCCGTGGCCTGGCGATCACCGCGCTGGTGCTCGGCATCCTCGCATTGCTGTTCTTCTGGACGATCATCGGCGGCTATCTCTGCGGCATCTTCGCGGTCATCCTGGGCATCGTGGCGGTGTTCAAGGCCCGCGCGGGCACCGCGGGGGGTATGGGCATGGCGATCACCGGCATCGTCCTCGGCGCGCTCGGCATCGTCGGCGCCGTGCTGCTCACCGTCGTGGGTTACAACTTCTTCATCAACTCGGGCGGCAAGGACTTCGTGGACTGCGTGAACAAAGCGAACAACGATCAGTCCAAGATCGAGCAGTGCGAGCGCGAGTGGAATCAGAAGCTGCAGGACAAGTACAGCGTCACCCTCACTCCGCCACCCGCGCCGACGCCCCGGTAGCCGAGGCGCACGCCCGGGTCGCGGCGATCACCTCGGCGAAGTCGCGGCGAAAGTCGCCGTCCGGCGCCACGACCCAGGTTCGGTAGCCGCCGTGCTCGTCGGCGGGCGAAGGCAGCACGATGTGGCTGCCCGGCAGTGCGATCGACGCGCAGATCCGGAAGAGGTCGGCGAACAGCCCGGTGTCCAGATACGAGTTGTCGGTGGGGCCGGTCAGGAAGGTCCAGCGGCACGCGCGTGGATGCGCGATGACCGGGCCGGGCCGAGGTTCGGGACCGGCGGCGAGCCGCTCGAGCACCCGGCGGCCGAACTCCGCGGGCATCACGACCGCTCCGACCGAGCCGACTTCCAGCATGATGCGACCAAGGATCGGGTCCACGAGTCCGTACAGTCCGTGGTCGCCGCGATAGCGACGGCAGCGAGCGAACGCGTCCTGGATCGACGGGAAATCCGTGGACGCGAGATGCCTGCCCGATTCGATGCGCGATATACCCATGACGAACAACCTCGCCTCGCAGTGGTGGGACGCGTGCTCGGAAGAATCGATCGCTGTCTCGACCCTAGTCGCGGGCAAGATGCTTGACAATAGTCACCGCCCCGCGCGTCCGAGTCGGCGTAGCATCCCGACACATGGCACCCGTCTCGCCTACCGTTGCCCGCTGGGAGCTGGTGCTGCGGCTGCGTGAACTGCGGGAACAGCGCGGGTTCGACTCGGCGGGTTTCGCCAGACAGGTGGGCTTCACCCCGGCCAACTGGTCGCACGTGGAGAAGGGCAGGCGGGTACTGACCACCAAGACCATCGGTCCGGTGCTCGAACTGCTCGACGTGGAAGCCGAGGAGCGCGTGGAATTGCTGGCCCTGCTGGAGGCCAGCAAGCAGCGTGGCTGGTGGGCGAAGTCCTCGGCATTGATCGGACCCGAGCTGCAACGGCTGTACGGCATGGAATCCGGCGCGCAGAGCATCCGCAGCTACGACAGCCTCGTCGTGCCGGGTCTGTTGCAGACCGAGGACTACGCTCGCGCGCTGATCAGCGCCGACGTGATGATCCGGCCGGTCCAGGTCGAGCAGCTGGTGGCGATCCGGATGCGGCGCCAGGAGCGGCTGCGCGGCGCGGACCCGGTGGAACTCACCGCGGTCTTCGGCGAGGGCACGCTGCTACAGCAGACCGGAGGTCCGGACGTGCTGCGCGGACAGTTGGACTATCTGGCCGACTTGATCGAGGAACTCGACACCGTCGAGGTGCGCGTGATCCCGTTCGCGGCCACCGCGGGCGCGGTGCTCGGCGGATCCAGTTTCCACCTCATCGACTTCGCGGGCGAGCAGCTGCCGACCTTCGGCTGGGTGGAGAGCGCGGTGTTCGGCGGGGCCGTCGAGGACCCGGATCTGGTCCGCGATCTACGCTTCGCCTACCTGCGCGCGGTGGACCAATCCCTGTCGAGAGTGGAGTCATTGGCCCTGATCAGGCGCTATTCCCGCGTGTAAAATCCTGCCCATGGCCATCACCGCACGGCCGGTACGCACCGGCTGGTTCACATCGACCAGATCGAACAATGGCAATCAATGCGTCGAGGTCCGGTTCGATGGTGATGCGGTGCTCATCCGTGACAGCAAATATCGCCGCGACCCGGCAAACCGCCATGCCGAAGAGCCCGTCATCACCGTCACCGCAGCCGAATGGACCGCGTTCCTCGACGCGGTACGCATCCGCGGGCGATCGGATGGCGAATTGAGCGCGCACCCCGCCGCCGACGGCCACACCACACTGCGCCACGGCGAAGTCACCCTCACCTACACACCGGAGGAGTGGGACGCCTTCCTGCTGGGCGCGCACGACGGCGAATTCGATTGTGTCGTCTTGCCCGCCTGACTTCACATAGGACCCGCACGCTCCGCGCGTTCCCCGCATCGACGTGGGCGAACAGACCAGGAAAGACGGTTCGAGGTCGTCGCGCACGGCCGACGCGCGCGCTTGTCGGCATACTGGACACCGTGACTTCCGAACTGACCCGTCCTTCCGGTATCGATCTGTCCTACCTCGACGAGGACGTGCGGGTGCAGGACGACTTGTTCGCGCACGTCAACGGCAAATGGCTGGCAGACCACCAGATCCCCGCCGACCGGGCCGTGGACGGCGCCTTCCGCGCGCTGTACGACCAGGCGGAGCTGGACGTCCAGGCAATCATCCAGAATGCCGCGGCGACCGACGCCGAACCGGGCAGCGAGACCCGCAAGATCGGTGACCTCTACTCCAGCTTCATGGACACCGACGCGGTGGCCGCCGCCGGGCTCGCGCCGATCGCCGCCGAACTCGCCGCGATCGCGGAGGTCGGCGACAAGGGTACTTTCGCTTCGCTGCTCGGCCGGTTGCAGCGCACCGGCGTCGGGGGCGCCGTCGCCGTTTTCGTCGACACCGACGACAAGGACTCCAACCGCTATCTGGCCCACGCCACCCAGTCCGGCATCGGCCTGCCCGACGAGTCGTACTACCGGCAGGACGAGTTCGCCGAGATCCGCGCGAAGTACATCGCGCACATCGACCGCATGTTCGCCCTGGCCGCCGCCGACCCGCAGGTCGCCGGACTGCTCCCGGACGAACTCGACACCGTCGGCGCACGGGTCTTCGAGCTGGAGCGGAAACTGGCCGCCGGGCACTGGGATGTGGTGCGCCGCAGAGACGCCGAACTCAGGTACAACCTGACCACCTTCGACGCGCTGGCCGCGGACAACCCCGAGTTCGACTGGTCCGCGTGGACGGCCGCGCTGGCCGAGGGCGTCGACGCGGCAGGAGCCGAGCTGTTCGCCGAGGTGGTGGTCCGCCAGCCGGACTACCTGCGCGCGTTCGCGCGGCTGTGGGCCGACGAGCCGCTCGCCGACTGGCAGGCGTGGGCGGCTTGGCGGGTGCTCCGTGCGCGGGCGCCGTATTTGACCGACGCGGTGGTCGAGGAGAACTTCGACTTCTACGGCCGCACGCTCACGGGCGCGGAGGAGAACCGGGAGCGCTGGAAGCGCGGCGTCGGGCTGGTGCAAGACCTGCTCGGCGAGGCGGTCGGCAAGATCTATGTGGCCGAACATTTTCCGCCGCAGGCCAAGGCCCGCATGGTCGAGCTGGTGGCCAATCTGCGGGAGGCCTACCGCCGCAATATCGCCGAGCTGGAGTGGATGGGTCAGGGCACCCGGATCGCCGCGCTGGCGAAGCTGGAGAAGTTCACCCCGAAGATCGGCTATCCGGACAAGTGGCGGGACTACTCGGGCGTGGTGATCGATCCGGCCGATCTGGTCGGCAACTACCGCAGGGGCTACGCGGCCGAACACGATCGGGATCTGAACAAGCTCGGCGGTCCGGTCGACCGCGACGAATGGTTCATGACCCCGCAGACGGTGAACGCCTACTACAACCCGGGCATGAACGAGATCGTCTTCCCGGCCGCCATCCTCCAGCCGCCGTTCTTCGACATGAATGCCGACGACGCGGCCAACTACGGCGGCATCGGCGCGGTGATCGGTCACGAGATCGGGCACGGCTTCGACGACCAAGGCGCGAAGTACGACGGCGACGGCAACATGGTGGATTGGTGGACCGACGAGGACCGGGCCGAATTCGGTGAGCGGACGCGAGCGCTGATCGAGCAGTACGACGTGCTCTCCCCCAAGGACCTGCCGGACGAGCACACGGTGAACGGGCAGTTCACCATCGGCGAGAACATCGGCGACCTCGGCGGTCTGTCCATCGCGCTGCAGGCGTACAAGATCTCGCTGGGCGATGCCGCGGCGCCGGAGATCGACGGGCTCACCGGCCTGCAACGGGTGTTCTACGGGTGGGCGCAGGTGTGGCGCACGAAAGCACGGACGGAGGAGGCGATCCGCCGCCTCGCCACCGACCCGCACTCGCCGGCGGAGTTCCGCTGCAATGCGGTGGTGCGCAATATCGACAGCTTCCATGAGGCGTTCGATGTCAAACCCGGCGACGCGCTGTACCTGGAACCCGCTGAGCGCGTGAAAATCTGGTAGTTCCTCGAGCCGAGGCGGTCCGACTGGACCGTCTCGGCCGCGCGAGTGGTCAGCGCAGACGGTCCTCCGTCCCTGCGTCGAAGAAGAAGACGTCCTCCGGTCTGGGCCGAAGATACAACCGGTCACCGAGCCGCACCTGGAAGCGGCGGTCGACGCGCGCGACCACCTTCCCGGAGCGGCTGTTCCAGTCCTCGGCGATGCCGTGGCTGTAGACGAACGACTCCGCGCCGAGTTCTTCCAGCAGTTCGGCGTCCACCGCCAGGCCGTCGGCGGGCTCCGCGGTGACCTCCCAGGACTCGGGCCGTACCCCGACTACCACCCGGGCGCGCGATCTCGCGGCGGGCGGCAGCGGTATTCGTAGGTCGCCGAGCACCGCCGCGCCGTCGCGCACCGGCGCTTCCAGCAGGTTCATGCCCGGTGAGCCGATGAATCCCGCCACGAAGGTATTCACCGGATCGTCGTAGAGCACGCGCGGCGCGGCGATCTGCTGCAACTTGCCTTCGCGCAGCATCGCCACCCGATCACCCATGGTCATCGCCTCTACTTGGTCGTGGGTGACGTACACCGTGGTGGTGCCGAGTCGTTTCTGCAAGGCCGCGATCTGCGAGCGCGTGCTCACCCGCAGTTTCGCGTCCAGGTTCGACAGCGGCTCGTCCATGCAGAACACCTGGGGACGCCGAACGATGGCCCGCCCCATGGCGACGCGCTGCCGCTGCCCGCCGGACAGCCGGGCGGGCTTGCGGTCGAGCAGGTGCTCGAGCTCGAGCATCTTCGCCGCCTCGCGGACGCGCACCAGCGTGTCGGCCTTGTTCATGCCGGCGTTGCGCAGGGCGAAGCCCATGTTCTGCGCGACGGTCATGTTGGGATACAGCGCGTAGCTCTGGAACACCATCGCCACGTCCCGTGCGCGCGGCGGCAATCCGGTGACGTCCTTGCCGCCGATCAGGATGCGTCCTTGGGCAACGGATTCCAGGCCCGCGAGCATGCGCAGACTGGTCGACTTGCCGCATCCCGACGGACCGACGAGCACGACGAATTCACCGTCGGCGATGTCGAGTTCGAGCTGGTCGACGGCAGGCGCCTGCGCGCCGGGATACCGGTGCGTGACGCCTTCGAACTGCACGGTGGCCATGCTTGTCGGTCTCCTCGGGACGAGCGCTACTTCGGCAGCTTCGGCGTGATCTGCCGATCGATGATCGCTTGCAGCTGACTGGTGACGTTCGCGAACACGGCGGTCACGTCGGCGTTCTGCAGACCGATCTGCTCCAAGCCGGTGCCGATGATCTGGTCGCCGCCCGGTACGAACACCCGGGCGTAGTCCTGCGACTTGGTCAACGGCAGCTGATCGATCGCGACTTTCGAGTTGGGGTTCTTCGCGAGGAAGTCCTGCTCGCTCTGGTCGTTCACGGCCGACTTGCGCACCGGCATGTAGCCCGTGCCCTGCGAGAAGTACGCGGTGTTCTGCGCGTTGGTGACGAACTCGATGAACTTCAGCGCGTTCACCTTTCGCTCGTCGGAGATGCGCGCCGGAATCGCCAGGCCCGCACCGCCGGTGGTGACGCCGGGTCCGTTCGGATGCGGGAGGAAGGCGGTGCCGAAAGTCAGCTTGCCCTCGGCGTTCTTCTGGATGCCGCGCAGGTCGCCGGTCGAGGCGATGGTGGAGGCGATCACGCCGGTGCCGAAGTCCACCGCGATCTGCGGCTTGATGCCCGCGTACCTCTTGGTGTTGATCATGTTGCGCAGGAACGTGCCCGCCGCGATGGTGCCGGGGTCGTTGAACTTCAGCGTCCACTTGTCCGAGTACGCGCCGCCGAAGGTCCAGTTCGGGCCCTGGAAGGTCCAGGCGAGATAGTTCTTGGCGTCACCCCAGCCGTGCGCGAGCTTGCCCTCGCCGACGACCTCCTGCAGCTTCGGGCCCCACTCGTCGAACTCCTGCCAGCTCTGCGGGCCGCGGTCGGGCAGGCCGGCCCGGTTCCATACGTCCTTGTTGTAGTAGAACAGCGGGGTCGAGCGGGCGTAGGGCAGTGCGTAGTGCTTGCCGTTGAACTGGTAGTCGGCGACCAGGGAGTCGACGTAATCGTCCAGCCGTACGCCCGCGTCGGCGAAGTGGCCGTCGAGCGGTTCGATGGTGCCGTTCAGCGCGTAGTTGAACCACCAGACGTCGGAGAGCACCACGATGTCCGGCAGATCCCCGCCCGACAGCGCCGCGTTGAACTTCTGCGACACCTCTTCGTAGTTCTTGCCCGCGTCGACCAGGTTAACCGTCAGGTCGGGGTACTTCTCGTGGAAGCGACGGATGAGTTCGGTCTCTAGCTCCTTCGAAGTGCCCGGGTGGTTGGACCAGAAGGTGAGCGTCTTGGCGTCGCCGGACTGTTTGCCGCCGCCTCCGGTGCCCGCGCACGCGGTCAGCGCCGCTCCCGCCGTGAGCGCGCCGGTCAGTCCGAGGAATCCGCGCCGGGTCAGCGCCGGGAACTGTGCAGTGGACACGTGGTTTCTCCTTGATCGGTTAACCCTTGACCGCACCGGAGGTGAGGCCTTTGATCATGTGGCGTTGCAGCACCAGGAAGACCACGAGGATCGGCAGCATGGTCAGCAGGGTTCCCGCCATGACCGGTCCCCAATTGGTGACGCTCGGGTTCTCGGTGTTCTGCAACAAGGTCAGGCCGACCGGCAAGGTGGCGACCGTCGTGTCGTCGGCCATCAGGAAGGGCCAGAGGTATTCATTCCATTCGTTGACCAGCGTCACCACCGCGAAGGCGACCATGGTCGGCCCGGACATCGGCAGCACCACCCTGGTGAGCAACCGCCACCAGTTCGCGCCGTCCATCCGCGCCGCCTCGATCACTTCCGAGGGCAGCGAGAGGAAGTGATTGCGCATGAGGAAGGTGCCGAAGGCGACGCCGCAGAGCGGAACGATGATGCCCTGGAACGTGTTCCGCCAGCCGAGCTGAGCGATCAGCGCGTAGTTGGAGATCACCGTGATCTGGTTGGGCACCATCAGCGCCGCGATGATCACCAGGAATACCACCGTCTTGCCCGGAAAGCGCAGGAACACCAAGCCGTACGCGCTGAATACGCCGAGCACGAACTTCACCGCGGAGACGACGCCGGTGACGATCAGCGAATTGCGCAGGAAGGTCCAGAACGGCAGCGTCGTGGTGGCCTCCCGGTAGTTCTCCGGGTGCCAGCTGTGCGGCCAGTACACGGCGGGCTGCACGTAGATGTCGGGCCTCGCCTTGAACGAGGTGATGAAGATCCAGAACAGCGGGACCCCGACGATGATCAGCACGCATGCCATCGCCGCGTAGCCGAGTAGAGTCACCGCCCGCTGCCTGCGCCGATAGGAAAGCGTCTGCACGCCCACGTCTTTCACTGCTGTCCCCGATCCATGACCCGCACCTGCACCAGCGTCACCACGAGCAGCACCAGGAACATGACGGTGGCCACGGTCGCGCCGTAGCCGGCCCGGAAATTGCGAAAGGACTCCTGGTAGACCTGGTAGACCATGGTCGTCGTGCCGGTGCCGAGCGGGCCGCCGCGGGTCATCACGTTGATGATGTCGAAGACCTGCAACGAATTCAGCAGCACCGTGATGGACAGGAAGAAGGTGGTCGGCCGCAACTGCGGCAGCAAGACCTTGGTGAACGTCGTCCAGGAGCTCGCGCCGTCGATCTGCGCGGCTTCCATCAGATCGGTCCGGATGCCTTGCAGCGCCGCCAGATAGATGACGAAGGTATAGCCGAGGTTCTTCCAGATGTAGGTCACCGTCACCATGAACAGCGCCCACCGCGGATTCTGGTAGAAGTCCGGCACGTCGTGCACGCCGAGCCGGTGCAGTGCGTCCTGGATCAGGCCGAAGCTCGGATCGAAGATGAACTGGAAAGCTACGCCGATGGCGGCGCCGGAGATGACGAACGGCGCGAAGATCGCCGAGCGGACCACGTTGCGGCCGAACAGCTTCCGATCCAGCAGCAGCGCCAGCGCCAGTCCCAGCACCATGCTGCCCGCCACCGCCGCGAGGGTGAACACCACGGTGTTGGTGACGATGTCCCAGGAATCCGGCCTGCTCCACCATTCGCGGTAGTTGTCGAAACCGACGAATGTGGCGACCGGATCGGAGATGTTCCAGTCGAACAGCGACAGCCGGATGTTGTCGATCAGCGGCCGGTAGACGAATAGCGCCAGGAGCGCGAGATTCGGCAGCACCAAGACCAGGAACAGGGCGTAGTCCCGCCAAGGACGGTGGCGCAGACCGCGTCCCGGTGGCTGCGGCAGTACTCGCTCCGGCCTGGTACGCACGGCGGTGACTCTACGGACCGGAGCAAACAGCCGGTTACGATCGCCCGCCGTCGCGCTGAACTTCTCGCGCACGGGCCAAGTAGAGCAAAAGCCGAACACTACGATCGGCTACTTCGAGCAATTGATCGTAATGTTCGGCTTCGCGCCGCTGCGGGGTTACCGCAACTTAGTTCCAGTCCCCCAGGCCGTCACTCGCGCTGAGCGTGCCGCCCTGGGTGTTCTGCACGATCACCGGGTCGCCGCGGCGCGCGTTCTCGAAGAACCACTTGGCGTCCTCGGTGCTGACGTTCAGGCAGCCGTGGCTGGCGTTGGAGACGCCCTGCTGGGCGACCGACCACGGCGCGGCGTGCACGAAGATGCCGCTGTTGGAGATGCGGGTCGCGTACTCGACCTCGAGCTTGTAGCCCTCGGGGTCGGTGACCGGAACGCCGTAGGTCGACGAGTCCATGGTCATCTTGCGCAGCTGCTCGCCGACGATGTAGGTGCCGTTCGGCGTCTCGTGCTTGGGCTTGCCCATCGAGGTGGGCATCTCCTTCACCACCTCGCCGTTGCGGGTGATGGTGATGGTGTGCGTCTCGTCGTCGGCGGTGGTCACGAAGGCGTCGCCGATGCGGAACGAGCTGGTGGTGCCGCCCGCCTGCACCTGCACGTCGGTGTTGTCCGGCCAGAACTCGTCCGGCCGCCAGCGCACCTGCTTGTCGCCGCGCCAGTAGAAGTGTCCCGGCGCGGACTTCGAGGCGGTGATCTTGATGGCCTTCTCGGCGGCGGCGTGATCGGCCACCGGTTCCTTGAAGGTGATGATGATCGGCTGCGCGACGCCGACGACCTCGCCGTCGGCGATGTTGATCGAGGGCGGAGCGAAGTTCGCCTGCGGCTCGGGCTCGGTAGCGGCGGCGGCCGAGCCGGTGCCGATCCCCGGAGGAAGCGGTTCGGCCTGAGCAGGCGCGACGAGCAGAACACCGGCTGCCGCGATCGCGGCCGACAGCAGGACGCCCTCGCGCATCCGGCGGGCTAGCCGCGCTCCCTTGCGGGGAGCAGGCGACGACCCGGTGTGCAAAGCGGCATGCATAGGTTTCTCGTCCATTCCATCTCTCGCGCGCACGCGAACGCGCGCGCGAGATTTCTTCATTTCAGCGCGGAGCCAGAAGAGCGCCCCACTGGTATCGACGGCCCGACCCGTCGTCCATTCCTACCGTCCGGACGCGCGTCGTATCCACCCGCGTTTCAGATTGATGCAGCACCAGTGCTTGTTGTGGCATGAGTCACAAACGCTCTGATTGGGTATCGAAGCGGGCAAATGTGCCGGTCACGACGGACCGGACAACCTCGGAGCGCAGTCGATCGATTCGCGAAAGACGGTTCACGGCAAACCGATTAGTGACGAAGCTCACTGACCACGTCGAACAAAATCGGGCGACGCGGACCGGTCGCGATATTGTGCGGCACCGAGAGCGGGACGCTTCCGCGCGCATACCGCGGGGCGAGCCACAGGCTTACCCGCGCCAGGATGGTGGCCAGCGCGATCCGCAACTCGTAGTCCGCGAGGGTCGCGCCGATGCAGCGCCGATGGCCGCCGCCGAACGGCGCGAACTCGAACGGCCGGTAGCGGCGGTCGGCGAAGCGGGACGGGTCGAAGCGCCCCGGGTCGGTCCACACCTCGGGATCGGAGTGCAGCAATGGCACCGCTATCCCCATCGTCTGGCCCGGTGCGAGCGTGACGCCGCGCAGCGCGAACGGCTCGGTCAGCCGACGCAGGACGATCGGTACCGGCGGGTGCAGCCGCAGGGTCTCCTGGCAGACGGCGTCGAGGTAGGGCAGTGCGGCCAGCTCCGCCGGACCGGCCTCCCGGCCGGCGTCGTCGAGCTCGCGCCGCAGGCGGGCCAGTGTCTCGGGTGCGCGGTGCAGCCGGAACAGTGCCCAGACCAGGGAGGTTGCGGTGGTCTCGTGCCCGGCAACCAGCATGGTCCGTATCTGCTCGCACAACTCGTCGTCGGCATCGTCGGGATAAGCGGACAGCAACATGTCGAGCACGTCGGCGGATGGTGTCTCGGGATGCTGACGCCGGTGTGCGATGTCGGCTCGGATCAACCGATCCAGCCGCTCGCGTGCGGCGCGGAACCGGTCCCACGGCCCGTGCCCGTGCAGTCCGCGGCGCAGCGTGGGCAATAGCAGCAACGGCCCGGAGAACGCGGTGATGAAGTCCGTCACCGCGGCGGTGTACTCCGCTTGCCGCCGCGGGTCGCGTGCACCGAACACCACCGTCGTGATCACGCGGAGCGTGAGGGCTCGCGCCGCCGCCCGCGCATCGATACGCGCACCCGCCGCCCACTTCTGACCGCTCTCTCCGGCCAGCTCCCGTACGGTGGCTTCCTGGATCAAGGCGCCGTACTCCCGTATCCGGGCACTGTGAAAGGCGGGGGTGAGCAGGGCGCGGTCGCGGCGATGGCGCTCGCCCGAAGCCAGGATCAGCGACGCGGCGCCGACCATCGGTTCGATCGGATTCGGACGCGGCGGCTCGGAGAACCTCGCCGGCGAGCGGAACAACTCGCGGGCGCCGGCGGCCGTCCCGGTGAACAGCACCGCGCCGAAGCCGGGAAATCGAACGTAGAACGGGTCGCCTTCCCGCGCCCTGCGCCAGCGGAAGTACCGATCGAAATCGCTGCCCGCGGCCAGGGCGTGCAGTACGGTCGCGCGCGGCACACGCGGTCCCGCCCGGCAGGCACCCGCCTCGGTTCGTGGTGTGCTCACGTCCATACCGAGAAACACGAGGCCGCGACCGGAGCGGTTCGAAGCTAGCCCGCGGCCTGCTTGTGCTTGCGCACCGTGCCCTGCGCCGTCGCCGCCAGCCGCGCCAGCCTGGCGTCGCCGAGCGCTGTCACCATGCTGCCGAGCCCGTTGGTGACGAACGCGATCGACATGCGGAGATCCGGATCGGCGTACGCGCCGGACCCGCCGACGCCGTAATGGCCGAACGCGTGCCTCGGCTGCTGCTTGGACATCAGTACCGGGCGGTGGTAACCGAGTGTGAAATGAATCGGCACACCGAGCACGTAGTCCCGGCTCTGGGTGGGCTGCACCTGCCCGATCGTCTCGATCGTCCGCGGATCCAGGAACCGCACGGTCTGCTCGGCGCCGACCCCGGGCGGCTTCCGGTCCGCATTGGCTGCGTAGACCACGCCGCCGTTGGCCAACGCGCCGTACATACGCGCCAGTGCGCGCGCGGAGAACACGCCATTCCAGCCCGGCATCACCGCGTCGTGCACACGGGGGTCGTGGACCAGTTCGTCGAAGCTTTCCGGCATGCCCGCCTCGGCCAGGCCGCGCACCGGCCGCACCCAGGACAGTACGGAGGAGGCGGTGTTCCAGCGGATTCCCGGCGGCCCGAGGTGGCGGTAGATCTTGGCGATCCGGTGCCGTTCGGATTCCGGGACGCGGAACCAGTACTCGTCCATGCCGAGCGGCTCGGCGATCTCGGTGCGCAACACCTCGGTGAACGGTGTGCCCGTCGCCCGTTGCACGAGTTCGGCGACCAGCCAGCCGAAGGTGATCGCGTGATAGCCGGAGGTGCGGATGCGCCGGGGGTCCGCCGGACTCTCGGCCAGGGCGCGGACCACGGCGTCGTAGTGCAGGATGCCTTCGCGGCCGGGAACCAGGCCGCGCACCCGGTGCAAGCCGGCGCGGTGGCAGAGCACGTCACGGACGGTGATGTCGTCTTTTCCGTGCGCGGCGAACTCCGGCCAGTACTCGGCCATCGGAATGTCGTAGTCGATCAGACCCCGTTCGGCCAGGCGGTGGACGACCGTCGAGGCCACGCCCTTGCCCGTGGAGAAGGTCAGCGCGACGGTATCGCCGTTCCAGCGCCGCTCCTTGTCCGCCCAGCCCGCCCAGATATCGACCACCGGCTTGCCGTCGAGGTAGACCGCGAGCGCCCCGCCACCGCGCGCAGGCTGAGCGAACAGGCCGAAGAACTGATCTGCCAGCCGGATGAAACGCGGATCGACCAGCATTTCATGCGGTGCCGTCAGCTTTCCGCTCGCCGAATCGGCGGGTTCGAAGTCGTCCGCCGCCATTGCCGAAACCATGGGGTCACCTCCTGACCGCCGTTAGCCGGGCTGGTCAACCAGGGTAACCCGTTCCATGGGTGCGCCAGAGCCCAAAAGGCGTGGCGAGGCACGCGTCGCCGCTGTCGGCATTCCACGCGAAGGCCGCCGCGCCCAGACAGACGACCGTCTGTTCGGCGGTCTCCACCCCCGCTCGCGACCCTTCCAGCGCGATCGAGATCGCGAAAGTCCGCATGCCCGGTTCCGTGGTCGAGGTCATGGCGACGGCGTCCGGGCCGAGACCGAGCGCGACGGGGACCCCGCCCGCGCCCTCGCTCGCACCGACGCCTCCCGCCGCGCCGATCCCGATGGCCGTCGCGCCCGAGGTCGCGTTGGCGTAGCCCACACCGTCGATCCCGGTGGCACGGGCCTGGCCGTAGCTATCGGTCGCCGCGCGGCAGGCCGTCTCCCCGTCGATGAGGGTGACATCGGTTCCGTGCTCGGATCGGCAGTGCACATCGGTGGCGGCAGCCATACCCGGAACGAAGAGGGAGCCTCCGATCGCGGCGGTCGAACACACGATTGCGCTGATCAGCTTCACCGGGGACTCCTCTCGCACCAGAAACCCACCATACCCAGAGCCGTTGGCGGCGGTTCGTTTCCGGCTCCGGCTCGACGTGCGCTCGGTCGATGGTGTATTCATGGCGTGGTATTTCAAGCGCAGCATGGCAACTTCGGATCACGGGGGCGTGAGTTCGCCGGCGTTACAGCTCGGGAGGACTGTACGTGTCTCGTCAACTGACCTGGGGTCGTCTCGCTTTCGCCGGATTGGCCGTCGCGGCCGGATTGTCGCTGGTCGGCTGCACTTCCACGGTCAGCGGTACCGCCCAGCCTGCCGTGGACGGGACGATCGACGCGGTGTCGGTGACCAACACGCCGAAGCCGTCCTCGGGCAGGCCGACGCCGAGCACCAGCAAGCCGACGCCGAGCAAGCCGAGCGGAAACACCGATTTCGACGCGAGCATCGGCGACTGCGTGAAGCTCGGCGGCACCACCACCAACGCCACCATCGAGAAGGCGTCGTGCGGCAGCCGCGAGTCGAACTACAAGGTGATCGCGAAGGCGGCGAAGAGCTCGCAGTGCAGCAGCGACGCCGACAACTACTACGCCGAGACCGTCAACGGCATCGAGCAGGGCGCGCTGTGCCTGGACATCGACTGGGTGGTCGGCGGCTGCATGGACGTCGGCGGTGACGACCCCAAGCGCATCGACTGCACCGGTTCCTCCCCGGCGAAGGGCGTCAAGGTGGTCAAGCGCGTGGACAGCGCCGATGACGTGAACGTCTGCGGCAGCGGCACCGGATACGTCTACGACAAGCGCCGTTTCGTCATCTGCGTCCAGGAACTCTGACCCGGACTTCCCAACGCTTGCCTGCCACTAGGTTGGGGTAGGTGAGCACCACCGAGCTACCGCGGCTGCGGTCGGGCACCGGTCGTTGGATCCTGCTGGCCACCATCCTCGGATCGTCGGTCGCCTCGCTCGACGCGACGGTCGTCAACATCGCGCTGCCGCGGATCGGGGAATCGCTGGACACGGACGTCGCCGGGCTGCAATGGACGTTGAACGGCTACACCCTGACCCTCGCGTCGTTCATCCTGCTCGGCGGGTCGCTCGGCGACAAGCTCGGCCGTCGCCGGGTGTTCGTCTGGGGCACCGTGGCTTTCGCGGTCGCCTCGGTGCTGTGCGGCGTCGCGACGACCATAGAGTTGCTGGTCGCCGCCCGGATCCTGCAGGGCGTCGCGGGCGCGATGCTCACACCGGGCAGTCTGGCTCTGATCTCCTCGTCCATCGATCGCCGAGATCAAGGCGCGGCGATCGGCCTGTGGTCCGGCTTCGGCGGTGTGGCGGGCGCGCTCGGCCCGTTCCTCGGCGGCTGGCTCATCGACATCGCGGGCTGGCGCTCCATCTTCTTCCTCAACGTTCCGCTGACCCTCGTGGTCGTGCTGGTCGCGTTGCGGCATGTGCCCGAGAGCCACGATCCCGACGCCGCCCCCGAACTCGACGTGCCCGGCGCATTGGTGGTGGCGCTGGCGCTCGGTGCGCTGACCCTCGGACTGATCGACAAGATGCCCGTCCTCGTCGTGGCAGGCGTCGCGCTGCTGCTGGCGTTCGTCGTGATCGAACTGCGTAGCGACCACCCGCTGGTGCCGCCCTCGCTGTTCCGCTCGCGGGTGTTCACCGCGGCGAACCTCGTGACGCTCGCGGTCTACGCCGCCCTCGGTGGCGTGTTCTTCCTGTTGGTGCTGGAACTGCAACTGGTGGCGGGGTACTCGCCGCTGATGTCCGGCGTCGCGACCGTGCCGATCACGTTGATCATGCTGGCGCTGTCGGCTCCCGCCGGGCGCTGGGCGCAGCGGCACGGACCGCGCATCCCGATGACCACGGGACCGCTGCTGGCGGCGGCGGGCCTGGTGCTGTTGCAGCGCATCGGGCCCGACACCACCTATCTCACCGATGTACTGCCCGGTGTTCTCGTCTTCGGGCTGGGGCTCGCCGCGCTGGTCGCGCCGCTCACCGGTGCGGTGCTCGGCGCGGTGCCCGCGAGCGAGGCGGGCATCGCCTCGGGCGTGAACAACGCCGTGGCGCGCACCGCGCAACTGCTCGCGGTGGCGGCGCTGCCCGGACTCGCGGGCATTTCGGGCGCGCTGGGTGACCCGGCCGCCTTCGACCAGGGCTTCGCCACCGCGATGTGGCTGAGCGCCGGGCTGTTGGTGACCGGCGCGGTGCTCGCCGCCGTATTGCTGCGTCCCGAGCGGCACGCACCCACGCTGGACAGCGTCGACTGCATGCCGCAGTGCGCGGTCGCGGGTCCGGCGGTGGCGCCCAGCGAAAAATGAGCGGCCCGAACGCGTCGCTCGCGTTCGGGCCGCTCATCGGGATTCGTCGGCGATCAGATCGGGATGTAACCCGCCCCGACACCGCCGCGCCCGTTGATGTCGGCCATGATCGCGCTCATGTTGGTCCCGACCTCAGGACCGAAGCAGGCGATGGCCAGGTAAGCGTTCACCATGCCGACCAGCGTCGTACCGACGACGACCGGCGCACCGGAGTCGCCTTCGACCACGCACATCTGGCTCCAGGTCTCGACGTTCGTCCGGAAGACGTCACCCCAGGCGAGACCACAGGTGTTGCCGGTCGTGCGCCCTTCCTTGCAGACGATCTGCGGGAAGCTGGCGGGCGCGCCGATTCCGGTGATGGTGACGTTGCCGACCCGGTTCACCGGGGTGACCTTGCCCGGATCGAACTGGATGACGGCGTAGTCGAGATCGTGGTTGGAGTAGGCGAACCGGCCGATCACGCCAGAGCCCCGATCGGATTCGGCGTAGACCTGTGCGCCAGGGTCGCCGCAGTGACCTGCGGTCAGGCCGACCAGACGGCCCGCGTTGTCGTGGCCGACCGTCGTGACCGTGCACTCGAACTGGTTGTCGATGATGATGCCGGATCCACCGCCCAACACCGGCGGGCCCGGGTCGGCGTTAGCGGCCCCTGCGCCCGTGCCGAGCAGCGCCGCGCCCAGGGCGACGGCGAAGGCGGCGTTGGCCACCTTGGCGAGTTTGCTGAACATGTCCCTCCAGACGTCGGAAGCCCGCACGATATCAATCTGTCGCACCCATCGTGTCAGTAATCGGTCTCGGGCGCGTCACCACAACGGGGTTGTCCCCACTGCTCGGGGCTTCAATCCTATTTCATACAACTGTGACCAGATGTATCTTACGAGCCCAATAGCGATTCGCTATCGCAATTGTGAAAATCGCGTGGCCGTTCGTGCCTCGGTGATAGTAAGGAGGCGTCGCGTTGGTGTCCGGAAACAAATCCGATTTTCGATGAGAATTATCCAAAGTAATTCGCCGAATGACCGGAAGCGATCGGGCATTCCCGCAGTTCGGCTGTAGCTTGTGCCAGATCTCGGCTGGTCAACTTTGGTGTCGTTCCCAATGTTCCGCGTCCTAACCATTGCTTTCCGGCGACGGTGAGGAACATCTATGACTGCGATCACAAGTGGATGGTGTGTTCTGCACTACTCCGTAGTAAGGTGCGTCAAGCAAACGAGTCGCCGGGGCTACCAACCGGCGTCGAGGAGGATTAGCCAGTGCAGTCGACCGAGAGTCCACCATCAGGGTCACGGTTCAGTGGTGCGGTCGATTGGACGAGGTCTTACTGGCAAGATCATCCCAAGCGTTCGCTGGAGACCTTCGGCAGACAGATCACGATGGGCTTCGCCGCTGTCGCCGAACTGTTCGTCTCGATTTTCCGCAGGCGCTTCCCTTTCGCTGAGTTCGTCCGGCAGTGCGCGTTCATGGCCAGCGTCTCCGCGGCGCCCACGCTGCTGGTCGCCATCCCGATCGGCGTCATCGTCTCGATTCAGGTCGGCTCGGTCGCCGGGCAGGTCGGCGCCACCTCGTTCATCGGCGCGGCCAACGGCCTCGGCATCATCCAGCAGGGCGCTCCGCTGGTCACCTCGCTGATGATCGCGGGCGCCGTCGGCTCCGCGGTCTGCGCCGATCTCGGCTCGCGCACCATCCGCGAGGAGATCGACGCCATGAAGGTGATGGGCGTCGATCCGATGCGCAGGCTGGTCGCTCCGCGTCTGGGCGCGGCGATGCTGGTGAGCGTGCTGCTGTGCGGCTTCGTCGTCTTCGTCGGCTTCTTGACCGGCTACATCTTCAATATCTTCGCGCAGAACGGTACGCCGGGTTCCTACGTCGGCACCTTCTCTTCGTTCGCGGTTACCACCGATCTGCTTGTCGCTCTGGCGAAATCGCTGATTTTCGGTCTGCTGGCGGCAATCATCGCCTGCGACACCGGATTGAACACCCGGGGCGGTCCCGGCGGTGTCGCGAACTCGGTGAATTCCGCCGTGGTGAGCTCCGCCATCATGCTGTTCGGGGTGAACCTCATCATCACCCAGGTTTACAACGCACTATTCCCGTCACAGGTGGTCTGAGCCGGTGTCATCAACCTATGTACCGCCGCTGCTGCGGCCTCTCCAGGCGTTCCGGAAATCCGCGCAGGCTCCGGTCGATCTGCTCGCCAGGCTCGGCCACCAGGTGTTCTTCCTGTTGCGTTCGATCGGCTCGATCCCGCTGGCGCTGCGGCACTACCCCAAGGAAGTGTGGCGCCTGCTTTCGGACGTCACCTGGGGCAACGGCAACCTCGTCGTCGGCGGCGGCACCATCGGCGTCGTCGTCATTCTGAGTGCGTTCGGCGGCATGACCGTCGGCATCCAGGGTTACAACTCGCTGAACCTGCTCGGCCTGAGTCCGATCACGGGTGCGATCTCTGCGTTCGCGACGACTCGCGAACTCGGCCCGCTGCTGGCCACGTTGGCCTTCGCCGCTCAGGCGGGCTGCCGGTTCACCGCGCAGCTCGGCGCCATGCGCATCTCCGAGGAGATCGACGCGCTGGAGTCCATCGCCATCCGGCCGCTGCCGTATCTGATCAGCACCAGGATGTTCGCGTCGATGGTGGCCATCATCCCGCTCTACTGCCTCGGCCTCACGATGGCCTACGTCTCCTGCTCGCTGACGGTGCAGCTGATCGGCGGCACCGCCACCGGCACCTACCAGCACTACTTCTACCAGTTCCTCGTCCCGACCGACGTCATCTATTCGCTGATCAAGGCGATCCTGTTCGTCGCGATCACCACGTTCATCCAGTGCTACTACGGCTTCTTCGCCTCCGGTGGCCCCGAGGGCGTCGGCGTGGCCGCGGGCCGCGCGATCAAGATGTGCATCATCGCGGTCGTTTTCGCGAACCTGTTCATGACATTGGCGATCTGGGGCGTCAACCCCGGCATCCGGATCTCGGGGTAGACACCAGATGATCATCGATCCCAGTGGGCGCGGGCCCACGATGCGGCAGCTGCTCATCGCAGGCGTGTGCGGTCTGGTCGTGTTCGCGCTGGTGCTCGGCTTCCTGATGCTGCGCTACAAGGGCTACTTCCAGGAGAAGGTCAACGTCACCGCCAACCTGACCACCACGGGTGACGGTCTGCCCGAGCAGGCCGACGTCAAGTTCCGCGGCGTGCTCGTCGGCGCGGTGAAGACGGTCGACGTGGCGGCCAAGGGCGAGCTGCAGCAGGTGCGGATCGAGATGAAGCCGGAGTTCGCCGGCGACATCCCGTCCAACGTGACCGCTCGCGTGGTGCCGAGCAACCTGTTCGCCGTCACCTCCGTCGAACTCGTCTTCAACGGTCCGGCCGACCAGTACCTGCACGAGGGCTCGGTCATCGAGGAAGACCGCAGCAAGGGCACCATCGCGCTGCAGGACACGCTCACCACGGTCCGCAACATCCTCGACAAGATCGATCCGGTGCAGTTCGGCCGGGTGCTGGGCACCCTGTCGCAGGCTCTCGACGGCAGCGGCCGGATGCCCGGCTCCACCGTCGAGCGGCTGGACCGCTGGCTGCTGGCCGTCGACGAGTCGATTCCCGATCTCGGTGTGCTGCTCGGCGACTTCTCCGCGTCGTTCCACGCGCTCAACCAGTCCGCGCCCGAGCTGGTCGACGTGCTCGGCAGCTCGGTGCAGACCGCACGCACCATCGCCGACCGGCGCAGCGAGCTGGTCTCGCTGATCACCGGCAGCAGCGGAACCATCGACACGGTGAACGACCTGTTCGCGCGTAACCCGAACGTGGGCATCGAGGTCACCGCGGGCACGAACGACATGTTCGGCGCCCTCGCCGCGGACCCCGACGCGATCACCAGGAGCTTGCTGAACCTCAGCGAGACCATGCGCCGGATGGACACCACGTTCACTTGGGGTCCGCAGAAGCAGCAGGTCTGGGACGCGGGCATCACGCTCACCCCATACCGGCCCTACACCGTGGCCGACTGCCCGCGCTACGGCGAGATGGTCGGACCGAGCTGCTACACCGCCCCCGCCGTCGCCGATGTCGGCGAGCTGCCGGAGCAGCTGAAGCCGCGCGCGCTCGCCTCGGCCGCCGGGCTTCCTCCGGTGGTGCCGATGCCCGGTCTGCCGCTGATTCCCGGCGTCACCACCCCGGATCCGAACCGCGCCACCGCGGCCGCCCCGACCGGCGGCGCTCCCGCTCCGTTCGCGGGCACCCCGCTCGAGGGTCTGTTCCCGATGCTGCCCCCGGGACTGCTCCCGCCCGCCGCGGCTCCAGCGCCCGCGCCCACGGCTCCGGCCGCCGCGCCGGGGGGCACGCCGTCGGCGGCGCCGATCTCCTACCGGGGTGACTCGGCGATCACCGCGCTGCTCGGCCGCACGCCGACCACCGCCGAATACCTGCTGCTGAGCACGATTCTGAAGGGCGGAACCATGCAGGTGGCCGACAACGGTGCCGCACGATGAGCATTCGCAAACCGCTGATCGGATTCAGCATCTTCGCCATCGTGTCGATCCTGGTGACGGTGGTGGTGTGGAACACGCTGGCGCGCATCGTCAGCGGCGACACCTACACCTACTCCGCCACGTTCTCCGATGTGCTCGGCCTGCACGAGGGCGACGACGTCCGCATGGCGGGCGTTCGGGTCGGCAAGGTCGAGAAGATCGAGCTCGGCCGCGACGGGAAGTTGAAGAAGTCGGTCGCCAAGGTCACCTTCGTGGTGCAGCGCGACCAGACGATCTACAACGACACCAAAGCGCTGGTCCGCTACCAGAATCTGATCGGTCAGCGGTACGTGGCGCTTGCCCCCGGCAAGGGGTCGAACCCCGCGCCGCTGAAGAACAATGGTTCCATCCCGATCGACCGCACCGAGCCGTCGTTCGACGTGTCGGGTCTGCTGAACGGGTTCCAGCCGCTGTTCCAGGTGTTGCAGCCCGAACAGGTCAACCGGCTGTCGGAAACCTTCATCCAGGCATTGCAAGGTGACGGCGTCTCGCTGAGCGCGTTCATCGTCCAGGCCGCCCAGCTGGCCACCGACTTCCAGCGTAGGGACGCGATCCTGTCCGATGTGATCACCAACCTGTCGGGCGTGATGTCCGGGTTGGCGAAACGAGGTGATGAATTGGAGACCCTGGTGACCCAGACCCGGGCCTTGATCGGCGGGCTGTACGAACAGGGACAGTCGTTGCTCGCCTCGACCGAGCAGATCGCGAGCGCGACCACATCGGTGGTCGGCATGCTCGACCGGGTCCAGCCGAGTCTGCGCACGGCGCAGAACTCCACCAGCGCGGCGCTGACGCTACTGCTGGACAACGGCGCCAAGCTCGACCAAGCCGCGATCGACCTGCCGAACGTCCTGTCGGCGGCGGGCAGGCACACCTCGGAGGGCGGCTACGCCAACGCCTACCTGTGCGGCCTGGACGTGTCGCTCTACGGTGTCCTGTTCCCCCGCGGCCTGTTCTCCCAGATCGGTGGCACCTCGCACTCGGCGGTGTGCCGCCCATGATGACGAAGCTCAGGTCCAGGTTCGAGAGCAACCGGTACTTCTGGTTGGGCATCATCGGCGGCGCCCTCATCGTGGTGCTGCTGTTGGTTTCCAGCGTCTACAAGCTGATCGGCGTCGGCGAGCAGTCGATCAAGGCCGAGTTCGTGCAGGCCGCGGGCATCAGGGTCGGCGACAAGGTGAACATCGCCGGGGTGTCCTCGGGCCGGGTGGTCGGCGCCGAACTAGAGGGCAGTCACGTGCTGCTCACGCTGAGCGTCAGCGACGACGTGAAACTCGGCCCGGACGCGCGTGCCTCCATCAAGATGGCCACGCTGCTCGGCGCCAGATACGTCGACCTCGAGCCCGGCGACGGTTCGGGGCTGAAGGGCAAGCGGATCCCGGTGTCCAACACCTCGGTTCCGTACAACCTGGCCGACGTGGTGCAGGTGGGCACTCCGAAGTTCGAGGCGCTCGACACCAAGAAGCTGGCCGATTCGCTGAACCTGATCAACGAGCAGATGAACGGCTCGCCCCAGCTCACCGCCCAGGCGCTGGACAGCGTCGGCGCGCTGGCCAAGGTCATCGACAGCCGCAAGACCGAAGTGGACGCCCTGCTCAAGGATCTGGATCGGGTCACCAGGATCCTCGCCGACAACCGCAACAGCATCCTGCTGGTGATCACCCAGGGCGAGGCCATCGCCAACCGGGTGATGGAGCGCCAGGCGCTGCTGCGCCAACTGCTGGACAACGTCGCGGCGCTGACCAAGCAGCTGGAGGCGATCGGCGCGGAGAACAACGATCAGCTCGGCCCGACCATCCAGCAGCTGAACACCATGGCCGAGGGCCTGCAGAAGAACAAGGACAACCTGGATCGGATGCTGTCGCTCATGCCGCCGACCCTGCGCTACCTGGCCAACTCCTGGGGTGGCAGCGGTCCGTACGGCGATGTCGGCCTGCCGTGGCTTTTCCCGGACAACTGGTTGTGCTTCGCCCAAGTTATCGAGGGGTGCCAGGGATGAAATTCCGCACGGGCTTTCCGCTGAGGACCGTCGCGAAGACGCTCCTGATCAGCGCCGCCGCGCTGACGGTCGGCAGTTGCTCGCTGCTGCCGAGTTCGGTGAACGACGCGTTGGGCAACACCCTGCGGATCACCGCCGACTTCGACAACATCGCGGGCATCTACGAAGGCAACCCGATCACGGTGCTCGGGCTCGACGTGGGCAAGGTCGACAAGATCGTGCCCAAGGGCACGCTGATCGAGGTGCACATGTCCCTCGCCAAGGACGTGAAGATCCCGCAGGACGCGATGGCGGCGATCATCTCGCCGTCCATCGTGACCGACCGGCACATCGAACTCACCCCCGTGTACACCGGCGGTGCGACCTTGTCCGACGGTTCGCACCTGCCCAAGGCCCGCACCAAGACCCCGGTCGAGCTGGACACGATGATCAAGACCATCGATCAGTTCGCCGCTGCGTTGAAGCCGGAGCCGGGACAGGAGGGCCTCGGCCCGTTGTCGGGTCGAGTGCTGTATCCGATGCTCAACGGCAACGGCGAGAAGATCCGCGACACCCTCAACGCGCTGTCCAGCGCGCTGAAGGTCGGTGTGGACAACAAGGACGCGATCTCCAGCATCATCATCAAGCTGAACGACCTCACCACCATGCTGGCCGACAACGATCAGTCGGTGCGCGATTTCAGCAACCGGGTGACCCAGATGACCGGCCTGCTCGCCGAACAGGCTCCCGGCTTGCAGGCCACACTCGACCAGTTGCTCGCCTTCCTGCAGAACACGAGCACCACGCTGACGCAGTACCAGGACCAGTTGCAGGGCACGATGACCGGTCTGACCAACGTGACCCAGCAGCTGCGCGACAACGCTCGCGGCCTCACCGAGGTCGCCGACCTGGCGCCGATGGTCATGCAGAACGTCGACAACATCATCAACCGCGAGCATCAGTACGTCCGGTTGCACGCGGTGATCGGCACCGCGCTGTCGGGTGAGATCGTCAGCCTGTTCTGCGAACGCATCCAGATGAAGGCCGATGGCTGCCGCACCGGAAACATGCAGGACTTCGGCCCCGACTACGGGCTCACCGCCGCACTGCTCGGACTGACGAAATGACGTACCGAATGACGATCAAGGCACGCAGGGCACTGGTCGCCGTCGCCGCGGTGGCCGGTGTGGCGGTCACCTCCGGCTGCGGGCTCACCGTGGAGAAGCTGCCGCTGCCGAAACCGGGCCAGGGCGGGGAGACCTACACCATCCACGCGGTCTTCGAGAACGCGCTGAACCTGCCCGACCAAGCGAAGGTGAAGATCGGCGGTTCGGACGTCGGCGTGGTCACCGACATCAAGACCAAGAACTTCCAGGCCATCGTGGACCTGACCATCCGCAAGGACATCGAGTTGCCCAAGGGCAGCACGGCGGAACTGCGTCAGGCCACCCCGCTCGGTGACGTGTTCGTCGCGGTGTCCAAGCCCAAGACCGAGCCCGGCGCGGCAATGCTGCACGACGGCGACACGCTCACCATCGACAGCACCTCGGCGGGCGCGACCGTCGAGCAGTTGCTCATCTCGGTCTCCATGCTGTTCAACGGCGGCGGCATCGCCAGCCTCTCCAAGCTCGGCTCGGAGCTGGACTCCATCGTCGGCGGGCGTGGCGAGCAGCTCGCCCATCTGATCACCGAGATGACCGGAGTGGTCGGCAGTTTGAACGCCAACTCCGCCCGGGTGGACAGCGTGCTCGGCGAGTTCAGCACCCTCGCCAACACCATCGAGGGGCGGCGCTCGGAGCTCGGCGAGGTGGCCGACACGTTGCCGCAGATGATCGGCGCGATCGCCGAGAACAACCGGGCCCTCGGCGATCTGCTCACCAAGTTGTCCACCACCAGCGCCGCGCTGGGCGACTACGCGAACACCTCGACCGAGAACCTGAACGGGCTGCTGGACAACACCCGCCAGCTGATGGATGCCATCGCGAAGACCGGTGACGGCTTCGGCGTCCTGCTGGATCGGCTGCGGGTAATTCGGCCGAAGGTGGACGCGACCTTCCGCGGCAGCAGTTTCGCGGTGTACGCGACCGCGACCAACCTGGACATCAGCGCGCTCACCGATCCGCAGCACGGCAAGCTCCAGGATCTCAACGACTTGCAGGACTTCGCGGGCAGCCTGATCCAGGTGCTCCAACTCGTTCAGGGTCGAGTGGCGGGAGGCCAGCGATGACCTCCGTGCGCAAAGTGTTCGGAAGCAAGATCTTCCTGTCGAACCTGGGTCTGGTGCTCGTGCTGCTGGTCGGCGCCGCCTACCTGATGGTGAACGTGATGCGGGTGAACCCGCTGCGGTCCGACTACACGGTCACGGTGAATCTGGACCGTTCCGGTGGTCTGCAGCCGGGCAACGACGTGACGTTGCGCGGCTGGCGCATCGGCAAGGTGACCTCGATCCAGCTGACCGATCGCGGCCAGGCCATCGCCGCCACCGCGCAGATCGAGTCGAAGTACAAGATCCCGGTGGACACCCAGATCGCGGTGCAAGCGCTGTCCGGTGCGGGTGAGCAGTACATCGACTTCCGGCCGAACGCCGAGCAGGGGCCGTATCTGGCCAACGGCGCGGTGATCAAGTTCGATCCGGACAAGATCCACACGCCCACGCCGGTGTGGTCGGTGCTGGACAACTCCAGCGCCCTGATCGCGCAGATCGACCCGGATCACTTCCAGGTCATCCTGAACGAGCTGGACATCGCGCTGAGCGGAGGCCCGGATCAGCTGCGCGGGCTGGTCAACGGCATCAGCTTGGCGATGGCGGGCCTGGATTCGCTGCTGCCGCAGACCACGAATCTGATCACCAACCTGCGCACGATCGCGAACACCACGTCCATGGCGCAGCCCGATCTGGCCACGCTGACCAGCAACTCCGGCGTGCTGTTCGAGCAGTTCAACAAGGCGAACGCGGAACTGCAACGGGTGCTGGAGACGGCGCCGGGCCAGCTCACCAGCCTGGGCGCGGTGGTGGACAAGACGGCCGATCCGATCACCAGCCTGGCGACCAACTTCCAGGCGATCACGAAGGCGGCGCAGCTGCGACTGCCCGCGCTGCGCGCGCTGTTCCCCTCGCTCGCGCTCGGTGGCGAAGCGCTCGGCATTCCGGCGCACGACGGCGAGTTCCACGCGATGATCGACATCTGGCCGCGGCCGTTCTGCACCTACAACACTCCCAAGATCCGCAACGAGGTCGTGCAGGACGGCACGATCCCGAAGTGGAACTACTGTGAGAACCCGCCGCCGGGTCAGCAGATCCGCGGCGCCGCCAACGCGCCGCGGCCCGACGTGCCCGACAACGGCGCGCACATGCCGCCGGGCGTGGATCCCAACGAGCGGACGCTGCCTCCGGTGCGGTGAGTCGTACCCGGCCCGGCGGTCGTCCCGCCGGGCGGGCATACTCGCCGGTGGAACCCGTAAGGTTCGCTGTCGCGGGCCGCTGAAGCCAATCGGTGCGCACCGACGCGCGCCGGGAAAGTGCAGGTTTTATCGATGTCTACCGACGACGCCGAGACCGGCAAGGACGCCGAGACCACGCCCGCCTCCGACCACGACACCGACGCGGTGACCGAGAAGTCGCAGGATGCCGCCGGCGCGGCGAAGCCCGACCTGTCCAAGGCGGAGAAGGCAGACAAGGCCGGGAAATCCACCTCGCTTCCGCTGGTGGCCGCGTTCGTGGCCGGCGTGCTCGCGGTCGCCGCGATCACCGCGGTGGTCGTGTTCTTCTTGCAGGGTAAGGACCGCGGCGACAAGCTCGACGCGATCCGCGACTCGACCAACGCCGCGTGCGCGTTCGGCAAGGACGTCTCGGTCTACGACTACTCGAAGAACCTCGACGACTACTTCACCACGGTGAAGGCGGGCTCGTCGGGCGAGTTCCTCAAGGAGTTCGACGACGCGACCAAGGCGTTGAAGGACGCCATGGTGCAGGCCAAGGTCAAGTCCTGGGTCGATGACGTGCAGTGCGGCTACCAGTCCGGTGACCAGACCTCGGCCAAGGTGCTGGTGACCCTCACGCAGTACCGGACCAACTTCACCCAGGCCAACCCCGAGCGGCAGTTCGTCGTGGTGATCGCCCAGCTGCACAAGTCGGGCGACAAGTGGCTGGTCGAGAAGCTCGATTCGCCGATGTTGAAGGGCGCGGGCACCGGCCTGCCGGGCGCTCCCGCGCCGGGCGGTGCTCCCGCGCCGGGCGCCCCGGGGCAGCCCGCACCATCTGGTCAGCCCGTACCGCAGCCGGGCAACTAGCCGAGCGCCTCCGGCGGTGGGCCGAGCCACCACCGCCGGAGGTCATTCGGGCAGCTCGCGGCCCTTCGGCGGGCGCATCAGAACAGCGTCAGAGCCTGTGGCGCCGACGGCGCGGCCGCCTTCCCCGCGGCCTCGTCTTTCGGCGCTTCCGGCGCCGTCGGCGTTTCCTCCACAGTCACCGCGAGCATTTCCACGGTGTTCGCCTCGGCGACAGCCGCGGTGACCGCGGCCTGCCGAGCCGCTTCTCCGGCCAGTGCGTCTGCCTGCTCGTTGAAATAGTTGCCGACGTGTCCGCGGACCCAACGGAACCGGACCGGTCCCGGCCTGCTCGCGATGGCCCGATCGATCTGCCGGACGAGTTCGACGTTCTTCACCGCCCCACCGGTCGACGTGCGCCAGCCGTTGAGCCGCCATCCCGACACCCACTCCGAGGCGCATTTGATGGCGTAGAGCGAATCGCTCTCGATGAGCAGGGGTTCGGACCCGGGGTGGGCGACGATCGCCTCCAGCACCGCGCGCAACTCCGCGACCTGGTTGGTTCCGGAAGCGGCTCCCCCACTCGCCGAGGAGCCCTGATGATTGACCCAAGCCCAGCCGATGGCGCCGCCGGGATTGCGGAGGCAGGATCCGTCGGTGCTCACGATGATCATGGCTGGCACCCTACGCAATCCGACCGACAAGATCGGTACCGTGGAATTCCTCTATCTCCCTCCGTAACCGCGACTCCGTGCGGCGCAACGCCGTTCTCACCGCGGCGTCGAGCAGGCCGGCGCTCAGGCGTCCGAGCACTCCGCGAGGTGGACTGTACTCCGCCTCGGAGGTCAGCACCGAGCGCCCGTAACCGAGCGGGTCGAAGCGCAGCCGCAGTGTGCCGGAGAAATGTCCGCGCAGTGCGTACCCGATCACCGCGTTGCGACGGTATTCGGTGATCTCGCAGGTGGCGGTCGGCTGCCAGAGCGCGAGGCGGCTGGTGGTGGCGAAGACCGCGCCGAGTCCGCGGTCCTGGTCGCCGGTCGGTACGAAGTCCGCGATCCCGAACATCCAATCCGGTACGAATAGATGGTTGTCCGTGTAGTTGAAAGCGACCTCGACGGGCGCTCCGACGTCACTCGCGTACTTGATGTGGCCCATAGGCCCTCCCTGTTCCACGACTGGCGTTAAAAGTACTACAGCTCTCCTCTTTATTCGAGGGCTCGGCGCGATTCGATGCGATGAATCGCAAGATTGCGACCGAGTAGTTGCTTGGGAAAAGGCTCCTCCGGAGCGCGCTCAGAGTTGGTCGACGATGTATTCCGCGATCGGCATGGCCGAGGTCGCCGCAGGTGAAGGGGCGTTGAGCAGATGAACCGAGCGCTCGGTGCGCTCGATCATGAAGTCGTGCACCAAGGTTCCTTCTCGCAATACCGCTTGCGCGCGAATTCCCGCTTCCCGGGGGAGCAGATCGGCGAGCGTCAGCTCCGGGCAGTAGCGGCGGCACTGTGCCAGGTATCCCCGCTTGAACAGCGAATTGCGCAGCTCTCGCAGGCCGGTGCGCACGTTCGCCTTGGCGACGCGGTGAAAACCTGGGAACCCGAGCACTTCTCGCGCGTCCCGCAGGTCCAGACTGCCTTTGCGGTAGCCCTCCCGCGCGAGACCGAGCACCGCGTTCGGACCCACCGTGAGCGCTCCGTCGATCGTCGGGCTCAGATGCACGCCTAGGAAAGGCAATTCCGGATCGGGGATCGGATAGATCAGCGTGCTGACCAGGCCGTTGCGCTCCCGCGGCAGCTGGTAGTACTCACCGCGGAAGGGAACGATGCGAAAGTCGGTGTGCAGCCCGGCGGCTCGTGCCATCCGGTCGGCTTGCAGCCCCGCGCAGACCACCAGGCGGCGAGCTGTCCACGACCCGGTCGGGCCGGCGGCGGTCACCGCGTCCGAGGTCTCGGTGAGCGTCGCGACCTCGGCGCCCAGCACGAATTCGCCACCGGCGCAGCGGACTTCCTCGGCCAGCGCCTCGGTCACCCGAGTGAAGTCGATGATGCCGGTGTCCGGGACGAGGAGAGCGCCGACACCGGTGACGCGCGGTTCTCGCCGCGCGAGCTCCGCGGCGTCGATCAGCTCGACGGCCACGCCGTTGACGACGGAACGTTCGTGCAGTGCGAGCATGCGTCCGTACTCGGCATCGTCGGTGGCGACCAGCAATTTGCCGCAGACCCGGTACGGAATGTCGTGTGCCGCCGCGAAATCCTTGGTCCATCGCGCACCCCGGCGGCACAGCTCGGCCTTCAGGCTGTCCGGTGGATAGTAGATGCCGGAGTGGATGACGCCGCTGTTGTGCCCGGTCTGATGGACTGCCAGACGCTCTGCCTTCTCCAGCAGCACCAGGCTCGCACCGGGATGGCGCACCAGGATCCGGTGCGCGGTCGCCACGCCGACGATGCCGCCGCCGATGACGCAGAAGTCGTAGGCGCTCATGCCGAGCAGGGTAAACGGTGTGTCACACCACGGTGGAATCCGCTGCGCCGTGCGTGGACGCGCGTTCGTCGGTTCCTTTCGCCGCGGGAGCGGGGTGCCGATCCAGGCGCAGGTCGTGCTCGCCCAGACTCGGGTCGGAGAATGCCACTCGCACCTCGCCGCGCTGGGTATCGAGGTCGGTGCGCATGGTGGTCACGGCGCCCGGTTGCTCCGGCATGGAGCCGGAGCGGAACAGACCCGTGAGCGCCGTCAAGGCATTCGTGTCCACGGTGACCGAGACCGTGTCGGCCGCGCTCTCCGCGACTTGCGCGCCGACGTAGGCGTCACCGAATCGAACTTTCCCGCCCAGCGGCGTGCGCCCAGGCGGTGTGGCAGGCGAATCGACCTGCGGCTCGGCGATTTCCGGCTGGCGGGCACGCGGAGCGGAAACCGCTGCGGGCAAGACGAAGCTGTTGCCGGTCAGCACGGGATAGAAGCCCGTGCCTCGTCCGCGATCGGGCTCGTCCGGGGCGGCTGGGGTGACCGGCGCGGCGATCGGAGTATCGGGGCGCTGCGTATCGGCGATCTGGTGGACGATATAGGCGCCGGCCGCGACGGTCAGGCTGAGACTGGCCGCACCGGCGAGCACGACGGCGGCATGCCGTGCGACCTGGGCAGGTCGGTGTGCTGTCACGATGCGCTCCTTTCCCTGCGACGCTGCTCCCCACAGGCGATCAGCACCATGGAAAGCTGTACGCCCGACCAGATTACCTGTGCGGTGGAGGGGCATACCTCATCGAAGAGAGCGGAATCACAACAGGCGCGGCACGGTGCGAGCCGGTGCGCCCTGGCGTGCATGGCGTCGATGTTTCCGTGAACGCACGGGCGGGTAAATATCCGGGTAGCTGGCGAGCGCCATTCTCGACTGCCATCTCGAGACACCCGGCCAACGGCGTCCGGCCGTCGACATGAACACGGCGCACCCAAGTGTGGCGCTCGCCCGCTCCCGATTCCGCATGGATCGGGCCGGGTGTGGGCGGGTCAGGCGAACTGGCCCGCTGTCCTTCCTTCGCCCGTCGGTCCCGCGAAAGCTTGTGCGATAGTGAGCCATTCCGCAGCGTCGTCGCCGTGCGCCAAGATTTCCAGATCGTTCGGATGGCGGCGCTGTGTCACCAGCAGACAGAAGTCGAGTGCGGGTCCGGTCACCCGCTGTTCGGCGTCCTCGGGGCCCCACGACCAGACGGTGCGATCCGGCGCGGTGAGTTCGACCCGGAATTCCGCTGCGGGCGGGGTCATTCCGTGCACGGTGTAGGCGAAATTCCTGGTGCGCACGCCGATATGGGCCACGGTGCGCAACCGCGCCGTGGGCGAGCGGTGTACGCCGATGGCATCGGCCACGTCCTGCCCGTGCGCCCAGGTCTCCATGATGCGGGCGGTGATCATCGACGCGGCGCTCATGGGCGGGCCGAACCACGGCAGTTTGGCGCCCGCGGGCACGGCGCGCAGTGCGGCGGTGAGCGACGCGCGCCCACGCCGCCAGCGGTCGAGCAACTCGGCGGGCGGTTCGGTCGCGGCCTTCTCGGCGGCCTCGTCGACGAACGTGAGCGCGCGAGGTCCGGCTTCGGTCAGCAACTGCTGGAAGCGGGCGGCGTCCGCGGTGGCGATCGCCGCGATCTCATCGGTCCAGGCCAGATGCCCGATCTGGTGTGCGATGGTCCACCCGGGCGCGGGTGTGGCGCGCGCCCATTCCGCGGGCGCCAGCGGGGCGACGAGTCGTTCCAGGTCCGCGCATTCGTCGGCGAAGTCGCCGAGCAACGCCTCTAGATCAGCCATCTGTGCCCCTGCCGGTTCCGGGCCCACCGCCTCGTGCGCCACCGTCGTCCAGCATCGCAGCGAGCCCAAAAAAAGGCAAGCATGCTTGTTTTATTTGCCGGTTCCGGCCCTGCTACCAGCCGAAAAGGATCAAGTGGGCGGCTCCGACGACGAGTCCGAGGACCGCACCGTGTAGATACAGCAGCCAGGCGTCCTGCTCGACGGAGGCGTAGAACATCTCCATGAACTCCCCTGGCGTGAGCCGCCGCAGCTTACGCGCGGCGAACTCGTCGATGGTCTTGGCCTGCTCCCGGGTGAATTCCTCGTCCTCGACCAGGGTCGGCGCCAAGCCGACCGCGGCGCCCGCCGCGCCCACCGTGAGGTTGTCGAACTGGCGACGCCCCAGCGCCGCCCGCACGAGTGTGGTGGTCGGCCCGAGCTGACGATGGATCTCGTCGGCGATCAAGCGCTCCAGCAACTGCCTGGTCTTGTCCCCGTTCGGGCCTTCCAGCAGCTCCTTGGACAGATTCGGCAGCGTCAGCACCTGGTAGGCCAGGATGTGCGCCAGATCGGTCGCCGCTTGCGGCTGCCGTTTGGCCAGCAGTGCTTGCTTCCACAGGTACTTGTACCTCGGTTGCGGATCACCCGGCTCGAACACCATCTTCACCGCGATGACGTTCACGATCACGCCGATCGCCGCCGAGGCGAGCAGCACGATCACCCAGCCGGGGACCAAGCCCAGCACCGGAATCTGCTGGTGCACGTGCAGGTACAGAGCCAGCAGCACGCCGAAGGGCGCGCCGAGCAAGCCGATGCGCACCATGAAGCGCAGTTCCGGCGCCGCGATGGTGGTGGTCAAGTCCTTCAGAATGGCCGGGTTGTCCTGCAGGTAGCGGATCACGAAACCCTTGATGCCGATCAATTGGTCGACGTTGTCGCCCAGCGACGCGAACGCGCGGCGCGACAGTGCGGGCAGTTCCCGATCCACTCGCTGGTAGATCAGCTGCTTGGCGGCGCGCGGCACCGTACGCCACAGGTCCGGGTTCTCCCGGTACATCAGCTCGTCCACCAGCGGGCGCACCTGCTGCCGCGCCAGCACCGCGATGTAGTCGGCGATGCCGTCGAGATCGAGTTCGTGGATGAAATCCTTGGGGCTGCCGATCCGCATCAGGGCCTTGTCCACGCAGATGCTGGCCATCTTCTCCGCCCGCGCCGGGATGAAGCCCTGGAATCCGAGGCGCCGGCCGTCGCTGGAGAAGGTCGGCAGCACTTGCACCCGGCGGGGGAAGTACGGATAGAGCACGTGCAGGCCCGGGATGCGGATGCCGCGAAAGACGATCGGCCAGAACAGCATCAGCACGCCGGTCCAGTTCGTCAGCCACCCCGCCAGCGCGCTGAAGATCGGGAACGTGATCAGGTCGACTACGAATTTCGGCTGCCCGGTCACGCTCTCCCAGTCGATGAACACGCCAGCGGCGAGCGACGACATCGATGGGACTCCCTAGGCCGATCCGGCGGTACCGCCGGTATGAGATATCAAGGCCCCAACGTTCTCATTGCCTTGGACGGGGTGTCAACGCGAAGCGGGGGCCGTACCGGTCTGCACTTCGCCGTCAGCGAACGGACCGGTCGGGGCGGAACAAACCCACACACCCCGGGGTTGAGTAGGCATCGCTCAACTTTTGGAAGGTCGAAGACGTGACTACACCTCAGAACCTGCCGGTGCTGTTCCTGACCGATCCGATCGTGCTGCCGGGCATGGTCGTGCCCATCGAACTGGACGAATCGGCGCAGGCCGCGATCGATGCCGCGCGCGCCGCAAAGACCGACGCCGTGCTGCTCGCGCCGCGGCTGAACGAGGGCTACGCCACCTACGGCGTGGTCGCCACCATCGAACAGGTCGGCCGGATGCGCGGCGGAGCCCCGGCGGCCGTCCTCAAGGCCGAACGGCGCGCCAAGATCGGACACGGTGTCACCGGGCCGGGGGCCGCGCTGTGGGTCGAGGCCGAGCCGGTCGAGACGCCTGCTCCGGACGGTCGCACGAAGGAACTGGCCGCCGAATACAAGAAGCTGGTCGTCTCGGTGCTGCAACGCCGCGAGGCCTGGCAGATCATCGACGCGGTCAATCAGCTGACCGACCCGTCGGCCATCGCCGACACCGCGGGTTACGCCCCGTACCTGACTTCCGAGCAGAAGCGTGAACTGCTCGAGACCCCCGACGCGGCCGAGCGGCTGACCACGCTGATCGAGTGGACCAAGGCGCACATCGCCGAGGCCGAGATCAGCGAGAAGATCAGCGAAGACGTGCGCGAGGGCATGGAGAAGAGCCAGCGCGAATTCCTGCTGCGCCAGCAGCTCAACGCGATCCGCAAGGAACTCGGCGAGGACGAGCCCGACGGCGCCGACGACTACCGCACCCGCGTCGAGCAGGCCGACCTGCCCGACACCGTGCGTGAGGCGGCGCTGCGCGAAGTCGGCAGGCTGGAGCGTGCCAGCGATCAGAGCCCGGAATCCGGCTGGATCCGGACCTGGCTGGACACCGTGCTCGAGCTGCCGTGGACGGTGAAGACCACCGACAGCGCCGACGTCTCGGCCGCCCGCGCGGTGCTGGACGCCGACCACCACGGCTTGGACGAGGTCAAGGACCGCATGGTCGAGTACCTGGCCGTCCGCGCTCGCCGGGCCGCCCGCGGCCTGGAGGTGGTCGGCGGACGCGGGTCCGGCGCGGTGCTGGTGCTGGTCGGTCCGCCCGGCGTGGGCAAGACCTCGCTGGGAGAGTCCGTGGCGCGAGCCCTCGGCCGCAAGTTCGTCCGCGTGGCCCTGGGCGGCGTGCGTGACGAGGCCGAGATCCGCGGTCACCGCCGCACCTACGTCGGCGCGCTGCCCGGCCGGATCGTGCGGGCCATGAAGGAAGCCGGTTCGATGAACCCGGTCGTCCTGCTGGACGAGATCGACAAGGTCGGCTCGGACTTCCGCGGCGACCCGGCGGCCGCGTTGCTCGAGGTGCTGGACCCGGCGCAGAACCACACGTTCCGCGATCACTACCTGGATCTGGACCTGGACCTGTCCGACGTGCTGTTCATCGCGACCGCGAACGTCATGGAGACCATCCCCGGCCCGCTGCTGGACCGGATGGAACTGATCACCGTCGACGGCTACACCGAGGACGACAAGGTGGCCATCGCGCGCGACTTCCTGGTGCCGCGGCAGCTGGAGCGCAACGCGCTGACCGCCGAGGAGGTGTCGATCAGCGAGGAAGCGCTGCGCGAGATCGCCGCCGACTACACCAGGGAGGCCGGGGTCAGGCAGATGGAGCGGCTGATCGCCAAGGCGCTGCGCAAAGCGGCCACGCGGCTGTCGGAGCGCGAAACCGGATCGGGTTACGACCCCGAACTGGGTTACGACGTCGAGCGTGACGCCGGAGCCCTGACGATCGGTCTGGACGACCTGAAGGACTACTTGGGTCGTCCGCGCTTCACTCCCGACTCGGTGGAACGCACGGCCGTCCCAGGTGTGGCCACCGGCCTCGCCGTGACCGGCGCGGGCGGCGACGTCCTCTACATCGAGGCGAACGCCGCCGAGGGCGAGCGCTCGCTGACCCTCACCGGCCAGCTCGGCGACGTCATGAAGGAGTCGGCACAGATCGCGCTGACCTACGTGCGCTCGCACTTGGAGGAGATCGGCATCGAGCCGTCGGTGCTGGATCGCAATATCCACATCCACTTCCCGGCGGGTGCGGTGCCGAAGGACGGGCCGTCCGCGGGCGTCACGATGGTCACCGCCCTGGTGTCGCTGGCGCTGGGTCGTCAGGTGCGATCGGACGTCGGCATGACCGGTGAGGTCACGCTGAACGGCCGGGTGCTGCCGATCGGCGGCGTGAAGCAGAAGCTGCTCGCCGCCCAGCGGGCCGGATTGAAGACGGTGTTCATCCCGGCGCGCAACGAGCCGGATCTGGACGATGTTCCGGCGGAAGTGCTGGCCGCGCTCGACGTCCGGCCGGTCGCCGACGTGGCCGACATCCTGGCCTACGCGATCGAGCCGGTCGCCGAGCCTGCCTTGGGGCCTGCCTTCGCGGCGACCGCCTGATGGGTGCGAGCGGACGTAGTCCGTCCTCAGCCCACGCATGGCCGGAGCGAAGGCGGAGGCACGCCTGACCTTGGGCGGAACGGGCCGGGCACGGAGCTATCCGGGCCCGGCCTTTCGCATGCCGCCGACCGGCGGAGCGCCGGAGGGACGTTGCGCGGCGGTGGGGAAGCACCGGAGCGGCGAATCGCTCGCCAGGTCCGGGCGACCCTCGATGCACCTCACCTCGTCAGGGGCTGGTGTTCGTGCCGGCCAGATCCGTTTCCGCGAGCCGGGTGGTGCCTTGGCCCACCGCGCACAGGACCGCTTCGCGCCCGGAGCTTTCCGCGTAGATCGCGCAGTGGGCAACCGCCTGGCGGCGCGTCGCCCCGGTGACGGATGCCTCGATGCGCAACCGGTCGCCGGCGGCGGGCCGCAGGTAGGTGATGGTGACACCTCCCGTGAGTACGTTCGCGCCGAGAACCGTTCCCGCGGCGAAGGTGAGGGCGTTGTCGGCGGCATAGGCGAGCACGCCGCCGTGCACGTAGCCGAATTGCTGGGTCAGTTCGCGGCGCAGCGGGATGATCAGGGTCGCGGCGCCGTCGCCGAAGGCGGTGATCTCGGTGCCGATCAGCGTGGCGAAGGGCTGGGCGGCGAGTACCTTCTTGGCGCTGTCCAGGTCGAGGGTGCTGGTGGCGGTCACTCGGACAGCTGCCCTGCGGCCGCGGTGCGATCGGCGGCGAGCGCCAGCCAGGCGGCGTCGGCCAGCTCGCCCGCGACTTCGGCAGGGGCGACGCGCATGTCACCGCCCAGCCACTGCCGGGTGTATTCCTGCGCCGGACCCAGCCACAGCGCGTAGACCAGATCGATGGGCACATCGCGCACCACCCCGTACCCCGCGTGGGTGCGCCACCACCGCGTCACGTCGGACATGAAGCGGCGATTGCTCTCGCTCTCGCGCACTCCCGGCGGCCGCGCGGAGGTGAGTACCGTTGCGCGATATTGATTTTCGCTCACCCACCGCAAGTGTTCGCGCACACCGGCGGTGACGCCTTCCCGCGCGTCGGCGCTGTCGCCGACCACCGCCCAGAAATGCTTCTGATAGTCCGCCAGCGCGTTGGCCCACACCTGCCGGTACAGGTCGGCCTTGTCCGGGAAGTGGTGGTAGAGCGCACCGACGCTGGCGCCCGCCGCGCCCCGGATCTGGGTCAGCGTCGCGTCGAGCGCCCCGTGCTCGGCGAACTGGCGCTCGGCTGCCAGTAGCAACCGATCTCGAATCTTCATATCCAGAATTTAGTTCTGTTCTGCGGGCCGCGCAATGTCAGGGCATCCGTGTGAGGGGATCAGGCAGTGGGACTCATCGCGGTGCTGCGGACGATGGCACGACCGGCGGCGGGTGCGGCGATGCCGGTCGGCGGGCGCTCGCGCCGGAATTGCGGCCGGGTGTCGCACCCCTGCGGTAAGAACGGCATGTGGCCAGATGGCTGTTGCATGTCGATCTCGATCAGTTCCAGGCGGCGGTGGAGTTCCGCCGCCATCCGGAACTGCGGGGGCTGCCGGTCATCGTTGGCGGCCACGGCGATCCCGCCGAACCGCGCAAGGTGGTGACCTGCGCGTCCTATCCGGCGCGCGGGTTCGGTGTGCGGGCCGGAATGCCGCTGCGCAGCGCTCAGCGCAAGTGCCCCGACGGAGTGTTCCTTCCTTTGGACATGGCCGCCTACGAGGACGCCTCCGACGAGGTCATGGCCCTGTTGCGGACGTTTCCGGGGCGGGTCGAGGTGTGGGGCTGGGACGAGGCGTTCCTCGCCGCCGACACCGACGACCCGGAAGCCCTCGCGCAGCAGGTGCGCGACGCGATCGCCGGACTAGAACTGACCTGCTCGATCGGCATCGGGGACAACAAGCTCACCGCCAAGCTCGCGACCGGCTTCGCCAAGTCGGCGGGCAAGTCGTCGGCCGAGCCCGCCGCCGATGCGGGCGCCGCCGCGGGCGTCTTCCGGCTCACCGCCGCGAACTGGACCGAGGTGATGGCCCATCGCCCGACCAACGCGCTCTGGGGCATCGGCAACCGCATCGCCGCCCGGCTCGCCGAGCTCGGTATCGGGACCGTAGGCGAGCTGATGACGGCGGACCGGCATCGACTCGCCGCCGAATTCGGGCCGAACACCGGTCCGTATCTCTGGGTGCTCGGCCACGGCAAGGGCGATACGGACGTCACCACCGAACCGCGAATCCCGATCGGCCGCAGCAAATCCGAGACCTTCCCGCACGATCTGACCGATCCCGGCGAAATCCGCGCCCAGGTCGCGCGGCTGGCCACCGAGGTCGCCGAGGAGATGGCCGCGGCGGGCCGGATCGGCACCCGCGTTTCGGTGACGGTGCGCACGAACACCTTCTACACACGCAGCAAACAGGAAAAACTGCCCGAACCGACCATCGACGTCGCGCGAATCGCCGAGACGGCGCTGCGCATCATCGAACGGTTCGACCTCGACCGCCCGGTTCGTCTGCTCGGCGTGCGGCTGGAACTCCTGCCGCGGTAACTCCCGGACCCGTCCGGACGCTCGTATGCTCGTCCGCATGGAGTTCTGGGCGATGGTGGCACACGAATCGGATAGCGGGATCGTCCTGACCCGGCAGCAGGCCGGCGAGGATTTCCTCGGGCCGGGTGACGTGACGATCAAAGTGCACTACTCGAGCGCGAACTACAAGGACGGGCTGGCGATCACCAAGGGCGGCGGTGTGGTGCGCAACTACCCGATCGTCCCCGGGATCGACATCGTCGGCGAGGTGGTCGAGTCCGCCGACGACGATTTCGCCCCGGGTGACCAGGTGATCGCGCACGGATACGACATCGGTGTCGCGCACAACGGCGGCTTCGCCGAATACGCCAGGGTGCCCGCCGAATGGGTGGTCAAGCTGGAGGGCCTGAGCCTGCGCGACGCGGCCGCGCTCGGCACCGCCGGGTTCACCGCGGCCCTGAGCGTGCAGGCCCTGCTCGATCGCGGCCTCATGCCGGACGCGGGCCCGGTGCTGGTCACCGGCGCGACCGGCGGGGTCGGCAGCGTGAGCATCGACATTCTCTCCGGGCTCGGCTTCGAAGTCATCGCTTCCACCGGCAAGACCGACGCGAACGATCTGCTCAGCGAGATCGGTGCGAACGAGGTGATCGGCAGGCTGCCGGAGGACCCGAACGCCAAGCCGCGGCCATTGACCAAAGCGCGGTGGGCCGCGGCCGTGGACAGCGTCGGCGGCGCGTCGCTGGCCTACGTGCTGAGCGCCATCGGCTACGGCGGCGCGGTCGCGGCCAGCGGGCTCACCGGCGGAGCGGAACTGCCCACCACGGTGATGCCGTTCATTCTGCGCGGCGTCACCCTGGAAGGCATCGATTCGGTCAACCTTCCGATCGAGCGCCGCAGGGAGGTGTGGGCCCAGCTCGGCAAAGAACTACGACCGCAGCATCTTTCGACCCTGGAGAACTACGCTCCGATCACCGATGTGGAGCGGGTGCTGCACTCCATCCGCAACGGCAGCCACCGGGGGCGCACCGTTCTCGGCGTCAAGGGCGAATTCTGACCGCAAGTACTCGGTAGCACTCGGACGACATCCACGCCGGATGCGTTCCGGACCTACCGAGACCGCAGGGCATGAGACCGATCAGCGAAGCCCGGCTCGATTCGTTCGAGCCGGGCTTCGCCGGTTCGCCCGAGCGTGCTCCCCTTCCGCGGACGGCCTCGATCGGAGCTCGCCGCGCGGGGGAAGCCGTTGCCACCGTCGCGAGCACCGATCCGATACGGTTCTTCCGCATCCACCTACGTGCTCGCTCCGGTCGAGAGGCGAATTTCGTTGTCCACGAATCCGTTCTGGCGTTCGATGTCGATAGTGGCGGTGTCCGCACTGCTGGCCGCGCCCGCGTACGGCCGGGCCGAGCCGGTGGCCGACTCGCACCCGAGCGGCGCGGACCGCTTCTACCGCCAGACGCTCGAGTGGAAGCCGTGCGGCGTCGAGAACTTGGACAAAGCCGGTGGCGAGTGCGCGAATGTCCTCGTGCCGCTCGACTACGAGCGTCCCGACGGTCGCACGATCACCTTGGCGATATCCCGGGTGAAGGCGAGCGATCCGGCGCGGCGGCGGGGCATCCTGGTGTCGAATCCGGGCGGTCCCGGCGGCCCGGGCCTGGACAGTGTGGATCTGCTCGGTGACGTGCTGTCGACCGACGTGCTGGCGAGTTACGACCTGATCGGGATGGACCCGCGCGGAGTCGGCGAATCGACCTCGAGTCCGCGGTGCGGGTGGCCGGTCGGCGAGATGGTCCGGTCGGCGGGCCTGGATCCGCTGGGTTTCGCGCACGACACCGTTCAGTCCGCAGGCATGGCCGCGAGCTGCGTCGTTCGTGATCCGGAGTTGGTGCGGCAGTTCACCACTCGCAATACGGCGCGGGACATGGACGTCGTCCGGGCGGCCCTGGGCGAGGAGAAGATCAATTTCTACGGCTTGTCCTACGGCACGTATCTCGGGGCGGTGTTCACCCAGATGTTCCCCGAGCGCAGCGATCGGGTCGTGCTCGACAGCGCGATCGACCCGGATCGGTATTGGACGGGCTTGGTACAGGATTGGGGACCCGCCGACGAGATCGCGCTGGACGATTGGGCGGTGTGGGCCGCCGCCCACGACGAAGAGTTCCGGCTCGGCGCGACACCGCAGCAAGTGCGCGCGAAGATCGAGGAGCTGGTCCGCATCGTCCACCGCCAGCCGATCGTCATCGACGGATTCGCGATCGACGACCATTGGTTGCCGTTCATCCTGCACGCCTTGCTGTGGAACTTCCGGCTGAACGAACCGCTGGCCGCGACGGTGCGCGAACTCGCCGACGCCGCGGGCGGTCCGCCCACGACCTCGCAGACGCCGCGGTTGCGCGCCATCGTGGCGGCGCTGCGGGACAACGAGAACTCCGTCCTGGCGGAGGTCGCCTGCGGCGATGTCAGCGCGCCCATCGATCCCCTCTGGTACTGGCGCAACATCGAGGAGAGCCGGGCCACGCAACCGGTGTTCGGCGCGCTGGCGGGCAACATCCAGCCGTGCGCCTTCTGGCCTCGACCGGTCGAACCCGCGACCGTGGTGCGGAACGCGGTGCCCGCGCTCATCGTGCAGGCGACGGGAGATCCGCGCACTCCCTATGCGCACGGCGTCCGGCTGCACCAGTATCTGTCGCAGTCGCGGATGGTCACCTTGCAAGACGTCCGTATCCACATGACGTTCCGGCCGGAGCTGAGCAGTTGCGTGAACAACGCGATCAACACCTATTTCGGCGCGGGAACCCTGCCGGACGCCGACACGACCTGTACCGCGGACCAGACGGCGAGCTGACCGGACGACGGATCACGCCGCGGCCGTGACGGGTTCCTCGGCGAACTGCGTGCGGTACAGCTCCGCGTAGCGGCCATCGGCGTTCAGCAGCTCGGGGTGCGTGCCGCGTTCCACGATCCGGCCGTCTTCCAGAACCAGGATCTGGTCGGCGGCGCGGATGGTGGACAGCCGGTGTGCGATCACCAGCGCGGTCCGGCCCTCCAGCGCTTCGGACAGCGCCTCCTGCACGGCGGCTTCCGAGGTCGAGTCCAGCGAAGCGGTCGCCTCGTCCAGGATCACCACGCGCGGCTGCTTGAGCAGCAGGCGCGCGATGGTCAGGCGCTGGCGTTCACCGCCGGAGAGCCGGTAGCCGCGCTCGCCGACCACGGTCTCCAGCCCGTCCGGTAGCGACGCGACCAAGTCGCGCAGCCGGGCGCGCTGGAGTGCGTCCCAGAGTTCGTCCTCGGTGGCTTCCGGCCGCGCGAGCAGCAGATTGGCGCGAATGGTGTCGTGGAACAGGTGTCCGTCCTGGGTGACGAGCCCGACCGTGTCGCGGATCGATCCGGTGGTCAGCTCGCGCACGTCCACGCCGTTCAACCGCACCGCGCCCGCGTCTACGTCGTAGAGGCGGGAGACCAGCTGCGCGATGGTCGACTTGCCCGCGCCCGACGAGCCGACCAGCGCGATCAGCTGACCGGGCTCGGCGCGCAGCGACACGTCGTGCAGCACCTCCACCCCGCCGCGGGTGTCCAGATTCGCCACGTCCTCCAGCGAGGCCAGCGACACCTTGTCGGCCGACGGGTAGCCGAAGCGCACCGCGTCCAGCTCCACCGCGACCGGGCCCGCTGGCACCGTTTTCGCATCCGGCGCGTCCTCGATCAGCGGCTTCAGGTCGAGTACTTCGAAGACGCGCTCGAAGCTCACCAGCGCGGCCATGATCTCCATCCGCGCGCTGGCCAGCGCGGTGAGCGGCGTGTAGAGCCTGGTCAGCAGCAGCGACAGCGACACCACCGCGCCCGCGTCCAATTGCCCGCGCAGCGCGTACCAGCCGCCGAGCCCGTACACCAAGGCGATCGCCAGCGCGGACACCAGCGTGAGCGAGGTGACGAAGACCGTTTGCAGCATCGCGGTGCGCACGCCGATGTTCCGCACCCGGCGGGCCCGCAGCGCGAACTCGTCGGACTCCTGTTCCGGACGGCCGAACAGCTTGACCAGCGTCGCGCCCGGCGCGGAGAACCGCTCGGTCATCTGGGTGCTCATCGCCGCGTTCAGCCGGGCCGCTTCCCGCTGCAAATCGGCTAGGCGGTTGCCCATCCGGCGCGCAGGCAGCACGAATACCGGAAGCAACACCAGCGCCAGCAACGTGATCTGCCACGAGATGCTGATCATCACCCCGAGGGTCAACGCGAGGGTCACCAGATTGGCCACCACGCCGGACAGGGTGTCGCTGAACGCGCGCTGGGCGCCGATGACGTCGTTGTTCAACCGGCTGACCAGCGCGCCGGTCCTGGTTCGGGTGAAGAAGGCGACGGGCATCTTCTGCACGTGGTCGAACACGGCGGTGCGCAGGTCGAGGATGAGCCCTTCCCCGATTCGCGCCGACATCCACCGGGTCGCCACCCCGAGTCCGGCGTCGAACACCGCGAGCACGCCGATCACCACCGCGAGGACGACCACCACCCGCGGCGCAGCGCCGCCGACTATGTGGTCGACGACCCGGCCGGCCAGCACCGGCGTGGCCACGGCGAGTACCGCCGATATCACGCTGAACAGCAGGAACGCGCCGATCCGCCGCCGGTGCGGCGCGGCGAACCGGACGATGCGCCCTGCGGTGGCGCGGCGGAACGGGCGCTGTTCCTGTGGCGCGTTCGCCCGCCGGTACATCTGGCTCCACGCCACGGATTCGATGCTCACGTTGTTCTCCCTCTCGCTCCCCGCCCCATCCAAGACCTGGCCACCGACACTAAGACCTCAACAATGGTTGAGTTCAAGTCGATTCCGGGCAGGCGGTGTTTCCGCCCACGGCGAAACCGACCGCCGCCCGAGCCTCTGACCGACCCCTGGCTGGGCTGAGGTTCGCGCAACTGACGCATCGGGCACACAAACGCAGCAGTTCCGCACGGGCGGATAGGCCCAGCCGGAACACGGAGGCACCGGTTCCTCGAGTGCGCCGTCCGGATCTCGATACGGCGAAACAGCGACTACGACCGCACGGACTTCGAGCTGCTGAAGTCGAACTCGAGAAGGATTCTTGTCGGGCCCACAAGTGATCTCGTGGCGACCACATCGCCGTTATTGCGAGCGGTCGGTCCAGAGGACTACCCCGTCCCCGGCGAGCCACGCCTGCCGACAACCTGCCAATGGCCGCCCCGACCCCGCGCGCGCTGGATCCGGGGCTTACATACAAACGCGCTCAGCGCACCGCAGCCACGTCTTTCGAGCGAAGCGAGACCGAGCATCCGCCGTTCGCGGCCCGGCTCGCGTCCGAGCGGCCGCCGCGTCCGCGACGAAGTCGCCAGCGG